>NZ_CATKQD010000087.1:0-234 GCF_949768175.1 Pseudomonas sp. IT-P74 | reverse complement strand
CCACCGGCAACATCAGCGAAGGCGGCCAGATCATCTACACCGCCACCCTGAGCAACCCGGCCGGCACGCCGATGACCGTGACCTTGAGCAATGGCTCGGTCATCACCATCGAGGCGGGCCAGACCACTGGCAACGTCGTGGTTGAAACCCCGGCCAACGACGTTTATGTCAACGGCAGCACCGTCAGCACCACCATCACCGGTACCACCGGCGGCAACTTCGAAAACCTGGTGC
>NZ_CATKQD010000086.1:0-236 GCF_949768175.1 Pseudomonas sp. IT-P74 | reverse complement strand
GAGTTTGATGCGGCCGTCGCCCAAGCCGATGCGATCAAGGACCAGCGCGCCGCCGATCATTTGCAGTGGCTCAACAGCACCGCGTTGCTCGAGGCTTTTGCCTATTACGATGCCAAAGACAGCGGCAACGGCCTGGCGTTCGAAGCGCAACTGGGCGTGGCCGTTGCCGGCATGAACAGTACCGCCCTGGGCGAGGCGCAAATCGACAGCTGGAGCGCCCTCGACGGCACGACGCC
>NZ_CATKQD010000085.1:0-245 GCF_949768175.1 Pseudomonas sp. IT-P74 | reverse complement strand
CGCTCGCAGGCTTGAATGACCGCCTCAGACAGGCGGCGCGTCATGCGGGCATAGCGATCCAGCCAACTGACGGCTTCCATACGTTTGCCGCAATCACGGCAGCCAACACGTCTGAGCAACACGCTGAGACGCACCGCACGGCCGAGGATGGGCAAATCACGAACGGTTCGCTGGCAATACTCATGCGTGGTTGAACAGGGCTTTTGGCAGCAGCCACAGGATGGGAACCGGGTGGCGTGAGGAGT
>NZ_CATKQD010000084.1:0-263 GCF_949768175.1 Pseudomonas sp. IT-P74 | reverse complement strand
CATTGAAGCGGGCAAGTTGTCGGCCATCTACACCGCGCCGGTGCAGGGCGACGACGTCTACAAAGACCCAAGCAACCTGAGCCTGACCGTCGATTCGGCCAGCGTCGACGGCAAAACCTTCGAAAACCTGGTGATCGACGGCACCGTGGCCAACGTGGCCATCACCGACACCGTCAGCGAAGTCATCGCGACCCTGACTGCGGACAAATCCACCGTGGCCGAAGGCGGCCAGGTCACCTACACCGTGACCCTGACCAACGCGG
>NZ_CATKQD010000083.1:0-267 GCF_949768175.1 Pseudomonas sp. IT-P74 | reverse complement strand
TAGAAGCAGCTTTAAGCTCCAAGCTGATAGCTCCAAGCTAACAGTTACGCGCTCGAAATTGGGTCTGTAGCTCAGTTGGTTAGAGCGCACCCCTGATAAGGGTGAGGTCGGCAGTTCGAATCTGCCCAGACCCACCAATTTTGTATGGGGCCATAGCTCAGCTGGGAGAGCGCCTGCCTTGCACGCAGGAGGTCAACGGTTCGATCCCGTTTGGCTCCACCATTAACTGCTTCGAAGCGTTTGAGAGTTTAGAAATGAATATTCCAG
>NZ_CATKQD010000082.1:0-269 GCF_949768175.1 Pseudomonas sp. IT-P74 | reverse complement strand
GCCGCCGGGCCCATGCTGGAAGTGCGCCTGGGCAGCACCCTGGCCTTGCTGGAGGTCTGGAACCTGAAACTGAAGGCAGAAAAGGCGGACAAAGGCACGCGCGAGTACATCGAGCTGACGGCCGCCATGCTCGCGGTGTCGGCGGTCGGGCTGGAGTTGGGGGCGGTGGCGGTGGGGTTTGCCGAGCGAAGTCATAACACGGCGATTCGCCAGGCCGGGCGGGTGATGGGGAGTCAGTTGAAGTTGATGGCGGGGGTGTTGGCGGGGGG
>NZ_CATKQD010000081.1:0-271 GCF_949768175.1 Pseudomonas sp. IT-P74 | reverse complement strand
TGCTTCGATCACCGCTCCCAGGCGTTTCGCCGTAGCGATCGCCTGCAAGCCGGCCACACCGGCACCAAGGATCAACACGCGCGCCGCTTTCACGGTGCCCGCAGCGGTCATCAGCATCGGCATGAAACGCGGATAGTGGTGAGCGGCCAGCAACACGGCTTTATAGCCGGCGATGTTGGCTTGCGAGGACAGCACATCGAGGCTCTGAGCGCGGGAGGTGCGAGGCGCGGCTTCCAGGGCAAAGGCGGTAATGCCGCATTCGGCCATTTTG
>NZ_CATKQD010000080.1:0-271 GCF_949768175.1 Pseudomonas sp. IT-P74 | reverse complement strand
CGCTTCGATCACTGCACCCAGGCGTTTCGCCGTAGCGATCGCCTGCAAGCCGGCCACACCGGCACCAAGGATCAACACGCGCGCCGCTTTCACGGTGCCCGCAGCGGTCATCAGCATCGGCATGAAGCGCGGGTAGTGGTGCGCGGCCAGCAACACGGCTTTATAGCCGGCGATGTTGGCTTGCGAGGACAGTACGTCCAGGCTCTGAGCGCGGGAGGTACGAGGCGCGGCTTCCAGGGCAAAGGCGGTAATGCCGCACTCGGCCAGCTTA
>NZ_CATKQD010000079.1:0-275 GCF_949768175.1 Pseudomonas sp. IT-P74 | reverse complement strand
AGGTGTCGCTCGAGATTGAACTGGCGTGCGGCGAGGCGCGCTACATTCATGGCTACATCAGTCGCTTCAGCCTGCAGAACAGTGACGGCGGCCTGGCTTACTATTCGGCCACCTTGAGCCCCTGGCTGTGGATGCTGTCGCGCCGCTTCGACTCGCGGATCTTTCAGGAGCAAACCGTCGAAGACATCCTGCGCACGGTGTTCGCCCACTATGGCGTGCTGCCCGGGTTCGAGTTCCGTCTGGAGCAGCCGCTCAAGTCGCACAGCTACATCACG
>NZ_CATKQD010000078.1:0-275 GCF_949768175.1 Pseudomonas sp. IT-P74 | reverse complement strand
CGGCGTCGCTCGAGATTGAACTGGCGTGCGGCGAGGCGCGCTACATTCACGGTTACATCAGTCGCTTCAGCCTGCAGAACAGTGACGGTGGCCTGGCTTACTATTCGGCCACCTTGAGCCCCTGGCTGTGGATGCTGTCGCGCCGCTTCGACTCGCGGATCTTTCAGGAGCAAACCGTCGAAGACATCCTGCGCACGGTGTTCACCCACTATGGCGTGCTGCCCGGGTTCGAGTTCCGTCTGGAGCAGCCGCTCAAGTCCCACAGCTACATCACC
>NZ_CATKQD010000077.1:0-366546 GCF_949768175.1 Pseudomonas sp. IT-P74 | reverse complement strand
ACTGTCAAGTGATTATTTTCTGAAGTTTTCCAAGTTTCCTTTTCAACTTCAACCACTTGCGCTTCAGATCTCTCGTCAGCGGGAGGCGAATTCTACAGCGTTACACGCTGCTGTCAACACCTCTTTTTCAACTCCCTTTCGGCTTCGATGAACTGAAGCAACCCGCTGCCGAAAACTGCGTAACTCATTGTTTACCAAGGAGTTTTCCGTTTCGACTGCGCCGGAAGTGGGGCGAATTATAGGCTTCTAGAATTCGCCGTCAACCCCTTATTTCAGCTTTATTCGGATTTGAGCGTAATACGCGCAAATGCCTTCTTCCCGGCCTGGCAAACATGGGTCGCGCCCAGTGCATATATAAAGGTGCGATCGACAACTTCACCATCTATACGCACACCACCGGAACCCAGGAGATCTCGAGCCACCGCCGAGTTCTTGACCAGTCCTGCTTTATTAAGGACAGCAGCGATCGGCATATCCTCAGCAGCAGTCAATTCGATTTCCGGCAGATCATCCGGCAGCTCGCCATCTTTCATGCGGTTACCGGCGGCACGGTGAGCATTGGCCGCAGCCTCCTCACCATGGAAGCGCGCAACGATCTCTTCAGCCAGCTTGATCTTGATGTCACGCGGATTGGCACCCGCCTCTACATCGGCACGGAACGCATTGATCTCATCCATTGAACGGAAGCTGAGCAGCTCGAAGTAACGCCACATCAGCGCATCCGGAATGGAGACCAGCTTGCCGTACATCACACCCGGCGCTTCCTGGATACCGACGTAGTTGCCCAAGGACTTGGACATTTTCTTCACGCCATCCAGACCTTCAAGCAACGGCATGGTCAAAATGCACTGGGCCTCCTGACCATAACCACGCTGCAACTCACGCCCCATCAGCAAGTTAAACTTCTGATCGGTGCCGCCGAGCTCGACGTCTGCGCGCAGAGCTACCGAGTCGTAACCCTGGACCAACGGATAAAGGAACTCATGGATAGCGATTGGCTGATTGGTGGTGTAACGCTTGTCGAAGTCATCGCGCTCGAGCATGCGAGCCACGGTGTACTGCGAAGTCAGGCGAATGAAGTCGGCCGGCCCCATCTGATCCATCCAGGTGGAGTTGAATGCCACTTCGGTTTTTGCCGGATCGAGAATCTTGAACACCTGAGTCTTGTAGGTCTCGGCATTCTCGAGGACCTGCTCGCGAGTGAGCGGCGGACGCGTGGCACTCTTGCCGCTCGGATCGCCGATCATCCCGGTGAAGTCACCAATCAGGAAGATCACCTGATGCCCCAGCTCCTGGAACTGGCGCAGCTTATTGATAAGCACGGCGTGACCCAAGTGCAGATCCGGAGCGGTTGGATCGAAGCCCGCCTTAATACGTAGCGGCTGGCCACGCTTGAGCTTTTCAATCAGCTCGGACTCGACCAACAGTTCTTCCGCACCACGTTTGATCAGCGCTAGCTGCTCTTCAACCGACTTCATAACAGACCCGCAAGGCTCAGATTCAAAGGGAACCAACCATACAAGATCGCGCGTCAAATACAAGGTTTGCCCGGCGCACGGACGCCAATCCACAGACAGAGCGCCTGCGGACTTGCTTCAGAGATGATTTGGTTATATTTTATACAGTTATTTCATCTTCATCATGTCATTCATCTTTTCCAATTCATCTTTTTCAAAGTCAAAACCACTTATGACCACAGAATCGTCTAAAGCGCCGCCGCTTTACCCGAAGACCCACTTGCTTGCCGCAAGTGGCATCGCCGCCCTTCTCAGTCTGGCGCTCCTGGTATTCCCTTCCAGCGATGTCGAAGCCAAAAAGACAACCCTGAGTCTTGAACTGGAAAGCCCTGCTGAACAACTGACACAAGATCAAGACGCTGCTGACGCCGTTCAAGCCACAAATGAACCAGCAACCTCCCCCTTCGCGCAGATCGACAACAGCGCCGAAGACACTCAGGAAACCGCTCAGGCCGAACCTGTACCAGCACCTGCGCCGGTCGTCGAAGAAAAGAAGCCGGCAAGCCACAGGGAAGTGATCGTCACCAAGGGTGACACCCTCTCGACACTGTTCGAGAAGGTCGGCCTCCCGGCCACCTCAGTGCATGACGTGCTGGCCAGCGACAGGCAGGCCAAGCAGTTCAGCCAGCTCAAGCACGGGCAAAAACTCGAATTCGAACTGAGTCCTGACGGTCAGTTGACCAACCTGCACAGCAAGCTCAACGACCTCGAAAGCATCAGCCTCACCAAGAATGACAAGGGCTACACCTTCACCCGCACTACCGCGAAACCGACCGTGCGCTCCGCCTATGTACACGGCGTGATCAACAGCTCGCTGTCGCAGTCCGCAGCCCGGGCCGGCCTGTCTCACAGCCTGACCATGGACATGGCCAGTGTGTTTGGCTACGACGTGGACTTCGCCCAGGATATTCGCCAGGGCGACGAGTTCGACGTGATCTACGAGCAAAAGGTGGTCAACGGCAAGGCCGTCGGCACTGGCCCGATCCTGTCGGCGCGCTTCACCAACCGCGGCAAGACCTACACCGCCGTGCGCTACACCAACAAACAAGGCAACAGCAGCTATTACACCGCTGACGGCAACAGCATGCGCAAGGCGTTCATCCGCACACCGGTGGACTTCGCCCGCATCAGCTCGAAATTTTCCATGGGCCGCAAACACCCGATCCTGAACAAGATCCGCGCCCATAAAGGCGTCGACTACGCAGCGCCGCGCGGCACGCCGATCAAGGCTGCCGGCGATGGCAAGGTATTGCTGGCCGGCCGCCGTGGAGGCTACGGCAATACCGTAATCCTCCAGCACGGCAACACCTACACTACGCTCTACGGCCACATGCAAGGCTTCGCCAAGGGCGTGAAGACTGGCGGCACAGTGAAACAGGGCCAGGTGATTGGCTATATCGGCACCACTGGTCTCTCCACCGGCCCGCACTTGCACTATGAATTCCAGGTCAATGGCGTGCACGTTGATCCGCTGGGCCAGAAAGTAGCGATGGCCGATCCGATCTCCAAAGCAGAACGCGCGCGCTTCCTCGCGCAGAGCCAACCGCTGATGGCGCGCATGGATCAGGAAAAGTCCACCCAGCTAGCTTCGGCCAAGCGCTAAGTCATGGCGCTCTATATAGGTGTGATGTCCGGAACCAGCCTGGATGGCCTGGATATCGCACTGATCGAGCAAGCCCCGGCGATCAGACTGATCGCCTCCCACTACATCCCGATGCCCGACTCCCTGCGCGCCGAGCTGCTCGGCTTGTGCGCCAGCGGTCCGGACGAAATCGCCCGCTCCGCCATTGCCCAGCAGAACTGGGTGAAACTGGCAGCCCAAGGGATTCATGCCCTACTCGCTCAACAGCAACTGAAGCCTGACGACATTCGTGCGATTGGCAGCCATGGCCAGACCATCCGCCACGAACCGGCACGCGGTTTCACAGTGCAGATCGGCAACCCGGCCCTACTGACGGAGCTGACAGGCATCACCGTGGTCAGCGACTTCCGCAGCCGCGACGTCGCTGCCGGCGGACAGGGCGCACCACTGGTTCCCGCCTTTCACGAAGCCTTGTTTGAAGAGCGGGCCGGTAATCGCGCAGTGCTGAACGTTGGCGGTTTCAGCAACCTCAGCCTTATCGAGCCCGGCAAGCCGGTCGCCGGTTTCGACTGTGGCCCGGGCAATGTGCTGCTGGACGCCTGGATTCACCAGCAACGCGGCGACCACTTTGACCGTGACGGCCAATGGGCTGCCAGCGGCAAGGTAGAACCGGTGCTGTTGAATGCCCTGCTCAGTGATCCGTTCTTTGTGACCAAAGGCCCGAAGAGTACCGGCCGGGAAGTGTTCAACCTGCCATGGCTGACACGGCATCTGGCACAACTGCCAGCCTTCGCCGCCAAGGATGTTCAAGCGACGCTGCTTGAGCTGACCGCGCTGACCATCATCGAATCACTGCAAAGCGCCCAGGCAGACACGCAGGAACTGCTGGTCTGCGGCGGTGGCGCCCACAACACTGCCTTGATGAACCGCCTGGCCAGCCTGCTGCCAAACGCCAGCGTCAGCAGTACCGCCACTTACGGCGTGGACCCCGACTGGGTCGAAGCCATGGCCTTCGCGTGGCTGGCTCATTGCTGTCTCGAAGGCATCGCAGCCAACCGTCCGAGCGTTACCGGTGCCCGCGGCTTGCGTGTACTCGGCGCTATCTACCCCGCATAAATCCTGTACACAACAAAACGCCGCAAGGCCTTGAGGCCGTGCGGCGTTCTGTGAAACAGGTGTGCTGATCAGATCGAGAACGAAGAACCGCAGCCACAGGTAGTGGTCGCATTCGGGTTCTTGATGACGAAACGCGAACCTTCCAGACCTTCCTGGTAGTCCACCTCGGCACCTGCCAGGTACTGGAAGCTCATCGGATCGACAACCAGACTCACCCCTTCGCGCTCGACGATGGTGTCGTCATCGGCCACTTCTTCATCGAAGGTGAAGCCGTACTGAAAACCTGAACAACCGCCGCCCGTAACGAATACGCGCAGCTTCAAGCGATCATTCCCCTCTTCATCGACCAGGCTCTTCACCTTGTGCGCGGCACCGTGAGTGAATTGCAAAGCCGTGGGGGTGAAGGATTCGACGCTCATGCTGACTATCTCCCGGCGTTACGCCGTCATATTGCGTGATGACGCGCATTATCCGCTTCTCCTAGAAAAGCGGTCAACTATTGTTATGGTATATCAACCAATCCAATCGCCGGCCCGGAATGCAAAAAGGCCCGTCAGACGGGCCTTTTGCTGTACGCGATAACGCTTACGGCAGCATGCCGGCGTGGGACAGGCCCAGACGCTCATCCAGCCCGAACAGAATGTTCATGTTCTGTACCGCCTGACCCGAAGCGCCTTTGACCAGGTTGTCGATCACCGACAGTACAACCACCAGATCGCCATCCTGAGGGCGATGCACGGCAATACGGCAGACGTTGGCGCCCCGTACACTACGAGTCTCCGGATGGCTGCCGGCCGGCATCACATCGACGAACGGCTCGTTGGCGTAACGCTTTTCAAACAACGCCTGCAGATCCACCGAGCGATCAACAACGGTTGCGTAGAGCGTGGAGTGAATGCCACGAATCATCGGCGTCAGGTGCGGAACAAAGGTCAGGCCGACGTCCTTGCCTGCTGCACGACGCAGCCCCTGGCGAATCTCCGGCAGGTGACGGTGACCTTTCACCGCATAGGCCTTCATGCTTTCCGACGTCTCGGAGTACAGCGAGCCTACGGAAGCACCTCGACCGGCACCGCTGACGCCGGACTTGCAGTCAGCAATCAGATGCGCAGCATCGGCCAGGCCTGCTTCGAGCAATGGCAGGAAACCCAATTGCGTTGCAGTCGGGTAGCAGCCCGGCACGGCAATCAGGCGCGCTTTCTTGATCTGTTCGCGATTGACTTCCGGCAAGCCATAGACCGCCTCGTCCAGCAACTCCGGTGCACCGTGCGGCTGGCCATACCACTTGGCCCATTCATCCGCGTCTTGCAGACGGAAGTCGGCCGACAGGTCGATGACCTTGGTCCCGGCCGCCAGCAACTCGCCAGCCAAGGCATGGGCAACACCGTGCGGTGTGGCGAAGAACACCACATCGCAGGCACCCAGGGTCTTGATGTCCGGAACACTGAACGCCAGGCCGTCGTAATGGCCTCGCAGGTTCGGGTACATGTCGGCTACGGCCAGGCCGGCCTCGGATCGGGAAGTGATGACAACCACCTCAGCTTGCGGATGTTGCGCCAACAGACGCAGCAGTTCGACACCGGTGTAACCCGTGCCGCCGACGATACCGACCTTGACCATAAACCTGCCCTCAACGAACCCACTGGAAAGCCGTCGATAATAGGGGCCGCGCGGCCCTGCGACAACCGTCAAGGTGACGTGCGGACGCTCAAGCCTCTACTATTCGGGTTACCGTGAATTGGGGGAATGACTAAAATGCTCTATCTGTGGCTCAAAGCGTTTCATATCGTCAGCGTCGTGTGCTGGTTTGCCGGGCTGTTCTACCTGCCACGACTGTTCGTTTATCACGCACAAAGTGAAGACACGATCAGCAAGGAACGCTTCAGCGTCATGGAGCGCAAGCTGTACCGGGGCATCATGGGCCCGGCGATGATCGCCACGCTGATCTTCGGCGGCTGGCTCGTCTACCTCAACCCAGGCATCTTCAGCCAGGGTGGCTGGATTCACGCCAAACTGACCCTGGTCGTGCTGCTGATCGGCTACCACCACATGTGCGGCGCCCAGGTAAAACGTTTTGCCCGTGGCGAGAACACCCGCAGCCATGTCTTTTATCGCTGGTTCAATGAAGTGCCGGTTCTGATATTGCTGGCTATCGTAATTCTGGTCGTCGTTCGGCCGTTCTAAATCCAACAGGCACCACTCACCGGGGTACTTCCAATGTCGCTGCCCGCTCTGCTCGAACAACGTTTGCGCCTGCCTGTGGTGGCGGCGCCGATGTTCCTGATTTCCAATCCACAATTGGTACTCGCCTGCTGTCGCCAGGGCGTGGTCGGCAGCTTCCCGGCGCTGAACCAGCGCGAAAGCAGCGGTTTCAAGGCCTGGCTGGAAGAAATCGAAGCCGGGCTGGCGACAATGGAAAACCCCGCGCCTTATGCCGTGAACCTGATCGTCCATAACAGCAATCCACGTTTACAGGCGGATCTTGAGATCTGCGTCGAACACAAAGTGCCGATCGTGATCACCAGCCTCGGTGCCGTAAAAGAACTGGTCGACGCGGTGCACAGCTACGGCGGCCTGGTGTTCCATGATGTGACAACTCGTCGTCATGCCGAGAAAGCGGCCGAAGCCGGCGTGGATGGCTTGATCGCCGTGGCTGCCGGCGCCGGTGGACACGCAGGGACCTGGAGCCCGTTCTCGCTGATTGCCGAAATCCGCCAGTTCTTCGACAAAACCCTGTTGCTGGCCGGCTGCCTGAACCACGGCCACGAAATTCTTGCCGCTCAATTGCTCGGCGCGGATTTGGCCTACTTCGGTACACGATTTATCGGCACGACGGAAAGTCACGCGCCCGACGCCTACAAAGAAATGCTGCTGACATCCAAAGCGGCAGACATCATCCATACTCCAGCAGTGTCAGGTGTCCCCGCGAGTTTCATGCGCCAGAGCCTGGAGGCCGCCGGTTTCGACCTGTCCGCCTTGCAAGGCAAGGGCGAGATCAACTTCGGTTCCAAGCTCAAACCCGTGAGCGATGAGGCCAAAGCCTGGAAGACCGTTTGGTCTGCAGGCCAGGGCGTGGGAGAAATCGAAGACTTGCCGAGTGTCGAGCAGTTGATTGCACGCCTCGACGGGGAGTACCGCCAAGCCCTGGAGCATGCCGCCCGGTTGCCCAAACGCTGGCCGCGCTGACAGCAAATCTTGGCCAGTCTTGCCCGGCTGGTCTTACACTCACCTGGGCACTACATTCTTCTTTCAACCTCTCGCGACAAGGATGCCTCGCAATGGGCGAAAATCATTTCAAGATCGTATTCGAGGGTGGCTTGCTACCCGGTGTCGACATCACCACGGCAAAGCTCAATCTCGCCGAGCTGTTCAAAAGCGATGTCGCAGCCATCGAGCGTTTATTCGCCGGGCGTCCGGTAGCGCTCAAACGCAACCTGTCGCAAGCCGATGCCCAGACCTATCTCCAGGCGCTGAGCAAAACCGGTATCGACGCCCGCATCGAAGCCGAAACGCCGATCGAGCTGAACCTCGCCGACGTGCATGACCATGCTCCGGCCGGCAGCCAGGCGTCTTTTGCAGATCCGCAGTCCCCTTACGCGCCGCCTCGCGCACCGGTCGGCGAAGCCGTGGCGGAATTCGCCACGCTCAAGCCATTCAGTTTCGATGGCCGTATCGGCCGCTTGCGTTACCTCGCCTGGACGCTGGTGCTGTCAACTGTGCTCCTGGCCGTTTGCGGGGTGTTTGCCTTGGTCGCCCTGGCTCTCATCGGCGCGGATTCGACCGCCGGCCTGATATTGGCCAGCTTGCTGGCCTTGATCCTCTTCGTCGGATTTATCTATGTCAGCATCCAGATCACTGTTCAACGCTTGCACGATGTCGGCTGGTCCGGCTGGTTGTGGCTGCTGAACCTGGTGCCGTTCGTTGGCAGTTTCTTTCCCCTCGTGATCATGGTCGTGCCGGGCAACGACACCGCCAACCGCTACGGTCCGCCGCCTCCGCCGAACAGTACCGCGGTCAAGGTATTGTCTTCGCTGTGGCTGATCGTTATCGCGCTGGTTCTGTTCGGCTCGCTGGCCGGCGGTCTCACGGCGATACGGGAAGGATACGAAAACGCCGCCCAGAGCAGCTACGAAAGCAGTTCGGTCACCACCGATGAAATCGACGTCGAGGTCGAACCGGTACCAAATTCCACCAACGATGCAGCCGAAGAGGCCCAGCCCCCTGTAGACTCTGCGAAAGAATGAACAGCGCTCCTGGCCCGTGACACCTGCGTCGCGGCGCGGAGCTGTTGCGATGGAGAACTGCATGACCCGTTACGCTCTGATCACCGGCGCCTCCAGCGGTATCGGCCTGGCAATGGCCGAAGCGCTGGCCCGGCGCGGCCGCAGCCTGATTCTGGTGGCCCGACAACGTGATCAGCTGGAAAGTATTGCGATTGAACTGACCCAAAGGTTCGGCGTGGAAGTGCTGTTCCGTGCCTGTGACCTGGGCGAACCGCTGCGCCTGTCCGGGTTCCTGCTGGAGCTGGAAGAAGGCGACCGGCAGATCGATCTGTTGGTCAACTGCGCCGGTATCGGCACATGCGGCCCGTTTCTGGCCCAGGACTGGATGACCGAGCAAGACCTGATCGAAGTGAATATCCTCGCCCTCACCCGCCTGTGCCATGCCATCGGCAACAGCATGGCCCTGCAAGGCGGCGGGCAAATTCTGAATGTGGCCTCGGTGGCGGCGTTTCAACCCGGGCCATGGATGAGCACGTACTACGCCAGCAAGGCGTATGTGCTGCACTTTTCCGAAGGATTGCGCGTCGAGCTGAAAAAGTGTGCGATCAAGGTTTCGGTGCTCTGCCCCGGGCCGACTCGAACGGCGTTTTTCCGTACCGCGCAACTCGACAGTGAAAAACTGACCAACAGCAAACTGCTGATGAGCCCCGAGGAAGTGGCGCTCTACACCGTGCGCGCACTGGAAAAGAATAAAGCGATCATCATTCCCGGGCGGCGCAACCGCTGGTTCGCCCTCCTGCCGCGGCTCGGCTCGCGCTGGCTGACTCGCACAATCGCCGGCATGGTCAACAAGGCCTACTGCCCGCGCTGATCCAACCCAAGGTAAAAGGCTGGGCGCAGGCATACGCCATGAGTACACTCAGGCCAGCCCAAACAACGGAGAAAACAGCTGTGGATACTCTGTTCACCAAGATCATCAACCGGGAAATCCCGGCGAAGATCATTTACGAGGACGACCAGGTACTGGCCTTCCACGATATCGCCCCGCAGGCACCGGTGCATTTTCTGGTCGTTCCGAAGAAGCCGGTGCGCACCCTCAACGACCTCACAGAGGACGACAAGGCACTGGCCGGACACATTCTGTTCACCGCCCAGCGCCTGGCACTGGAACTGGGCTGCGAAAAAGGTTTCCGCGTCGTCATGAACTGCAATGAAGAAGGCGGGCAAACCGTCTACCACATTCATATGCACGTGCTGGGTCAGCGCCAGATGCACTGGCCGCCGGGCTGATTGCGCCAAACCCTGTGGAAGCGGCTCACAGCCGCCTCCACAATTGGCATCACAACACTGTCACAGCCTCTGCATCACAATGACCCAGCGCAAACCTTCCCCGGCCGATTGGGTTAAACTGGCCGCCGAAATTCCCCCCGGAGGTCAGCATGACTACCCAACGTCACTACTCGCCGATTGACCGCCTGCTGCTGCAAGCCGATGCCGCGATGCGCACCCTGCTGCCCTTCAGCGGCCAGCCGTACCGCCCGTCGCCCGCCATCGTGCAGCCGGATGCAAAAATGAGCGACGAAGACACGCGCCACGTTGCCGGCCTGATGCGCATCAACCATACCGGCGAAGTCTGCGCCCAGGCGTTGTACCAGGGACAGGCGCTGACCGCCAAGCTGCCGCAAGTGCGTGCTGCGATGGAGCATGCCGCCGAAGAAGAAATCGATCACCTGGTCTGGTGCGAACAACGCATCCATCAACTGGGTAGCCATACCAGCATCCTCAACCCGCTGTTCTATGGCATGTCGTTCGGGATTGGTGCAGTGGCCGGCCTGATCAGCGACAAAGTCAGCCTGGGGTTCGTGGCGGCAACGGAAGACCAGGTGTGCAAACACCTGAACGAACATCTGGAGCAATTGCCGGCCGAGGACGAAAAATCCCGGGCGATTCTTGAGCAGATGCGCATCGATGAAGAACAGCATGCCGAAAGTGCACTGGATGCCGGCGGGTTCCGCTTTCCGGCACCGGTGAAGTTCGGGATGAGCCTGATGGCCAAGGTAATGACCAAGAGTACTTATCGGATCTGACTCCGTTTTTTGTAGGAGCGAGCTTGCTCCGGGCGGCGTTCCGACGAAGGACGTCAACGATAACGCGTGTTTTCTGGATAAACGTGTCGCCCTCAGGTCCATCGCGAGCAAGCTCGCTCCTACAAGAACCAGAATAAAAAAAGGCGACTGCCGTGAGGGAGTCGCCTTTTTTGTGCCCGAGAATCTTACGCCATGTTGCGCGCGTAGAAGATTTCGAGCATTTCGTGTTTCACCCGCTCGGTCACCTGGGCGCGTTGCTCAGAGGACAGATTGCTGGTGGCGTCGCCGAACAGGTAGTTATCCAGTTCGAAGTTCTTCAGCAGCATCTTGGTGTGGAACAGGTTTTCCTGGTACACGTTCACGTCGGTCATCTGGTACGCGTCGTAAGTGTCGTCGGAGAGGTAGTTCTGGATCGAATTGATCTCGTGGTCGATGAAGTGCTTTTTGCCTTCAACGTCACGGGTGAAGCCGCGCACACGGTAATCCACGGTCACGATGTCCGAATCGAACTGGTGAATCAGGAAATTGAGTGCTTTAAGCGGTGAAATGACCCCGCAAGTCGACACGTCGATGTCCACACGGAAGGTTGCAATACCGCTGACCGGATGGATTTCCGGGTAGGTGTGCACCGTGATGTGGCTCTTGTCGAGGTGGGCCAGAATGATTTCGGGCAGTGGGCCCGGAGACTCTTCGATCTGACTGTCGGTCGGGGTTACCGGCTCTTCCGAGATCAGGATCGTGACGCTGGCGCCCTGCGGCTCATAGTCCTGACTGGCAATGTTCAGGATGTTGGCACCAATGATATCGACAACTTCCGTGAGGATCTGCGTCAGGCGTTTCGCGTTGTACTCTTTATTGATGTACTCGACGTAAGCCTGCTGGTCTTGCGGGGTTTCCGCGTAGCAGATGTCATAGATGTTGAAGCTCAAGGTCTTTGTCAGGTTATTGAACCCGTGGAGCTTGAGTTTGCTTTTCACCGTTAAAAACTCTCTATGTGTTTGCGGCCCGGCCGCGTGATCAAGCATGCCCGTCAGATGCGAACAACGCACCTGCGTAGGACGGTTAACACCTCTTCGCGATGGCGATTTTGGTTGTCTGTTCGGATGCGAGGCCTGTCGGCTGACGGGCCACTACCCTGAAAAAAGTGGCGCATTATGCAGACGTCAGCTTGTGTTCGCCAGAGTCTGCACTGCTTTTATGATAGTTGAATGTCGATTCAACCGAGCTCGATGATCTTGTAGTCGTGGGTAATTGCCACGCCGGCCGCGCCGAGCATGATCGAGGCCGAGCAATACTTCTCGGCAGACAGCTCGATGGCGCGTTTGACCTGTGCTTCTTTCAGGCCGCGGCCCTTGACCACAAAGTGCATATGGATCCTGGTGAACACCTTTGGATCTTCGGTCGCACGCTCGGCTTCGAGGAAGGCTTCACAGCTTTCGACCGCCTGGCGGGATTTCTTGAGAATGCTGACCACATCGAAATTGCTGCAACCGCCGACACCCAGCAGCAGCATTTCCATCGGCCGGACACCCAGGTTGCGTCCGCCAGCATCGGGCGGACCGTCCATGACCACGACATGACCGCTACCGGATTCGCCGAGGAACATGGCTTCGCCAGCCCATTGGATGCGTGCCTTCATCGCCAAGACTCCACTGTATAAAAAAGGGTCGCCAGCTTAGCACAGGCCCCGTGATTGACAGCGCCCGGCGTCCTGGGACATATCCAACTGCCTTGTAGGTAAATGCTCGAATATTGCAGGACGTGTCTGTTAAGCTGACGCCAATTCTATGGCGCATAGCCAGCTTTACTCCAGCGTTCACTATTTATAAAAACCAAACATACCGTGCAGTTTTTTCGGGATACAACCATGGTTGCTATTGCCCCCAACTCCAAGATCAAGAACCTCGACAAGCTGTTGATGCATTGCCAGCGCCGCCGTTATCAGGCCAAGAGCAACATCATTTGTGCCGGCGACCGCTCGGAAACGCTGTTCTTCATCATCAAAGGCTCTGTCACCATCCTGATCGAAGATGACGATGGCCGGGAAATGATCATTTCCTACCTGAACGCCGGGGACTTTTTCGGCGAGCTGGGCCTGTTTGAGCAAGCCGGCCTGGAGCAGGAGCGCAGCGCCTGGGTGCGGGCCAAGGTTGAATGCGAAGTCGCGGAAATCAGCTACGCGAAATTCCGCGAATTGTCCCTGCAGGATCCGGACATTCTTTACGTCCTCAGCGGACAAATCGCACAGCGCCTGCGTAACACCACGCGCAAGGTCGGTGACCTGGCCTTCTTTGACGTGACCGGTCGAGTCGCCCGCTGTCTGCTGGAGCTGTGCAAACAGCCAGACGCCATGACGCACCCCGACGGCATGCAAATCAAGGTGACCCGTCAGGAAATCGGGCGAATTGTCGGTTGTTCGCGGGAGATGGTCGGTCGCGTGCTCAAGGATCTGGAAGAACGCAACCTGGTGGACGTCAAAGGCAAGACCATGGTGGTCTTCGGTACGCGATAAGCTCGAAAACCTAGCCGCTGAACATCTGCACCAGCATCAACCGGTAGAGTTCGTCGAGGCGCGCCAGGGCATCGTGCGCCGCGAACTTCTCATGCAACGCGATGTGGCTTTCGGCGCGTACACGTTGTTCCAGACTGCAGGCCTCGTTGAAACGATTGACCGCGGCGACCATCGACTCTCTCTCGTTATCGATCAGCATCGCCCCGTGCACCAGTCCTACCGCACGCTGCCCCCCCTGGCTTTGGCGCCAGCGCTGGGCGGTACCGACCATCTTGCGTCCATCGAGGTTGACGTTGAAGCGACCGTCACAGAAAGCGCCTTCGATTTCACCCAGGGACGACGTACCACCCAACTCATCCAGCAACTGACAGATTGGATCGCATAGACGCCGGTAACCGGTCTCGATGCGATTCAGATCCCCTTCGCTGCGTGGTGGCGCATATACCAATGCGATATTGATCGTTGAGGCCGATTGCGGCACCGGCTCGCCACCGGTTTCACGCAACAGCACTGGCCAACCCGCCGCCGCTGACACTTCGCTGGCGGCTTCAAAACCGGGCAAGCGGTTCAAACGGCGTGGCATGACCAGCGCCCGATCGCTCGGCTGCCAGAACAGCAGGCCGGACTCCGCGTCGCCGGCACAGACCGACGCTAGCAAATCCTGTTCAGCTTGCAGGCCGGCTTCGATGGTCAGGGAAATAGGTAAGGTCATAAGGTATTCCGTAGGACATAAAGTCTGTGGTGCTTCTTATGCCGCTATCGCGAGCAATCTCGCTCACACATTTGATCCCGGCAGCCCATGGATTTTGTGGCCGCCATCAACCCCTGTGGGAGCGAGCTTGCTCGCGATGCTTTTTAGTCGAGGGTCGAGCCGCTGACGGGAATGCCGCGCTCAGGGAAGAACAGACGCTGCAACTCGGCACCCGGGCTTTCGGCGCGCATGAACGCCTCGCCGACCAGGAACGCGTAGACGTCGCTGATTTCCATCAGTTCGACATCGGCGCGGTTGAGAATGCCGCTCTCGGTGATGACCAGTCGATCGCGCGGAATACGCGGCAACAGGTCGAGGGTGGTTTCCAGGCTGACGTCGAAGGTGTGCAGGTTGCGGTTGTTGATGCCGACCAGCGGAGTGTCGAGGGTTTTCAACGCCCGCTCCAGTTCGTCGCCGTCGTGGACTTCCACCAACACATCGAGGTTGACGCTTTTGGCCACGGCTGCCAGTTCGGCCATTTTCACGTCATCCAGCGCGGAAACGATCAACAGCACGCAGTCGGCACCCAAGGCACGGGCTTCGACGATCTGGTATGGATCAATCATGAAGTCCTTGCGGATCACCGGCAGCTGGCAAGCCGCGCGGGCCTGCTGCAGGTAGGCGTCAGCGCCCTGGAAATAATCGATATCGGTGAGTACCGACAGACAGGTCGCGCCGCCCTTCTCGTAGCTCCTGGCGATGTCGGCGGGAACGAAGTTCTCGCGGATCACGCCTTTGCTCGGCGAGGCTTTCTTGATTTCGGCAATGACTGCCGGTTGCTTCAGCTTGGCCTGAGCCAGCAAGGCCTTGGCAAAACCACGGGGTGCATCGGCCGCCTTGGCCAGGTTTTCCAGCTCGGCGAGGCTTACGCGAGCGCTACGCTCGGCGACTTCTTCGACCTTGCGCGCCAGAATCTTTTCCAGAACCGTCGGTACACTCATCCCTCATTCTCCACTTTGAATACCGCGGTAAATGCACCCAGTTCCTCGAGCTTTTCTCGAGCGAGGCCGGTGTGCAGCGCATCGTGCGCCAAGGCAACGCCTTCTTTCAGGCTGCTGGCATGGTCGGCCGCGTAGAGTGCGGCACCGGCATTGAGCATGATCATCTCGGCCGCTTTCTGACCGTTCTCGGTCTTGCGCTTGCCCAGGGCATCGCGAATCAGTTCAAGAGAAGCCGCCGGGCTATCCACCGCCAGGCCATGCAGGCTTTGGCTCTTCATGCCCAGGTCTTCCGGCTCGACCCAATACTCGGTGACCTGGCCATCCTTCAGCTCAGCGACAAACGTCGGCGCGGCCAGGCTGAATTCATCCAGGCCATCCTTCGAATGCACCACCAATACATGCTTGCTGCCCATACGCTGCAAGACTTCCGCCAGCGGCCGGCACAAGGCCTGGGTGAACACGCCTACCACCTGGTGCTTCACACCGGCCGGATTCGTAAGCGGGCCGAGCATGTTGAACAAGGTACGCAAGCCCAGATCCCGGCGCGGACCGGCGGCGTATTTCATCGCAGAGTGATGGGTCTGGGCAAACATGAAACCAATACCAACGTTGTCAATGCAGCGCGCCACCTGCACCGGCGTCAGGTTCAGGTAGATACCGGCCGCCTCCAGCAGGTCGGCGCTGCCGCTCTTGCCCGAGACTGCACGATTGCCGTGCTTGGCCACGGTGCAGCCAGCAGCGGCAACCACGAACGCAGCAGCGGTCGACACGTTGAAGATATTGGCACCGTCGCCTCCGGTGCCCACCACATCGACCACTCCGTCGAGGGTCTTGAGCTCGACTTTGTCCGCCAGCTCGCGCATCACCGACACTGCGCCGACGATTTCGTCGATGCTTTCGCTCTTCATGCGCATGGCCATCATGAACGCGCCTATCTGCGCGTCCGAGCATTGCCCGGTCATGATTTCGCGCATGACATCGCGCATTTCATCGGTGCTGAGGTCGAGGTGCTCGACGATACGGCTCAGGGCTGTCTTGATGTTCATGAAAAGTCCTTAGCGCGTGCCGCCGGTTTGTTTGAGGAAGTTGGCGAACAGTTCGTGGCCCTGTTCGGTGAGGATCGACTCAGGGTGGAACTGCACGCCTTCGATGTTCAGAGTCTTGTGACGCAGGCCCATGATCTCGTCGACCGAGCCGTCTTCGAGCTGGGTCCAGGCGGTCAGTTCCAGGCAATCTGGCAAGGTTTCGCGCTTGACGATCAATGAATGATAGCGGGTCACCGTCAGCGGACGATTCAAGCCTGCGAATACCCCCTTGTCCTCGTGGAATACCGGGCTAGTCTTACCGTGCATCACTTGACGGGCGCGCACCACATCACCGCCAAAGGCCTGGCCGATGGACTGATGGCCGAGGCAGACGCCAAGAATCGGCAGTTTGCCGGCGAAATGCTTGATCGCTTCAATCGAAATGCCGGCTTCGGTCGGGGTGCAAGGACCGGGGGACACAACGATGCGCTCAGGGTTGAGGGCTTCGATTTCAGCGATGGTCAATTCATCGTTGCGCACGACTTTGACCTGGGAGCCGAGCTCGCCCAGGTACTGCACAACGTTGTAGGTAAAGGAGTCGTAGTTATCGATCATCAGCAACATGGCGTATAGAACCTCTTGAATTCACTGACTTTGAAGATGGCCTTCGAATGATTGACCCGCAGGGCGCTGCGCCTTGTCTGGTGCCGGTGTAGCGCCAGCAAAGCGGCATTTCAAACAGGTAAAGAAGGCAAAGCGATACAGGTCCGGCGAGGCCGGCAAAAGAATTCAGGCGCGCCAACGCCAGCGGGCGTGTGCCTTGATGACTTGATCCAGGAGTTTACTGATGATCAACACGGGGAAGGTCTCGTTCGTACGTCCCGGCACAGTAACTTAGCTGGGCAGAGCGTGCAATATCACCGGGGGTACTGCCCGCGAAACTATCAAAGGCTTCGCGACAGATGGCAAAAGGCCGGAAGTTTTTGGTACTGTCGTTTCGTTCACTAAAACAATAAATAAACGGACTTGCACATGATCAAACAGTCGTTGTTTGTACCGCTCGCAGGATGCTTGCTCGCGATGGCATGCGCCCAGGCGAACGCCGCACCTAATCCTTATACAAGTTTCATTGTCTTCGGGGACAGCCTCAACGATGCAGGGACCTTTACCGACACGGGCGGGCCTGCCGGAGCGACGCAGCGTTACACCAACCGGACCGGGCCGGTTTACCTGGATGGCAGCGGCGAAGTCCGCTCGCTCAACGCCACGCAGATCCTGGGTGGAAAACTGGGGTATTCACCGGACCAGACGGCATCCTCTGCTTCAGCCGTTCGCGCCAACGAAGGCCTGCCTGATGGTAATAACTGGGCTGTAGGCGGCTATCGTACCGACCAGATTCTTGATTCGATTACCAGCATCTCCGCCACCGGCGAACGCACCCGGGCCGGCTATCTTCCGTCCAATAACTTCCGTGCCGACCCGAATGCACTGTATTACCTGTCCGGTGGCGGTAACGACTTCCTGCAAGGTCGCGTCACCAGCCTGCCCCAGGCCAGTGCCGCCGCCGACCGCCTGGCCGACAGCGTGCAGACACTGCAAACCGCCGGCGCCAAATACATCATGGTCTGGCTGCTGCCGGATATCGGCTTTACCCCGGCGTTCAACGGCACCCCACTGCAAGCGTTCACGTCCCAACTCAGCGCCCAGTTCAACACTGAACTGGTAAGCCGACTGCAAAACATCAACGCCGAAGTCATTCCGCTCAACATTCCGGTACTGCTCAAAGAGACGTTCGCCAACCCGGCGCAGTTTGGCCTGGCCACCGACCAGAACCTCATCGCCACCTGCTTCAGCGGCAACGGTTGCACCGAGAACGCCCGCTACGGCATCAACAGCGCCACGCCGGACCCGACCAAGCTGATCTACAACGACTCGGTGCACCCCACCGAAGCCGGGCAGCGTCTGATTGCCGATTACGCCTATTCCCTGCTGGCGGCGCCGTGGGAGCTGACCTTGCTGCCGGAAATGGCCCAGGGCACCGTGCGTGCGCATCAGGACGAATTGCGCAATCAGTGGCTGGCCGACTGGGAAAACTGGCAAGGCGTCGGCCAATGGCGAGCCATTGTTTCCGGCGGCGGACAGCATCAGGACTTTGACGGTCAGGACAGCGTGGCAAGCGCCGACGGCAACGGAGCCAACTTGAACATCGGCGGCAGCTATCGTCTCGACGATGCCTGGCGTGTTGGCCTGGTGGCCGGTTTCTATAACCAGAAACTCGAAGCCGGCAACAACGACTCCGACTACAAGCTCAACACTTACCTGGGCACGGCATTCGCCCAGTATCAGCAAAACCGTGTGTGGGCTGATGCGGCGTTGACGGCCGGGCATCTGGATTACGACAGCCTCAAGCGTAAATTCCAGCTGGGCGTCAACGAACGCGGCGAAAAAGGCGATACCAGCGGCTACGTCGAAGCCTTCAGCGCACGCGTGGGTTACGACATTGCGCAACAAGCCAGCAGCCCCTGGCACCTGTCGCCGTTTGTCAGCGCCGACTTCTCCAAGGTGCAAGTCGATGGTTACTCGGAGGATGGCAACGATTCCACGGCGCTGACCTTCGCCGATCAGGAGCGTATTTCCCGGCGTCTGGGGGCTGGCCTGCAGGGCAAATACCAGATCACCCCGCAAACCCAGGTATTCGGCGAAGCGGCAATCGAACGTGAGTACAACGACGATACCCAGGACGTGGACATCAACCTCAACAGCCTGCCAAACAACCAGTTCACACTGGAAGGCTACACCCCGCAAAGTCACTTGCAACGTGTGAACCTGGGGGTGAGCCACAACCTCACCAAGGACCTGGCACTGCGCGCCAGCTACAACATCCGCAAGGACGACGACTTCACCCAACAGGGCATCAACGTAGGTGTTGCGCTGGACTTCTGATGTGCTGGCAATAAAAAACGCGGCGCCCTCACAGGCGTCGCGTTTTTTATGGTGTCCGCAAATCCCCTGTAGGCGCCAGCTTGCTAGCGAAGGTGTGTCAGTCGACACTGTGTTGCTGACACTCCTTCGCTAGCAAGCTAGCTCCTACAGTAGGTTTTGCGTGGATCAGGTATTCGGGGTCTGTTCTGCCAGGGCAACGGCGCGGAACATCGCGCGACGCTTGTTCAGGGTTTCTTCCCATTCCAGCGCCGGCACCGAGTCGGCAACGATGCCGCCACCAGCCTGCACATGCAGTTCGCCGTTCTTGATCACTGCCGTGCGGATCGCAATGGCGGTGTCCATGTTGCCGTTCCAGGCGAAGTAACCGACTGCACCGCCGTAGACGCCACGCTTGACCGGCTCCAGTTCGTCGATGATTTCCATCGCGCGAATCTTCGGTGCGCCGGACAAGGTGCCCGCCGGCAGGATCGCCCGCAGTGCGTCCATGGCCGTCAGCCCGGCTTTCAGTTGCCCGGTGACGTTGGACACGATGTGCATCACGTTGGAGTAACGCTCGATGACCATCTTCTCGGTGAGCTTCACCGAGCCGATTTCCGATACGCGACCGGTGTCGTTGCGGCCGAGGTCGATCAGCATCAAGTGTTCGGCGATTTCCTTGTCGTCCGACAGCAGGTCTTTTTCCAGCGCCAGGTCAGCCTCTTCGTTGGCGCCTCGCGGACGGGTACCGGCAATCGGGCGGACGGTGATCAGGTTGTCTTCGACCCGCACCAGCACTTCCGGCGAACTGCCGACGACGTGGAAGTCGCCGAAGTTGAAGAAGTACATGTAAGGCGTCGGGTTGAAGCAGCGCAGCGCGCGGTATAGATCGATGGGTGCCGCCTTGAAGTCGATCGACATGCGCTGGGATGGCACGACCTGCATGCAGTCACCGGCCAGGATGTATTCCTTGATGGTATCGACGGCTTTTTCGTAATCGCTCTGGGTGAAGCTGGAGCGGAACACCGGGTCAGCCGATTGTTGCTTGCTGAAATCCAGGCCACGGCGTGGAGTGATCGGCTGACGGAGTTTTTCCAGCAGCTCTTCCAGGCGCGCACGACCTTGTTCGAAGGCGTCGTCCTGCGCCGGGTCGGCCAGGACGATAGCGTGCATCTTGCCGGCCAGGTTGTCGAACACCACCACCGCGTCGGACACCATCAGCAGAATGTCCGGGACGCCCAACGGGTCCGGATTCGGACATTTGCCCAGGCGTTTCTCGACATAACGCACGCAGTCATAGCCGAAGTAACCCACCAGGCCGCCGTTGAAACGCGGCAAGCCGGCAATGGTCGGCACGTTGTAGCGAGCCTTGAACGCTTCGACAAAGGCCAACGGGTCTTCCACATCGTGGCTTTCGGTCTCGACACCATCGACGGTCACGCTGACGTGATGATCATGAACCCGCAGCACGGTACGGCACGGCAGGCCGATGATCGAGTAACGGCCCCACTTCTCGCCGCCCTGTACGGACTCCAGCAAGTAGGAATTGGGCTCGTCAGCCAGCTTCAGGTAGATCGACAGCGGCGTGTCGAAGTCGGCCAGGGTTTCGCAGGCAAGCGGGATGCGGTTGTAGCCGGCAGCGGCCAAACGCAGGAATTCTTCGCGGATCATGAGGTGCCTCGTGGCTTGAGGGTCGAACAGTCAGGTATGCAAACGCGCCGGGAACCGGCCAGGATCAAGTCAGGCGCGCCAACGCCAGCGGGCCAGGGCCTTGATGACTTTCATCCAGAGTTTGCGAGTGACCACCACGATGGCGTTTCCAGAAGGGGGTTTGACAGCGTCGGCCAACGTTATCTCAGCGGCCGGATCCAGGCAACCGGGAATTAGTTTACGCAGGTCATCGATCACCAGTGCCGGCGATTCTTCCGCGATCGGCCGGCCGTGGTTATAGCCGTAGCTCAGGGCCACGCACTTGACCCCCGCCGCTTTCGCCGCCAGCACATCGCTGCGCGAATCGCCGACGAACAACGACTGCGAAGCCGGAATGTTGGCCATTTTCATCACGAAAAACAGCGCGGCCGGATCGGGCTTTTTCTGTGGCAGAGTGTCGCCGCCGATGATCCAGCGGAAATAACGGCCGATTTTCATCTGATCCAACAGCGGCGCGACGAAACGCTCCGGCTTGTTGGTGATCAGCGCCATCTCGACGCCCTGCTTTTTCAGCCATTTGAGGGTGTCGCGCACGCCTGGGTAAACCACGGTCAACTCATGGCTCTCGCCATAAGCCTGCATGAAATACTCCAGCGCCCGTTCGGCTTCATGGTCATCGACCGCCGAATGATCGATAGCACCAGCCAGCGCACGGCGCACCAGCACCGGCGCGCCGTTGCCGACCCATTCGCGTACCGCGTCCAGACCGGCGGGCTTGCGACCGAGTTTGAGCAGCATCTTGTCCACAGCCACTGCCAGGTCCGGGACCGAGTCGATCAAGGTACCGTCCAGATCGAACATCACCAGCCGCGGCAGTTGCCCCGGGAACAACTGCTCAAAACCACTCATGGGCGGGCCAGCGCCAGTTCGGAGCGCATCTTGTCGATGACTTCCTGATAGTTCGGCGCATTGAAGATGGCCGAGCCGGCGACGAAAGTGTCGGCACCGGCCGCCGCGATTTCGCGGATGTTGTTCACGTTCACGCCACCGTCGATTTCCAGGCGAATGTCACGGCCCGACGCATCGATCAACGCCCGCGCTTCGCGCAGCTTGTCGAGGGTACCTGGGATGAACTTCTGCCCGCCGAAGCCCGGGTTGACGCTCATCAACAGGATCATGTCGACCTTGTCCATCACGTACTTGAGCACGTCCAGCGGGGTCGCCGGGTTGAACACCAGGCCCGACTTGCAGCCGCCTTCGCGGATCATCTGCAGGGAGCGGTCGACGTGCTGGGTAGCTTCCGGGTGGAAGGTGATGTAGGTCGCGCCAGCTTCAATGAAGTCGCCGACGATGCGGTCCACCGGGCTGACCATCAGGTGCGCGTCGATCGGCGCGGTCACGCCGTACTTGCGCAGCGCCGAGCAGACCATCGGGCCGATGGTCAGGTTCGGCACGTAATGGTTGTCCATGACATCGAAGTGCACGAAGTCGGCGCCGGCGGCCAGGACGTTGTCCACTTCTTCACCCAGGCGGGCGAAGTCGGCGGAGAGAATCGACGGAGCAATTACGAAGGGCTGCATGACGCACCTTTTCTGAGCAGAATCACGATGGCGCGCATTGTATACCTCATGCTTTGACGCGCGCACCGTGAGCGCGATGATTGGACCTTGCCATCATCCATCGACGGCAATTGCCCTAGTACGCCGCGCGATAGATTTTTTCGATATCGACGGCACTCAATTTGCGCGGATTGTTGCGCATCAAGCGCTCGATCCCCGCCGCTTCCACGGCCATGGACGGGATGGCGTCCTCGGGCACACCGAAACTGCGCAGGCCTTGGGGAATTTCAACGGCGGCACACAGTTCGGACATGGCTTGCACAGCTTTGTCGGCCGCTTCGTTGATGCTCAAGTGAGCGGTCTTCACGCCCATGGCCTCGGCAATATCCTGCATGCGTTCGATGCAGGCCATCTTGTTCCAGGTCATGACATGGGGCAGTAGCAAGGCATTACTGACGCCATGGGCAATGTTGAAGCGCCCGCCCAGCGGATACGCCAGCGCATGCACCGCGCCAACCCCGGCATTGCCGAACGCCATGCCGGCCATCAGGCTGGCAGTGGCCATGTCTTCCCGGGCTTGCAGGTTCGACGGGTTGGCGTAGGCCTTGGGCAAAGCCTTGGCGATCAACTTGATGGCGCCGATGGCCAGGGCATCGGTGATCGGCGAGGCGTTGACCGACAGATAGGACTCGATGGCATGCACCAGCGCATCGACGCCGCTGGCCGCCGTGACGCTGCGCGGACAGGTCAGGGTCATTTGCGGACTGACCAGCGCCACATCAGGCAACAGGTAGTCGCTGACAATGCCCTTCTTCAGTTGCGCGAGCTTGTCGGAAAGGATGGCGACGTTGGTCACTTCCGAGCCGGTGCCGGCGGTGGTCGGGATGGCGATCAGCGGCGGGCCCTTGCGCGGGACCTGATCGATACCGAACAGATCCTCCAGCGCACCGTGGTACCCGGCGTAGGCCGCCACGCTCTTGGCAATGTCGATGGCACTGCCGCCGCCAAGGCCGATCAAGCCGTCATGCCCACCGTCGCGATAAGCCTGCATGCAATCTTCGACGATGGCGATTTCGGGGTCCGGGAGCACCCGGTCGAAAATCTCGTAACTGCGTTCGCCCAACTGCGCCAGTGCCAGTTCTACCGTGCCGGACTTGACCAGGGCGGCGTCGGTGACGATCAGCGGGTTGTCGATGTCCAGACGCCTCAGCTCGGCAGACAGCTGCTCGATGGCACCTGCGCCGGTGATCAGTTTGTGAGCGATTTTGAAAGAGGAAAGACCCATATGCGCAGCCTCTTATAGGTAGGGGAGCTGGGCACAATAGTAGCTGGGGATTGGGGTTTGTCTGCCATTCAGGAGGTGAATGACCGGACCTCCCGAAAACTACCAAAAACACTTGTAGGAGCGAGCCTGCTCGCGATGAACCTGAGAGCGCCGCGGGGTGTCAGGTTTCCCGCGTTATCGTTGACGTTCATCGCGAGCAAGCTCGCTCCTACAGGGGATTGATGTGAAGCTTTAAACCTGCGCCGTACGCAGCTTCTCGCTCCGCCCACGCAGCCACTCCAGGGTCAGCAGCAGGATCACCGAGAAAGCAATCAGCAGCGTCGCGGCGGCGGCGATGGTCGGGCTGAGGTTTTCGCGGATGCCGCTGAACATCTGCCGTGGCAGGGTCGCTTGTTCGGGACCTGCGAGGAACAGCGTCACCACCACTTCATCGAACGAAGTCGCGAAGGCGAACAGCGCCCCGGAGATCAC
Source organism: Pseudomonas sp. IT-P74 (assembly GCF_949768175.1). Classification (NCBI taxonomy): domain Bacteria; kingdom Pseudomonadati; phylum Pseudomonadota; class Gammaproteobacteria; order Pseudomonadales; family Pseudomonadaceae; genus Pseudomonas; species Pseudomonas sp. IT-P74. The sequence goes on along the minus strand of NZ_CATKQD010000077.1, from coordinate 342,908 downwards.
GCCAGGCGCAATCAGCGGCAAGGTCACCCGGCGGAACGTGGTCAGCGGCGAAGCACCCAGGCTCGCAGCGGCCCGCACCAGGTTGTGGTTGAACCCCTGCAAGGTAGCGGAAACGGTAATGATCACGAACGGCACACCCAATACCGCATGCACCACGATCAGCGAGAAGAAGCTGTTACCCAGCCCCAACGGAGCAAAGAACAGGTAACTGGCCACACCGATGATCACCACCGGCACCACCATCGGTGAAATCACCAGCGCCATCACCAACGCCTTGCCGGGGAAGTCGCCCCGGGTCAGGCCGATCGCCGCCAGCGTACCGAAGACCATGGCCAGCACCGTGGCCGCCGGGGCGACGATGATGCTGTTCTTCAGGGCGCGCATCCATTCCGCCGAGGCGAAGAAATCGTGATACCACTGCAGCGAGAAGCCCTGCAGCGGGTACACCAGGAAACTGCCGGAGTTGAACGACAGTGGAATGATCACCAGCACCGGCAGGATCAGGAACAACAGAATCAAGCCGCAGAGAATCCGCAAGCTGTAGAACCACACCCGTTCGATGGGCGACATATAAGGACTCAGCATTTCGTTCTCCCCTTAGCTCAGGCGCAGGCGGCTCGCGCCTACCAGCCAGCTGTAAATCAGATAAAGCACGACCGTCGCGAGCAGCAGCAGCCCACCGAGTGCGGTCGCCATGCCCCAGTTGATGCTGGTGTTGGTGTAGAAGGCGACAAAGTAGCTGACCATCTGATCGTTCGGGCTGCCCAGCAATGCCGGGGTGATGTAGTAGCCGATGGCGAGGATGAACACCAACAGGCAACCGGCGCCGACGCCGGCATAGGTCTGCGGGAAGTACACCCGCCAGAAGCTGGCGAACGGATGGCAGCCGAGGGAAATCGCGGCGCGCATGTAGGTCGGCGAGATGCCTTTCATCACGCTGTAGATCGGCAGGATCATGAACGGCAGCAGGATGTGCACCATGGAGATGTAGACACCGACGCGGTTGAACACCAGCTCGATCGGCTTATCGATGATGCCCATGGCCATCAGGCCGCTGTTGATCAGGCCACCCGATTGCAGTAACACGATCCACGCCGCGACCCGTACCAGGATCGACGTCCAGAACGGCAACAGCACCAGAATCATCAGCAGGTTGCTCTGGCGCGACGGCAGGTTCGCCAGCAGGTAAGCCAGGGGATACGCCAGTACCAGGCAGATTACAGTGATGATCAGGCCCATCCAGAAGGTGCGGGCGAAGATGTCGAGGTAGATCGCCTGATCCGGGGTGGCCGGAGCGATTTCGCCGAGGTCGTCGATGCGATGATCGACAGCCGCCAGCAGGTAATACGGGGTGATGCTGCTGGTGTTGCGACGCACCGCTTGCCAGTAGGCCGGGTCGCCCCAGCGCTCATCGAGACCTTCCAGCGCTTCTTTATAAGAAGCCGGCTCAGTGGCGAGCGGCAAGGCGCGGGCGGTTTTGGTCAGCAGGCTGCGGTAGCCGGCCAGTTCCATGTTCAGGCGCTTGGACAGATCGCCCAGGGTCTGATTCTTGCGAGCCTCGGCGAGGTCTTCGGCCGCAGCTTTATAAACCGGTTCAGCGGGCAGGCCGCGGCCGTCCCAACTGGCGATGGCGGTCACGGTGCGCGGCATGCCGCCGACCACTTCCGGGTTGCCAACGCTTTTGTAGAGCAGCGCCACGATCGGCACCAGGAACACCAGCAACAGAAACAGCACCAGCGGCGCGATCAACGCCTGGGCCTTCCAGCGGTTGACCCGCTCGGCGTGCTTGAGCCGCTGCTTCAAGGTGGGGCTGGTGCCCTCGTTCAGGGGAACGGCGATAGCCATGACGTACTCCGGGAATCTTTGATCGTTACAGAGGCGGCGAACCACCTCTGTTGTGTTGAAACACCGCAACCTGTGGGAGCGAGCTTGCTCGCGATGAGGCCATTACATTCAACATCTATGTTGATTGACCCACCGCTTTCGCGAGCAGGCTCGCTCCTACAGGCGAAGCATTACTTCGCAGCCCAGGCGTTGAAGCGCTGTTCCAGTTGCTCGCCGTTGTCAGCCCAGAAGCTGACGTCGATCTGCACCTGGTTGGCGATGTTTTCCGGGGTGGTCGGCATGTCTTTCAGGACATCCTTGGCCAGCAACGGTACGGCCTGGGTGTTGGCCGGGCCGTAGGCGATGTTTTCCGAGTAGGTCTTCTGTTGCTGTGGCTGTACCGAGTAGGCGATGAATTTCTTCGCCGCTTCGGCGCGCTTGGCATCCAGACCTTTTGGAATGGCCCATGCGTCGAAGTCGTAGATGCCGCCGTTCCACACCACTTTCAGGTTGCTTTCTTTCTGCACGGCAGCGATACGACCGTTGTAGGCCGAGCTCATGACCACGTCACCGGAAGCGAGGTATTGCGGCGGTTGTGCGCCGGCTTCCCACCACTGGATGTTCGGCTTGAGTTCATCGAGCTTCTTGAACGCGCGGTCCTGGCCGTCCTTGCCGGCCAGCACTTTGTAGACGTCTTTCGGGGCAACGCCGTCGGCCATCAGTGCGAATTCCAGGGTGTACTTGGCGCCTTTACGCAGGCCACGCTTGCCCGGGAACTGCTTGGTGTCCCAGAAATCCACCCAGCTGGTCGGTGCGCTTTTCAGTTTGTCGGCGTTGTAGGCCAGCACGGTCGACCACACGAAGAAACCCACGCCGCAAGGCTGGATGGCGCCCTTGACGTAGTCTTCGGTCTTGCCGAACAACTTCGGATCAAGTTGTTCGAACATGTCTTCGTCGCAACCACGGGACAACTCCGGCGATTCAACCTCTACCAGATCCCAGGACACGCTCTTGGTGTCGACCATGGCCTTGACCTTGGCCATTTCGCCGTTGTACTCGCCGGCCACGATCTTGCCATTGCCTGCCGCTTCCCACGGTGCGTAGAAGGCTTTGACCTGAGCCGCCTTGTTCGCGCCGCCAAAGGACACCACGGTCAGGTCCGGGCCGGCCGCCATTGCGTGTGCCGCGCCCATCATGCCCAGTGCCAAAGCGGTGTATTTCAGGGATCTCAACATTTATTGTTCTCTCCACGTGCAGGGTTGGTGTTGGTGTTGCCGGGGCGATCAATGCGCCTCTAGAAGTGGGTCGAGTGCGCGAACGTGCTCGACCTGCCAGCCAAGCGGTACCACGTCACCGACGGCGAGCGATGGATCAAGCTCGGCAATCGGCTGTTTCACGAAGAAGTCGGTCTTGCCGCAGACTTCCATGCGAACCCGGACGTGGTCGCCCAGATAGATGAATTCCTCGACTCGCCCGGAGAAACGGTTGACGCATTGGTCGCTGGAGCCATTGAGGCTCACTCGCTCCGGACGAATGGACAGGGTCACCGGCTCGCCGGTCTGGCCGACGTTGACCGCCAAGGCTTCCACCTTCTCACCGCGCCCGAGCTCGACAATGCAACGGTCGCCGGTTTGGCTGTGCAGGCGGCCATTGAGGCGGTTGTTCTCGCCGATGAAGTTGGCGACGAAGGTGTTCTTCGGCTCTTCGTAGAGAGTGCGCGGCGGCGCGATCTGCTGGATTTCGCCCTGATGGAACACCGCCACACGGTCGGACATGGTCAAGGCTTCGCCCTGATCGTGGGTCACGTAGACCACGGTGACGCCAAGGCGCTGGTGCAGGTGCTTGATTTCCATCTGCATGTGTTCACGCAGTTGTTTGTCGAGTGCGCCGAGGGGTTCGTCCATCAGCACCAGTTGCGGCTCGAACACCAGCGCCCGGGCCAATGCCACACGCTGTTGCTGACCGCCGGAAAGCTGCGCCGGGTAACGCTGGGCGAAGGCATCGAGCTGGACCATGCTCAGCACGCGCTTGACCCGGGCACTGACGTCGCTCTTGTTCATGCCGCGCACGGTCAGCGGGAACGCCAGGTTCTCGGCCACCGTCATGTGCGGGAACAATGCGTAGTTCTGGAACACCATGCCGATGTCGCGCTTGTGCGGCGGCACGTTGTTGATGGCGCGCCCGGCCAACAGGATTTCACCCGCGGTCGGCGTTTCGAAGCCGGCGAGCATCATCAGACTGGTGGTCTTGCCGGAGCCGGACGGCCCGAGCAACGTGAGGAATTCGCCTTTGCGAATGTCCAGGTTGAGGTCCTTGACGATCAGGTTCTCGCCGTCGTAGCTCTTCTGCACTCCACGAAAGCTGACCAGAACATCATTGGCCCCTGCGCTTGAATCGACCTGGCTCATACCCACACCTTTGTTATTGATGACTGCTGTGGGACTAAGCCTAGTGGACGCTGGGGACCGCGCAAATCGGGGCGCAAGAGAGATTGGCCTCAGCCGGATGGAAGGTTGGGGGTAGGGATTGCCCTACAAGGATGGCGCAAATGGACAAGGCAGCTGCAGGTGTCGAGCTGCAAGCCGCAAAAGCGAGCAAAACAGTTGTCGCTATTGGATATGCCTGCCATCCCAAGCCAGACGGAGATCCCTTGTAGGAGTGAGCCTGCTCGCGATGGCATCCTGTCAGTCAACATTGCATTGACTGATCCACCGTGATCGCGAGCAGGCTCACTCCTACAGTTTTGGTTGCGGAGCGCTTTAGAGGAGTTTGTGTTCCATCGCGTACTTCACCAGTTCCGCCAGCGAAGTGATGTTGAGCTTTTGCATCAGCCGCGCCTTGTGGGTGCTGATGGTTTTGCTGCTCAGCGCCAGTTGCTGGGCGATGTCGTTGACGTTGGCGCCCTGGGCCAGGCGTTCGAACACGGAGAATTCGCGCTCGGAGAGCAACGAGTGCAATGGGCGCGAATCGGTAAGACCAACCTCGAAAACCATGCGATCGGCCAGTTCCGGATCGATATAGCGCCCACCCGACGCCACTTTGCGAATGGCTGTCAGCAACAGTGCCGGGTCGCTGTCCTTGGTCGCATAACCCGCAGCGCCCACCTTCAACGCCCGGGCGGCCATCTGCGCTTCATCGTGCATCGACAGCACCAGGATCGCCGGTGGATTGTTCAGGGCGCGAATCCGCGGAATCGCTTCCAGGCCGTTGACGCCCGGCATGGAGATGTCCAGCAACACCACTTCGCAGGGCACATGACGCAAGGTGTCGAGCAACTGCTCGCCATTGCTCGCCTCCCCCACTACCAGCAAGTCCTTGGCCAGGCCGATCAACTGCTTGATGCCTTCGCGGACAATAGTGTGGTCTTCGGCTACCAGTACACGGATCACGTTTTTCTCCAGGTTCAAGATCTATCGCGAGCAGGCTCGCCCCCACAGGGGATTTGTGAACGACTCAAAGCCATTGTGGGAGCGAGCCTGCTCGCGAAAGCGTCAGCACGGACACCACAAATTCTTCAGGCTTTCTCCAGAGGCACTCGCACTTCTAACGTCGTGCCCTCACCCGGCTCACTCTCAAGGGATAACTCACCACCCATGATCAACACCCGCTCGCGCATGCCGACGATCCCAAAGGACGTTGGCCTGCCAGGCGCGGCGACAAATCCTACGCCATCATCGCTGACCGTCAGACACAACTCGTCGCCATCAAGGGTCAGTGTCAGTTCAACAGTATGCGCCTGGGCGTGCCGCATGACATTGGTCAGCGCCTCCTGAAGGATTCGAAACAGACCAATTGCCTTCGCATCGCTGAGCACTGGCAAATTGTCCGGCACCTGCACCAGACACGGGATCTGCGTACGCGCCTCGAATCGGCGGGCCTGCCACTCTATGGCCGAGGCGATGCCCGCGTCGAGAATCGGCGGGCGCAATGCCGTGGCCACATCACGGACCAGCTGAAACAATTGGGCGATCAAGCGCTTCATGCTGTTCAAGCGCTCGTTCAAACCCGGATCAAGCTGCGCGTAGGCCAGTTCGCACATCGACGTTTCCAGCTTCAACACGGTGAGCATCTGACCCAACTCATCGTGAACTTCCCGGGCTATGCGCGCCTTTTCTTCTTCGCGCACGCTTTCCAGGTGCGCGGACAACTCACGCAGTTGTTCCCGGGAGCTGGCCAGTTCAAGTTCGATGCGCTTGCTCTCGCTGATGTCCCAGACAATCCCGTCCCAGACATACGTACCGTCTTCCAGCCGACGGGTGACGGCCTTGATTTCCGCCCAGCGCTGCTCGCCCTGACGCGTCAGGATTCGCCCCTGCCACGACCAGTCGCTGTCGGTATCCAGCGCATGATCCTGGGTCTGGTGATAGCTGGCCTTGTCATCCGGATGCACGAGGCTGCGCAGGCCTTTATCGCGATGCGCCAGCGTGGCCGGCGAGTAACCCACCAGGCTTTCGCTGCCTTCGCTGATGTAGGCAAAGTCGATCTGACCGGTCACCGGCGCCCGCTCCAGTCGAAAAACCAGTCCTGGAACGTTGGCGGCGATGCCTTGAAGCCGCGCCTCGCTTTCCTGCAAGGCCGCCAGGGCACGACGCCGCTCGGTGACATCGTTGAGGTAAACCACCAGGTATTCGCCGTCGCGAAAGCGCAGAAAACTCAACGAGACATCGGCCGGCAGGATGCTGCCATCAGCCCGCACGCAATTGGATTCGAAGCTTTGCGGGCCGTCTTCACTGGCCCGGGCGCGCTTCCACAGGTTCAGCCATCGGTCCATGTGCAGGCCGGGTTCAAAATCGATCAATGGCCGATCGATGATCCCGCCGGCCGGATAGCCCAGCATGCTTTCTGCCGCGCGGTTGGCGTAGCGCACATGGCTGTCCCAATTGACCCAGAGGATACCGACGGTGCTCTGGTCGATGGAAAACTGGGTGAGCCGCAAGGCCTCTTCGCTGGCGGCACGCAAGGCGATGTCTTCCTGCGCGGCCAGCAGGCGCTGCTCCAGGTTGTGCTGCTGGCGACGCTGCCAGACCACGATGGCCATGCAACTCAACGCCAGCACGGCCAGCAGCAGGCAGAGGTTTTGCCAGAATCCCCGGGACTCGGTGAGCCGCGGATACTTGGGCTGCAGCCATTGATTGTGCAACTGCTCCAGATCCTTGGCCGGGATCGCCCGCAATGCACTTTCAACGATGCCCGCCAGTTCCGGCTTGTCGCGCAGCGTGGCCACCCGCAGCAACTGCGGCAGGCCGACATCCCCCACTACCACTAATCCGGCGAACTCCGTCTCGACCGACAAGCGACCCAGCTGCGCCTCATCGATCACCGCATAAGTTGCCTGCTGGCCAACCAATAATTGCAATGCCTGACGCTCCATCGGTACGCCTTGCAAATTCAGGTGCGGGTAGTTGCCGCGCAGGTAATCGGCGATGGCACTGGGCATGCGCACGGCGACTCGGGTCTGGCTGTCGAGTTTTTCCAGCTCGACAGCGCCCGCGCTTTTCTGATCGCTGACCACCAATTGCGGCACACGCATGTAGGGGTCGGAAAACTGCCAGAGGCGCAGCCCGCCAGGGGTCTGGGTCAGCCCCGGAGCGATGTCGATTTCGCCCTCGCGGGCCGCGGCTTCCAATTGCTCAAGGTCGGGGAAATTGCGCCAGCTCAGTTCGACATTGAGGTTTTTTGCCAGCCACTTCATCAATTCGACGTTCACCCCGGACAGGCGCTGCAAGCGGCGATCGTATTGCGCATAGGGCGCCTGCAACACCACGCCGACCCGCAACTCGCCCTGCTGCGCCAGCCAGTGCTGCTGTTTCGGGGACAGTTGGGCGACGGGTGCCGGAGGCGCGGCGGCCGCCCAGCCCATCAAGGGAAACCACAAACAGCCGATAACCCACAGGCAGCGAAAACGCATCATTGAACTCTCACACACTGACAAATACTGACCAACCCATTAGGCTGCCGGAACATCTTCTGGCCTGGAATATCCGATGCCCCTTGTCCACCGCCTGGCACTGCCAGCATTGTGCCTGTCGCTGATCCTGCCTTGCGCTTTTTCCGTCAAGGCGGCCGACCCGGCCTCCCTCGCGGAAGAAAAAACCGCCGAAGAAAAACCGCTCGAACGTCAGCCTCTGCCTGAGCGTAGTCAGGAAGAAGCGACTGCACTCGAGCGAAAGATCCCGCCTCAGGAACAGCAACAACTGCAAGCAGGCACCGACACGTTTCTGGCCTTGTGGAAACCGGCCAACACCGCCGACCCCAAAGGCGCGGTGATTATCATCCCGGGCACCGGCGAAACCGCTGACTGGCCGCAAGCCGTCGGCCCTTTGCGGCGAAAATTGCCGGATGCCGAATGGAGCAGCCTGAGTATCACCTTGCCGGACCTGCAAAGCGATGCCATTGCGCCACGAATCGTCGAAGCAGCGCCGGCACCCAAGGCCGCCGAAACCGTCAGTAAAGACTCGACTACCGCTGCCCCTATCGAACAGGTGGCCGGTGGCGAGGCAGATGTAACCGACAAGGTCGTCGCCGAAACCACCGAAGAACAGTCCAAGGCAGATGCCGAGCGGATCTTTGCCCGGATCGACGCCGCGATCACCTTCGCCGAACAGCAAAGCGCCCGCCGTATCGTGGTGTTGGGGCATGGCACCGGCACTTACTGGGCTGCGCGCTATTTAAGCGAGAAGCAGCCCTCACAAGTCGAGCGATTCCTGATGGTCGCAGCGCAGACACCTGCTCAAGCGAAACCCGAACTGGATGAGCTGGCTCCGAACCTGAAACTGCCTACGGCTGACATGTTCTATATGGACAAGCCGCTGGATCGCAATGCGGCGCTAGCCCGTCTGCAGGCCAACAAACGGGTGAAAACGTCGGCATTCAGCCAGATATCGCTCAAGGCATTACCCGACAAAAAGGCCGAGCAGGAGCAACTGTTCCGCCGGGTGCGGGGCTGGCTGAACCCGCAGCCTTCGACAGACTGAAAGACCGAGGCGCCTTCATCGCGAGCAGGCTCGCTCCCACATCAGATCTCCAGCGTTAGAAGACACCTGTGCGAGCCTGCTCGCGATAGAGGTATCACTGGCGACGCAAACTTTCCGGGCTAACGAAAATTCCGCCGTTCCCGAATCAGCGTATAGGCATTATGCAGTTCACGCGTTCGCTCGGTGGCCTCACGCACCTGCGTCGCCGTCGCGCCGCTGCCGGCAATCTTGTCCGGATGATGGCGACTGAGCAGGCGCCGATAAGCACGCTTGATCTGCGCCGGTTCAGTGGTGGCCGACACCCCCAAAAGCCTCAATGCGTCCTGATAACTGGGCACGCTGTTGCCCAATGGCCGTTTCCGCGGCTCATAGTCGTGCGCCAACGCCTTCACCTGATGGGGCGTCCAGCCCAACCATTTGCCCCATTGGCCGATCAGTTTACGTTCACTGCTGCCGGCACGACCATCGGCCCAGACCATTCGCCAGCAGGCGCGTAATACGCCTTCTGCCGCATGGGGCTGGGCACTCAGGCGACGCAGATAACCGCGCAGCCGGTCGCGGCCCGACTTGCCGCGATTGAACGCAGCAATCGCACGACGCTGGGCCGACTCGGACATATCCAGCGAGCGCATTTCCGCCCGGGCCTGTTCGATGTGCCCGGACATCACCTGGCCGTCACACTTGGCCAGGCGCCCCAACAGGACAAACAGCAACTCATCGTTACGCAGCACCGGGCGACCGCCCAGTTTTTCCCGCAAGTGTCCCCAGCTTTGCAGGTGCAAGCGCCGATCCAGCGCCTGCCCCAACAACGCGCCGAGAATGGCCCCCGGAATGCTGGCTATGGCAAAGCCTGCTCCGGCTCCGATCAGAGTCCCTGGCCACAACATGTCAGCGGCTCGCTTCTATTAATGCTTCAACTTCGGCCAGTCGCTCGTGAGTGCCGACATCGACCCAGTGCCCCCTCAGCTGCTCGCCAGTCACTTGATCGTCAGCCATGGCCTTGCGTAACAGCGGCGCGAGCTTGAAGGCCCCCGCGGTGCAACCGTCGAACAGCTGCGGATGCAACACGGCGATGCCACTGTAGGTCAGGGTACCCACCTCTGGCTGACCGTCGTGCACCTGCGTTTCGACCAGGCTAAAGTCCCCGGCCGGATGATGGGACGGGTTGCCGACCAGCACCAGGTGCGCCAGGCCGTTGATGGGCTGATGCAGCACGCTGAAGTCGTAATCGGTCCAGATGTCGCCGTTGACCACGACAAACGCTTCATCCCCCAGCAACGGCAACGCGCGGAAAATCCCGCCGCCGGTTTCCAGGGGCTCACCTTCGGCCGAGTACTGAATGCTCACGCCATAACGCGATCCATCGCCCAGGTAGTCTTCGATCTGCTGACCGAGCCAGGCGTGATTGATCACGATGTCGGTGAACCCGGCGGCGGCCAGCGCTCGCAGGTGATACTCGATCAGCGGCACGCCGCCTGCACGAACCAGCGGTTTTGGCGTGGTCAGGGTCAGCGGGCGCATGCGCTCGCCTTTACCCGCGGCCAGAATCATTGCCTTCATGCTTTCACTCCGGCGCGCAGACTGGCCAGCAACACATCCAGCTCGGCCAGTTCAGGGCGGCGAGCGATCACCGTTTCTATGTACGCAAAGAAACGCGGCACATCACCCAGATAACGCGGTTTGCCGTCGCGATGGCAGATGCGCGCGAAAATGCCGATGACTTTCAGGTGACGTTGCACGCCCATCAAGTCGCTGGCACGCAGGAAGTCCTCGAAATCGGGCTGGACCGGAATCCCGAGCGCACCCGCTTGCCGCCAGTAGCTTTCGAGCCAGCCGTGTACACGCTCCTGGGGCCAACTGAGGAATGCGTCCTTGAACAGGCAGGTCACGTCGTAGGTTACCGGGCCATACACCGCATCCTGGAAGTCCAGCACACCGGGATTGGGCTCGCTGAGCATCAGGTTGCGCGGCATGTAGTCGCGATGCACCAGGACTTTGGGTTGTGCCAGGGCGCTGTCGATCAACAGTTCGCTGACCTGCTGCCAGAGCACTTGTTGCGCCGCGTCGAATTCGATGCCCAGTTCGCGCTTCACGTACCACTCGGGGAACAGTTCCAGCTCGCGACGCAGCAAGGCCACGTCATAGCTCGGCAGAGGCGCAACCATCGGCAACTGCTGGAAAGCCAGCAAAGCTTGCAGGGCATCCGTGAACAAATCGTCGGCGTTTTCGCTGTCGATGACGTCCAGATAGGTCTTGTTGCCCAGGTCATTGAGCAAAAGAAAGCCGCGTTCAAGGTCTTCGGCATAAATTTTCGGCACATTTATTCCGGATTTCGCCAGCAAAAAGGCGATATCCACGAAGGGTTTGCAGTTTTCCTGGGGCGGCGGCGCGTCCATCACGATGAAACTTTTGTCACCGCCTTCCCAACGGAAATACCGCCGGAAACTCGCGTCGCTGCTGGCCGCAGTCAACGTGGCCGGGGGTACGACGCCCCAGCCCTGCTCGGCAAAAAGGGTCGTCAATTGTTGATCGAGCCAAACTTTCAGGTGTTGCAAGCGTACATCTTGATCAGGCATTGCAAGGGTCTCCGACGGCGCTAGCCGTCAAGCGGGTCATGCTTTATTATCCAGCATCTTTTTCAGACCATCGAGAGGCGTGCGGCCCACACCGCGGGCAGATGGCACGCAGGAAGCCCGGACTAATAAGATGGCATTGAAATCCCCCGCGTTTCGTAAAAAATTTCCGTTGTTGGTTACCGGCAGTTTGCTGGCGCTGCAACCCCTTGCCACTTCCTACGTGGTCGCCGCGGAACAGTTTGACTGCTCAGTCTCTGCTTCGGGTTCCTGGGACTGTGCGCCAAAGACGCCGGCGGCTGCATTGCCACCGCGTCCCGTCCATGACGGCAGCGCAGTTTCCGCCACCGGCGAAGCCCCGGCCGAGAACGGTTCCAGCGAAGACGCCGGCGCCAAGCCGGTGCTGGTCACCGAATCCAAAGGCCGTGGCCTGACATCCCGTAGCGCAGACTACAGCCACCTCGACTGGGTTCCCCGCGAGCAGCTCACTGCCGCACAATTGGCCGAAACCGGTCCTTATTGCTCCGGTTCCTATATCGAACCGATTCGTCCTGGCATGGATGACAAGACGAATAAAAGCGACGCTCCAACCTTTATCGGCGCAAAAGCTTCCCGCTATAAGCAGGATGAGCAAGTTGCGACACTGGCCGGTGACGTTGTCATGCGTCAGGGCAGCATGCAGGTCGAAGCCGACGAAGCCAACCTGTACCAGGCCGAAAGCCGTGGCGAACTGAACGGCAACGTGCGCATTCGCGACAACGGCGCCTTGATCGTCGGCGACCACGCCGACGTGCAGCTCGACACCGGTGAAGCCAAGGTCGACAACGCCGAATACGTGATGCACAAATCCCGCATCCGCGGTAATGCGCTGTACGCCAAACGTGCCGAGAACGCGATCATCCGCCTCAAGGATGGTACGTACACCACGTGCGAACCGAACAGCAACGCCTGGCAGCTCAAGGGCAACAACATCACCCTGAACCCGGCTACCGGTTTCGGCACGGCGACCAACGTGACGCTGCGGGTCAAGGACATTCCGGTCCTGTACACGCCGTACATCTATTTCCCGATCGACGACCGTCGCCAGTCCGGCTTCCTGCCGCCGACCATCGGCACCGGCAGCGATACCGGCTTCATGCTGGTCACCCCGTACTACTTCAACCTGGCGCCGAACTACGATGCCACGTTGTACCCACGCTACATGGAAAAGCACGGCTTGTTGATGGAAGGCGAATTCCGCTACCTGACCAAGTCCAGCGAAGGCCAGTTCGGCGCGGCGTACCTCAACGACGAAAGCAACGAACGCGACAAGCAGACCGACGCCGAAAAAACCCGCTACATGTACAACTGGCAGCACAAGGGCGGTCTCGACTCGCGAACGCTCACGCAAGTCGACTACACCAAGATCAGCGATCCGTATTACTTCCAGGATCTGCAGACCGACCAGATTGGCGTGAAAAGCCAGGACTACGTGAACCAGCAGGGCTCCGTCACCTATCGCGGCGACGGCTATACCGCTCGCGTAAATGCCCAGGCCTATCAGCTGGCGACCGTTTCGAACATTACACCGTACGACCGTTTGCCGCAGATCACCTTCAATGGCGCGCTGCCGTATCATCCCCAAGGCTTGAATTTCTCCTACGAAACCGAAGTTGTTCGGTTTGACCGGGATCTGAAATCCGGCAACTACTCCGACGAAGACGGTAATGTAGAGCCACGTATTGATAACAACGTTCAAGGTCTGGCTCGTGCCAACGGCGATCGCCTCAACCTGGCACCAGCCGTCACCCTGCCGCTGAACTGGACCTATGGCTTCCTGAAGCCGAAACTCAAGTACCAGTACACTCAGTACCAACTGGATCTGGACGGTACTGGTAAAAGTCAAATCGCGCGGCAGAATCAAACCGCAGCTGCAAACGGGACTGAAAATTTCAACGGTCAGTTCGACAGCAACCAAAATCGCGGAGTGCCGATCGCCAGCATCGACAGCGGCCTGTACTTCGATCGCAATACCCAATGGTTCGGCAAGAACTATCGCCAGACCCTCGAACCGCGCCTGTTCTACCTGTACGTGCCTGAGGTCGACCAGGTAGACATCCCGGTATTCGACACCAGCGAATACACGTTCAGCTACGCGTCGCTGTTCCGTGACAACCGTTTCTCCGGCGCCGACCGTGTCGGCGACGAAAACAAACTGTCCCTGGGCATCACTAACCGCTGGATCGAAGATAACGGTTTCGAACGTCAACGCCTCAGCGTAGGCCAGGCCCTGTACTTCAAGGACCGCGAAGTCCAGTTGCCGGGTGTCGATCCAAAACTCCGCGCCGATGCCCAAGCCAGCGTTTCGCCGTACGCACTGGAGTACGAATACCGCTGGAACCGCGACTGGCGTACCACGGCCGACTACAACTGGGACCCGGACAGCCACAGCCCTCGTTCGGGCAGTGCGATGTTCCACTACCAGCCTGAAGACAACCCGAACAAGGTCATCAACGCCGGCTATCGCTATCGTAACGACCAGGTGATCTACAACCAGAACACCGGTCAATGGCAGTTCGGTGGCGACTACGGTACCCCTGGCACCCCGGGCTACGTGAAGGACTACTACAAGATCGAACAGCACGACTTCTCGGTGATCTGGCCGGTCGTGCCGCAATGGAACGCCATCACCCGTTGGCAGTATGACTACAACCGCAACCGCACCCTGGAAGCGTTCGGTGGTTTCGAGTACGACAACTGCTGCTGGAAACTGCGCCTGATCAACCGTTACTGGGTTTCCTATGACGAGTTCAGTCAGAACGCCCCGGAAAACGAAAAAGGCGACCATGGCGTCTTCCTCCAAATTGTTCTGAAGGGGCTCGGCGGCCTGACTGGCGCCAAGGTAGAGAGCTTCCTCGACAAAGGCATTCAAGGTTATCGTGAACGTGAAGACCAAGCTTTCTGATTGTCTGCGCCCGCTGATGCTGGGCGCGCTGTTCCTGAGTACGGCGGCGAGCGCCGCCGTACAGTCCATCGACAAAGTGGTGGCCATCGTCGACAACGACGTGGTCATGCAGAGCCAACTGGACCAACGGGTTCATGAAGTTCAGCAAACCATCGCCAAGCGTGGTTCTGCCGTGCCGCCGGCCAGCGTGCTGGAGCAGCAGGTACTTGAGCGTCTGATCGTCGAAAACCTGCAATTGCAGATCGGCGAGCGCTCCGGCATCCGCATTACCGACGAAGAGCTGAACCAGGCTGTCGGCACCATTGCCCAGCGCAACAACATGTCGGTCGAGCAGTTCCGCGCCGCCCTGACGCGCGACGGTCTGTCCTACGACGACGCACGTGAGCAGATTCGCCGCGAAATGGTCATCAGCCGTGTACGCCAGCGTCGGGTCGCCGAGCGCATTCAGGTCTCCGAGCAGGAAGTGAAGAACTTCCTGGCATCCGACCTGGGCAAAATGCAACTGTCCGAAGAGTTCCACCTGGCCAACATCCTGATTCCTACGCCGGAAAGCGCCAACTCCGACGCGATTCAGAATGCAGCCAAACAGGCCGATGCGATTTACCAGCAACTCAAGCAAGGCGCTGACTTCGGTCAGTTGGCAATCGCCAAGTCCGCCAGCGAAACCGCACTGGAAGGTGGTGACATGGGCTGGCGCAAGGCCGCTCAATTGCCTCCGCCGTTCGATCGCCTGCTGAGCACCATGCCGGTGGGTGATGTCACCCAGCCAATGCGCACCCCGGGCGGTTTCATCATTCTGAAGGTCCTCGAAAAGCGTGGCGGTCAGACCCAGATGCGCGATGAAGTACATGTGCGCCACATCCTGGTCAAGCCGAGCCCGATCCGCGACGAAGCAAAAACCAAGGCCCTGGCTGAATCGCTCTACAGCCGTATCGAGGCTGGCGAAGACTTCGGCGAGCTGGCGAAAAGCTACTCGGAAGACCCGGGCTCCGCCCTCAACGGCGGCGACCTGAACTGGATCGACCCGAACGCACTGGTACCCGAGTTCCGCGAAGTGATGGCCAGGACCCCGCAAGGTCAGCTGTCCAGGCCGTTCCAGACTCAGTACGGCTGGCATGTCCTGGAAGTCCTTGGCCGTCGCGCCACCGACAGCACCTCACAGGCTCGCGAGCAGCAAGCGATGACCGTTTTGCGTAACCGCAAATACGACGAAGAGCTGCAAACCTGGCTGCGTCAGATCCGTGACGAAGCGTACGTGGAAATCAAACTCCCTGGCGCCGACCAGGCAGCGCAGTGAAACCCCAACGTTTCGCGCTGACACCCGGCGAACCGGCCGGCATAGGTCCCGACCTGTGCCTGCTGCTCGCCTCGCAAGCCCAGCCTCACCCCCTGATTGCCATTACCAGCCGCGACCTGCTCATTGAGCGGGCCGCGCAACTGGGCGTGGCTGTCGATCTGCTGCCGGTCACACCGGACAACTGGCCGGACGTACCCGCGCCAGTCAACAGCCTGTATGTCTGGGATACTCCGCTCAATGCCAAGGTCGTCGCCGGGCAACTGGACAAGGCGAACGCTGCCTTCGTTCTGGAAACCCTGACCCGCGCCGGCCAAGGCTGCGTGAGCGGAGATTTCGCCGGCATGATTACCGCGCCGGTGCACAAAGGTGTCATCAACGAATCCGGCATCGCCTTTTCCGGGCACACGGAATTCCTTGCCGACCTGACCCACACCGCGCAAGTGGTGATGATGCTGGCCACACGCGGCTTGCGCGTGGCCCTGGTGACCACTCACCTGCCCCTTCGCGAGATTGCCGATGCAATCACGCCGGAGCGTCTGGAACGCGTCACGCGAATCCTGCACGCCGACCTGCAAAACAAGTTCGGCATCGCCCGGCCACGCATCCTGGTCTGCGGGCTCAACCCCCATGCCGGCGAAGGCGGGCACCTGGGCCATGAAGAAATCGATATCATCGAACCCACATTAGAGCGCCTGCGCGGCGAGGGCATGGACCTTCGTGGCCCCCTGCCCGCCGACACTCTGTTTACCCCCAAATATCTGGAGCACTGCGATGCGGTGCTGGCGATGTACCACGACCAGGGCCTGCCGGTGCTGAAGTACAAAGGCTTCGGCGCGGCAGTCAACGTGACCCTTGGCTTGCCGATTATCCGCACCTCGGTCGACCACGGCACCGCCCTGGACCTGGCCGGCAGCGGCAAGATCGACACCGGCAGCCTGCAAGTCGCCCTGGAAACCGCCTACCAGATGGCCGAGACCCGTTTATGACCGAGCATTACCAACACAAGGCGCGCAAACGCTTTGGCCAGAACTTCCTGCACGATGCCGGCGTTATCGACCGCATCCTGCGCTCCATTCATGCCAAGGCAGAAGACCGCCTGCTGGAAATCGGCCCCGGCCAGGGCGCACTGACCCAAGGCCTGCTCAGCAGCGGCGCGCAACTCGATGTGGTGGAACTGGACAAGGACCTGATCCCGATCCTCAACCAGCAGTTTGCCGGCAAGAGTAACTTCAACCTGCATCAGGGCGATGCGCTGAAGTTCGACTTCAACAGCTTGAATGCCGTGCCTGGCAGCCTGCGAGTGGTCGGCAACCTGCCGTACAACATCTCCACGCCGCTGATTTTTCACCTGCTGCACAACTCGCACCTGATCCGCGACATGCACTTCATGCTGCAAAAGGAAGTGGTCGAGCGTCTGGCTGCCGGCCCTGGTGGTGGCGACTGGGGTCGGTTGTCGATCATGGTTCAGTACCACTGTCGAGTCGAGCACCTGTTCAACGTCGGCCCGGGGGCATTCAACCCGCCACCGAAAGTCGACTCGGCCATCGTGCGCCTGGTGCCCCACGCGGTACTGCCACACCCGGCCAAGGATCACCGCCTGCTGGAACGCGTCGTGCGCGAAGCTTTCAACCAGCGCCGCAAAACCCTGCGCAACACACTCAAGCTGCTGCTGAGCAATGCCGAAATCGAAGCCGCCGGCGTCGATGGCAGCCTGCGTCCCGAGCAACTCGACCTGGCCGCGTTCGTACGCCTGGCCGACAAGCTCAGCGAACAAAAGCCTGCCGCAGACTGACAGGCGATGAGCGCTATCGGGTAGGACGCCACTCTGGTCTACTACCCGATACTTGGCCTAGACTGAACCCCAACAGCTACGCCCCGCGTCCCGCTTCGTTTTTAAGGCCCCTTGCATGTCCGATCCTCGCTATCAGGTCGACGTCAGCGTCGTCACCCGCTATCTGGCAGAACAATCGCAACCCGAGCACGACCGCTTTGCCTTCGCCTACACCATCACCGTGCAAAACAATGGCGAAATGCCCGCCAAACTGCTTTCACGGCACTGGGTCATCACCGATGGTGACGGGCATGTCGAAGAAGTGCGTGGCGCAGGTGTAGTCGGCCAACAACCGTTGATCGAGCCCGGCAAGAGCCACACCTACAGCAGCGGCACGGTCATGACCACCAAGGTCGGCACCATGCAAGGCACTTATCAGATGCTGTCCGACGACGGCAAACACTTCGATGCCATCATCGCACCCTTCCGCCTGGCGGTGCCCGGAGCCCTGCACTGATGGCAACGTACGCTGTCGGTGACCTGCAAGGCTGTCTTCAAGCCCTGCAATGCCTGCTCAAACAAGTGGCGTTCGACCCACAACGGGATCGTCTGTGGCTGGTGGGCGACCTGGTCAACCGCGGCCCGCAGTCGCTGGAAACCTTGCGCTTCCTCTACAGCATTCGCGAATCGCTGGTGTGCGTGCTCGGCAACCATGACCTGCACCTGCTGGCGGCCGGACGCAACATCGAACGCCTGAAAAAGGCCGATACCCTGCGCGAGATCATTGACGCGCCCGATAGCGCCGAACTATTGGAATGGGTGCGCCAGCAAAAGCTCATGCACTACGACGAACAGCGCAACCTTGCATTGGTCCATGCCGGCATTCCACCGCAGTGGTCGCTGCGCAAAGCTTTGAAGTGTGCCGCCGAAGTCGAGACCGCCTTGCGTGACGACAACCTGTTGCCGCCCTACCTCGATGGCATGTACGGCAACGATCCGGCGAAATGGGACAACGACCTCAAAGGCGTGACGCGCCTGCGGGTGATCACCAACTATTTCACGCGCATGCGCTTTTGCACCGCCGAAGGCAAACTCGACCTCAAGAGCAAGGAAGGTCTTGATACCGCACCAGCAGGCTACAAGCCCTGGTTCCAGCACCAGCACCGCAAGACCAAGGACCTGAAGATCATCTTCGGTCACTGGGCAGCACTGGAAGGCAACGTCGAAGAGCCGGGTATTTCGGCACTCGATACAGGCTGCGTCTGGGGCGGCGCCCTGACCCTGATGAACGTCGACAGCTTTGAGCGTCTGTCCTGCAAATGCGACGAACACGGTCATGCCGTGCCGCCAGTCGCCTCATCCATTCCCCAAACATCGCCAGCCAGCGCCCCGCGCTAGACTGCCCATTCAGCCGAGCCACAGGAGCCCGCCATGAGCGAATTCAAACGTATCCCCCCGGAGCAGGCCCAAGCCCTGCGCGAACAAGGCGCAGTGGTAGTCGACGTCCGCGACCCGGCCACTTTTGCCGCCCTGCACATCGCAGGCTCGAAGCATCTGGACAACCATTCCCTGCACGCTTTCATCCAGGGCGCCGACCTCGATGCACCGACCGTGGTGGTCTGCTATCACGGTAACTCCAGCCAGGGCGCAGCCGCTTACCTGATCAGCCAGGGCTTCTCCGATGTCTACAGCATGGATGGCGGATTCGAGTTGTGGCGGACGACGTATCCTGCGGAAACGGCGCAAGGCACCACCGAATAATTTTTTTGTAACGTTGCAGGCCCCGGCTCCCGCGGGCTGGCGCGGTGGCAGACGAACGGTCTGCCACAAACAATTACGTATCTTGCCTTTACCTCCCGAATTCCCAACTATCCTTAAGCGCAGGCCATCCAAAACAGGGGAGAGCCGGTACACCGGCGCGCGGGTCATCGGGAGTAGCTTTCGGAGTAGTCAGCTCCGGGAGAGTTCTGGGGGGTAAACAGCAATCGCCTGTTCGGTTGCTGCCAGCATCGACTGAGTGATCCGGCGTCGGCTCCACGTATCGAGCGAGGTGACGTCATGAGTATCTTTAGCCACTTCCAACAACGCTTCGAGTCCACACGCCAGGAAGAACTCTCTCTGCAGGAGTATCTGGAACTGTGCAAAAAAGACCGTAGCGCCTACGTTTCCGCCGCCGAGCGTCTACTGCTGGCCATCGGTGAACCGGAACTGCTCGACACCTCGACCAACTCGAGACTGTCGCGCATCTTCTCCAACAAGGTCATCCGCCGCTATCCGGCCTTTGAAGACTTCCACGGGATGGAAGAATGCATCGACCAGATCGTGTCGTATTTCCGCCATGCCGCTCAGGGCCTGGAAGAGAAGAAACAGATCCTTTACCTGCTCGGCCCTGTCGGTGGCGGTAAATCGTCCCTGGCCGAGAAGCTCAAGCAATTGATGGAAAAAGTGCCCTTCTATGCCATCAAGGGCTCGCCGGTTTTCGAGTCGCCCCTGGGCCTGTTCAACTCCACTGAAGATGGAGCGATCCTGGAGGAAGACTTCGGCATTCCACGGCGCTACCTCAACACCATCATGTCGCCATGGGCAACCAAGCGCCTGGCCGAATTCGGCGGCGACATCAGTCAGTTCCGCGTGGTGAAACTCTACCCGTCGATCCTCAACCAGATCGCCGTGGCCAAGACCGAACCTGGCGACGAAAACAACCAGGACATCTCGGCGCTGGTGGGCAAGGTCGATATCCGCAAACTGGAGGAGTTCCCGCAGAACGACGCTGATGCATACAGCTACTCGGGCGCACTGTGCCGGTCCAACCAGGGCCTGATGGAGTTCGTCGAAATGTTCAAGGCACCAATCAAGGTGCTGCACCCACTGCTGACCGCCACCCAGGAAGGCAACTACAACAGTACCGAAGGTCTCGGCGCGATTCCGTTCACCGGGATCCTGCTGGCGCACTCCAACGAATCGGAGTGGCACACCTTCCGCAACAACAAGAACAACGAGGCCTTCATCGACCGGATCTACATCGTCAAAGTGCCGTATTGCTTGCGGGTCAGTGACGAAGTGAAGATCTACGACAAGCTGCTGTTCAACAGTTCGCTGGCCAAGGCGCATTGCGCGCCGGACACCCTGAAGATGCTGGCCCAGTTCACCGTACTCTCGCGCCTCAAGGAGCCGGAAAACTCCAACATCTACTCGAAGATGCGCGTGTACGACGGCGAGAACCTCAAGGACACCGATCCGAAAGCCAAGTCGATCCAGGAATACCGCGACAATGCGGGCGTCGACGAAGGCATGAACGGTCTTTCGACCCGGTTCGCCTTCAAGATCCTGTCGAAGGTGTTCAACTTCGATCCGCACGAAATCGCCGCCAACCCGGTGCACTTGCTCTACGTGCTGGAGCAACAGATCGAGCAGGAACAGTTCCAGGCCGAGACCCGCGAACGCTATCTGCGCTTCCTCAAGGAGTACCTGGCACCGCGCTACATCGAGTTCATCGGCAAGGAGATCCAGACCGCCTACCTCGAGTCCTACAGCGAGTACGGCCAGAACATCTTCGATCGTTACGTGCTGTACGCCGACTTCTGGATCCAGGACCAGGAATACCGCGACCCGGAAACCGGCGAGATCCTCAACCGCGTAGCGTTGAACGAAGAACTGGAGAAAATCGAAAAACCGGCCGGCATCAGCAATCCGAAGGATTTCCGCAACGAAATCGTCAACTTCGTCCTGCGTGCCCGGGCCAACAACAACGGCAAGAACCCGACCTGGCTCAGCTACGAAAAACTGCGGGTGGTCATCGAGAAGAAAATGTTCTCCAACACCGAGGACCTGCTGCCGGTCATCAGCTTCAATGCCAAGGCCAGCAAAGAGGACCAGCAGAAACACAACGACTTCGTCACACGGATGGTCGAGCGGGGCTACACCGACAAACAGGTACGACTGCTGTCCGAGTGGTACCTGCGGGTCAGAAAATCACAATAACCCGCTGCCGGTCAGACCGGTTGTCGTCAGCCAGAGGCCTGTGTATGCATTTTCTGTTACACAAGCCTCTGGAAGGTGTTCGAAAGTCGGTAGCGAGTTCAGGCAGCATCCAAAGCGCTTGGGGGAGCGTTCAACATCCCTCGGCTCTCGGTTCGATGCTGTATCACCGCTCGCCCCTTTCAGGACAGCTTCTAAGGAGCAGTCATGAGCTATGTGATCGACCGACGTCTCAATGGCAAGAACAAGAGCACGGTGAACCGCCAGCGGTTTCTGCGGCGGTACCGTGATCACATCAAAAAGGCTGTCGAAGAGGCGGTCAGCCGGCGCTCCATTACCGATATGGAACACGGCGAACAAATCAGCATTCCCGGCCGCGACATCGACGAGCCGGTGCTTCACCACGGTCGCGGTGGCAAGCAGACGGTCGTGCACCCGGGCAACAAGGAATTCACCAGCGGCGAACATATCGCCCGTCCACCGGGAGGCGGTGGCGGCCGGGGCCCTGGCAAGGCCGGTAATTCCGGCGAGGGGATGGACGAATTCGTCTTCCAGATCACTCAGGAAGAGTTCCTCGAATTCATGTTCGAGGATCTCGAGCTGCCCAACCTGGTCAAACGCAACCTGACCGGCACGGACACCTTCAAGACCGTGCGGGCCGGGATCAGCAACGAGGGCAACCCGTCGCGGATCAACATCATCCGCACCTTGCGCTCAGCCCACGCCCGGCGAATCGCCCTGTCCGGCAGCAGTCGGGCAAAACTGCGCGAAGCCAAGGAAGAACTCCTGCGACTCAAGCAGGAAGAACCAGACAACTTCGGCGATATTCAGGAAATTGAAGCGGAAATCGAAAAACTCAGCGCGCGCATTCACCGCGTGCCGTTTCTCGACACATTCGACCTCAAGTACAACCTGCTGATCAAACAACCCAACCCCAGCTCCAAGGCCGTGATGTTCTGCCTGATGGACGTGTCCGGCTCGATGACCCAGGCGACCAAGGACATCGCCAAGCGCTTCTTTATCCTGCTGTACCTGTTTCTCAAGCGTAACTACGAAAAGATCGACGTCGTATTCATCCGCCATCACACCAGCGCCCGCGAAGTGGATGAAGAGGAGTTTTTCTACTCCCGGGAAACCGGCGGCACCATCGTCTCCAGCGCCTTGAAACTGATGCAGGAGATCATGGCCGAGCGCTATCCGAGCAACGAGTGGAACATCTACGCCGCCCAGGCCTCCGACGGTGACAACTGGAACGACGACTCCCCGATCTGCCGCGACATCCTGATCAACCAGATCATGCCATTCGTGCAGTACTACACTTACGTTGAGATCACCCCGCGCGAACACCAGGCCCTGTGGTTCGAGTACGAGCGCATCGCCGAAGCCTTTTCCGACACATTTGCCCAGCAACAACTGGTCTCGGCCGGGGATATCTATCCGGTCTTCCGTGAACTCTTCCAGCGCAGGTTAGTGACATGACCGCCAAAGAGCAGAAACGCCAACCCATTTCCACCGGCTCCGAATGGACGTTCGAGCTGATCCAGGCCTACGACCGTGAAATCAGTCGTATTGCGGCCGGTTACGCCCTCGATACGTATCCCAATCAGATCGAAGTGATCACCGCCGAACAGATGATGGACGCCTACGCCTCGGTCGGTATGCCACTGGGTTATCACCACTGGTCCTACGGCAAGCACTTCCTCAGCACAGAAAAGTCCTACACCCGCGGCCAGATGGGGCTGGCGTACGAGATCGTGATCAACTCCGACCCCTGCATCGCCTACCTGATGGAAGAAAACACCATCTGCATGCAGGCGCTGGTGGTGGCCCATGCGTGCTACGGGCACAACAGCTTTTTCAAAGGCAACTACCTGTTCCGCACCTGGACCGACGCCAGTTCGATCATCGATTACCTGGTGTTTGCCAAGCAGTACATCATGCAGTGCGAAGAACGCCACGGCATCGACGCGGTCGAGGACCTGCTCGACTCCTGCCATGCACTGATGAACTATGGTGTCGACCGTTACAAACGCCCTTATCCGATCTCTGCGGAAGAAGAACGTCGCCGGCAAAAGGACCGGGAAGAACATTTACAGAAACAGATCAACGATCTGTGGCGCACCATTCCCAAGGGCGCGGACAAATACAGCGACAAGGACAACGCACGCTTCCCCGCCGAACCTCAGGAAAACATCCTGTACTTCATCGAAAAACACGCGCCGCTGCTGGAACCATGGCAGCGGGAAATCGTACGTATCGTGCGCAAGATCGCCCAGTACTTTTATCCACAGCGTCAGACCCAAGTGATGAACGAGGGTTGGGCCACGTTCTGGCACTACACCCTGATGAACGACCTGTACGATGAAGGTCTGGTCACCGACGGCTTCATGATGGAGTTCCTGACGTCCCACACCAGCGTGGTGTTCCAGCCTGGCTTCGATAGCCCCTACTACAGCGGCATCAACCCCTACGCCCTGGGGTTTGCCATGTACCGCGACATCCGTCGCATGTGTGAAGAACCCACGGAAGAAGATCGCCGCTGGTTCCCGGACATTGCCGGTACCGATTGGCTGGCAGCCATCAAGTTCGCCATGAGCAGCTTCAAGGATGAAAGCTTCATCCTGCAGTACCTCTCGCCCAAGGTGATCCGCGACCTGAAGCTGTTCAGCATTCTCGATGACGACCAGAAGGACGACCTGCTGGTGCCCGCCATTCACGACGAAGGTGGCTACCGCATCATCCGTGAAACCCTCGCGGCACAGTACAACCTGGGCAATCGCGAGCCCAACGTGCAGATCTACAGCATCGACCGCCGTGGCGACCGCTCCCTGACCCTGCGCCACCAGCAGCACGACCGCAAACCACTGGGGGACTCGACTGAAGAAGTGCTCAAACACCTGCACCGCCTCTGGGGCTTCGACATTCACCTGGAAACCCTGCAAGGCGATCAGGTCATGAAAACCCACCATGTGCCGCCCAGAAGCGAGCACAGCGAAGGTGATTACGGACGCCTGGACTTGGCCGTCATCCATCTTTGATACCGTTTGTGCCTCCGAAAGCTCGATGCAACGGTTATCCTGTCGAGCTAACGGAGGTTTTTTATGCGTATTTATAAAGTCGGCGGCGCGGTACGTGATCGCCTGCTGGGCAAACCGGTTACCGATATCGACTGGGTCGTGGTTGGCGCCACCACCGAAGAGATGCTCGCCAAGGGCTTTCGCCCGGTGGGCGCGGATTTCCCGGTGTTCCTACACCCAAAAAGCGGTGAGGAATACGCCCTCGCCCGCACCGAGCGCAAAAGCGGACGCGGTTACGGCGGGTTCACTTTTCACGCCAGCCCCGAAGTCACCCTCGAAGAAGACCTGATCCGTCGCGACCTGACCATCAATGCCATGGCCGAAGACGATCAGCAGAACCTGACCGACCCGTACCACGGCCAGCGCGATCTCGAAGCGCGCCTGCTTCGCCACGTTTCCCCGGCATTTGCCGAAGATCCGCTCCGGGTCCTGCGTGTTGCCCGCTTCGCGGCGCGTTATGCGACCCTGGGCTTTACCGTTGCCCCGGAAACACTGGCACTGATGCGCCAACTCAGCGAGTCAGGCGAGCTTGAAGCACTGACGCCGGAGCGCAGCTGGAAGGAAATCTCCCGCGCCCTGATGGAAGATCAGCCACAGGTGTTTGTTGAGGTTCTACGCGCATGCGACGCACTCAAGGTGCTGATGCCCGAAGTCGACGCGCTGTTTGGCGTACCGCAACCACCCGCCCACCACCCGGAAATCGATACAGGCGCACATACCCTGAGCGTGCTGCAGCAAGCCGCAATACATAAACAGCCACTGACCGTGCGCTGGGCGTGCCTGCTGCACGACCTGGGCAAGGGCCTGACGCCAGAGGAAGAATGGCCGCGACACATTGCCCACGAGTTCAAGGGCCTGAAGCTGATCAAAGCAGTCAATGAACGCTTCAAGGTGCCGAGGGACTGCCAGGAACTGGCGCTGCTGGTGGGCGAATATCACACCCATGGGCATCGCGCCCTTGAGCTGAAGCCATCGACATTGCTGGAGCTGCTGCAAAGCTTCGACATTTACCGTCGGCCACAGCGGTTCGAGGAGTTCATCGCGGCATGCGAGATGGATGCGCGTGGGCGCAAAGGGCTGGAAGAACGAAGTTATCCACAGGCGGATTATTTGCGCGGTGCAGCGACTGCCGCTCGTAGTGTGGCGGTCCAGCCATTGCTGGAGAAAGGCTTCAAGGGGCCGGATCTGGGGGAGGCGATCAAGCGTGAGCGGCTAAAAGCCTTGAAAGCCTACAAAGAGACCGCGTCGACCTGAAAAGCTTCGCGAGCAGGCTCGCTCCCACAGACTTACGCTAACCCCGTGGGAGCGAGCCTGCTCGCGAAGACGTCAGTAAGGTCACAACAAATCTGAAGGCGTCAGCTGCTCACCGCGCCATTCGAAAGCCACTGGCGCCAACACTTGATCAATTTGCGCTTCAGCCCACAAGGTCGCAAAGCTCTTGCCTGCGCCCGGGTGCACGCGATCCGGCGCTATCAACGACAACGGCCACAGAACGAACGCATTTTTCAGAATTTCTGCCCGCGGCAAGATCAGGCCATCGAAGTTGCCCATCAGGTCACCGAACAACAACACGTCGATATCCAGTGGCAAACCTCGGCGATCCGGTGCGTAACGACCGTTATCAGCCTCAATGAACTTCAGACGACGATCAAGCTCAATCAGTGGCAGATCGGTATACGCCGACACCACGAAATTGAAGAACGGCCCGCTCTTGATGCCCACCGGCTGGCTTTCGAACACCGCCGAA
The DNA here is from genome assembly GCF_949768175.1 of Pseudomonas sp. IT-P74. NCBI lineage: Bacteria > Pseudomonadati > Pseudomonadota > Gammaproteobacteria > Pseudomonadales > Pseudomonadaceae > Pseudomonas > Pseudomonas sp. IT-P74. The sequence goes on along the minus strand of NZ_CATKQD010000077.1, from coordinate 316,723 downwards.
CAGCGGATATCGACCAGGAACGCCGCCAAAGCATCGAGCCCCGCCCGCAAATGGGTTTCACGCTCGATATTGCTACCGAGCCCGAGGTACACCTGAGTCAGCGACATCCGCGCTCGATCTCCACGCCCACACCGCCGGTGGCAGCCGGCACGGCGCCGGGCTTGGTCAGCTTCAGGCGCATCCAGGTGATCTTGAATTCGCTCATCAGCACTTCAACCAGGCGCTCTGCAAAGGTTTCCACCAGCTGGAATTGCGCCTGCTCGGCAAACGCCTGGATGCGTGAGGAAACACTGGCGTAGTCGAGCGCCAGGGTCAGGTCATCACCGGCTGCGGCCGGGCGATTATCCCAGGCGAAGCTCAGATCAAGACGCAAGCACTGTCGGATGCCTCGTTCCCAGTCGTAGGCACCAATCACCGTGTCGACTTCCAGGCCCTCGATAAACACTCTGTCCAAGCACTTCTCTCCGCTACACGACAAGGGCGCAATGCGCCGTTAGAATCAGGGCGTCCTCGCCCGGAATAGTTAGCATGTTTTGGTTATTGGCGATCCTCGCCTACCTGCTCGGCTCTCTGTCCTTTGCCATTTTGCTCAGCCGCCTGACCGGTAACCCCGATCCGCGAATGAGTGGCTCGGGCAATGCCGGTGCCACCAACATGTTGCGCCTGGCCGGCAAGAAACTCGCTATCCTGACCCTGCTCGGCGACCTTTGCAAAGGCCTGCTGCCGGTACTGATTGCGCGCCTTGCGGGCCTTTCGCAGCAGGAACAGGCCTGGATCGGCGTTTATGCCGTCATCGGCCATCTGTTTCCGTTGTACTTTCGCTTTCGCGGCGGCAAGGGTGTCGCCACCGCTGCCGGCATGTTGCTGGGACTCTACCCGCCCGCAGCCCTTCTGGCGGTCTGCGCCTGGCTCTTGACGTTCTACCTGACCCGCACCAGCTCCCTGGCCGCCCTCATCGCCACACCGCTGACCCTGCCGTTGCTGGCCTGGCAAGAACCGGCCGCCCTGCTACCCATGAGCGCGCTCACCGGGCTGATCGTCTGGCGTCATCGCGGCAATCTACGCGACCTGTTTGCCGGCCGCGAACGGCATTTTTAGCGGCCGGCCATAAGCACCGCTCATCAAAGCGCCGACAACTGCTCCATCGGCCAACGCGCCTGCACGCTGATTGCCAGGCTTTCCTGCTGACCGGCCTGCAAGCGCTGGCAACCGGCGAACGCGATCATTGCGCCATTATCGGTGCAGAACTCAGGACGCGCATAAAACACGTCGCCCTTCATGTCGCCGAGCATTTTTTCGAGGGACGCGCGCAACGCCTTGTTGGCACTGACGCCTCCAGCAATCACCAGGCGCTTCATGCCGGCGGCCTTCAGGGCACGCTTGCACTTGATGGTCAAAGTCTCCACCACGGCCTGCTGGAACGCCAGCGAGATGTCGCAACGGGCTTGCTCGCCGTCGTCTCCGGCGCTGACGCACTGCTGCCAGGTGTTCAACGCAAAGGTTTTCAGGCCACTGAAGCTGAAATCCAGGCCCGGGCGGTCGCACATCGGCCGCGGGAAGACGAAACGCCCTGCAACGCCCTGCTCTGCAAGGCGAGCAATCTCAGGCCCACCCGGATAATTGAGCCCCATCATCTTGGCCGTTTTGTCGAAGGCCTCGCCGGCGGCGTCATCCAGGGTCTCACCCAGAAGCGTGTACTGGCCGATTCCGTCGACCTGAACCAGTTGCGTATGACCACCCGACACCAACAAAGCGACGAACGGAAACTCCGGCGGTTGCGACTCCAGCATCGGCGCCAGCAAGTGGCCTTCCATGTGATGCACGCCGAGGGCCGGAATACCCCAGGCAAAGGCCAGCGCCTGAGCGCAGGAAGCCCCTACCAACAAGGCACCGACCAGGCCAGGACCCGCGGTGTAGGCGATCGCGTCGATCTCGGTCGGCACGCAGTCGGCCTCGGCCAACACCTGACGAATCAAGGGCAGCATGCGTTTGACGTGATCGCGCGAAGCCAGCTCCGGCACCACGCCACCATAGGCGCGGTGCAGGTCGATCTGACTGAACAGCGCATCGGCCAGCAGGCCGCGTTCACTGTCATACAATGCGACACCGGTTTCGTCGCAGGAGGTTTCTAATCCCAGTACTAGCATGGGTTTGCGCCTTGTTTAGGCTGAATTCGAAGGCGCGCATAATAGTCGTCGCGTGATGCCCCGACCAGCGGTTTTCGATCAGAGGCTTTGCATTCCGAGCGATGAGGGGTTAACATCCGCAACCCTTAAAAACCGACGTCTTCAAGTGCTCTTTTGCCGCGAGGATGTTGACCCCGGTAATGAATGAAGGTAGCTCTGGATGCCAGCCGTCAAAGTAAAAGAGAACGAACCCTTCGACGTAGCTCTGCGTCGTTTCAAGCGCTCCTGCGAAAAAGCCGGTGTACTGGCTGAAGTTCGTAGCCGCGAATTTTACGAGAAGCCAACTTCTGAGCGTAAGCGCAAAGCAGCAGCCGCTGTTAAGCGTCACGCCAAGAAAGTTCAGCGCGAACAGCGCCGCGCCGTTCGTCTGTACTAATACACAGACGATCGTAGCAAGCTTCTGCCAAGCCCGGCCCTCAGCCGGGCTTATGGCATTTGCGTAAAACGCTTGATGCTTCACTGTCAAAGCCGCAGACGCGACCGAGACAAATCTGCTTCACCGCGTCAGACCTGGCTCTTTTGCCAGCGGTGCACGTCTTTTCTGACGAGCCTTTCAAGGCTACTGACGAGCACACCCACTGATTCCTCTCACGACGATCAGCCCAAGGCACCTGCTTGCGTGCCAGATGATGAGCTATCCGGGGCCGATGATTGGCCGCTGCGGATTCAGCGCAACACATTCAAACAGTCGAATACTGATTGGCATTAACGTCAGTGGATTTTCGGCAGATACACTTCCCGACAGCGATTACGCAGACGACACCGGTCGAGCCGCACACTTTGCGCGCCTCAAACAATGACCGCGTTCGGCCGCCGTACGTTTCGGACCCCTTTTCAGCGCAGATGACGAGAACGCCATGGCCGGGCTAATTCCCCAGAGCTTCATTGACGACCTTCTGAACCGCACCGACATCGTCGATGTGGTCAGCTCGCGCCTGCAATTGAAAAAGGCCGGCAAGAACCACACTGCCTGCTGCCCGTTCCACAAGGAAAAGACTCCGTCGTTCAGCGTCAGCCCCGACAAGCAATTCTATTACTGCTTCGGCTGCGGCGCTGGCGGCAACGCCCTCGGCTTCATCATGGACCACGACAACCTGGATTTCGTCCAGGCTGTCGAAGAACTGGCCAAAGCCGCCGGCATGGAAATCCCCCGCGAAGAAAGCGGTCGCCCGCACAAACCGCGCCAGCCGACCGATTCGCCGCTGTATCCGCTACTGAGCGCCGCTGCCGACTTTTATCGCCATGCCCTGAAAAGCCATCCATCGCGCAAGGCCGCGGTGGAATACCTGAAAGGTCGCGGGCTGACCGGCGAAATCGCCCGGGACTTCGGCCTGGGTTTTGCCCCACCTGGCTGGGACAACCTGTTCAAGCACCTGAGCAGCGATACCCTGCAACAAAAAGCCATGATCGATGCCGGCCTGCTGATCGAAAACGCCGAAAGCGGTAAACGTTACGACCGCTTCCGCGACCGCGTGATGTTTCCGATCCGCGACAGTCGCGGGCGCGTCATCGCCTTCGGCGGCCGGGTATTGGGCGACGACAAGCCGAAGTACCTGAACTCCCCGGAAACCCCGGTTTTCCATAAAGGCCAGGAACTCTACGGCCTGTACGAAGCGCGCAAGACCAACCGCAACCTCGACGAGATCATCGTCGTCGAGGGCTACATGGACGTCATTGCCCTGGCCCAGCAAGGCCTGCGCAACGCCGTCGCGACCCTGGGCACCGCCACCAGCGAGGAACACCTCAAGCGACTGTTTCGCGTCGTTCCCAGCGTACTGTTCTGCTTCGACGGCGACCAGGCCGGCCGCAATGCGGCATGGCGGGCACTGGAGGCGACACTTTCGAGCCTGCAGGACGGTCGTCGCGCACGCTTCCTGTTCTTGCCCGAAGGCGAGGACCCGGACACCCTGGTCCGCTCCGAAGGCACCGATGCCTTCCGCGCACGGATCAACCAGCACGCGCAGCCACTGGCCGATTACTTCTTCCAGCAACTGACGGAAGAAGCCGACCCACGGTCGCTTGAGGGCAAGGCCCACATGGCCACCCTCGCCGCGCCGTTGATCGACAAAGTCCCGGGCGCCAACCTGCGCACCCTGATGCGTCAGCGCCTGAGCGAAATCACCGGCCTGAGCGGCGAAGCGGTGAGTCAATTGGCACAAAGCGCCCCGCAAGAAGCGCCGCCGGCCTACGACCCGGGCATCGATTACGACGCGATGCCCGATTACAGCGACTATCATCAGCCGCAGGCACAGGAAATGTATGTGCCGCAGCTGGAATGGACGCCGAAGAAACCCGGTGCAGGAGGCAAGAAATGGGACAAGAAACCGTGGGACAAGAATGGCAAACGGGGCGGTGATCGCGATCAACCCCGCGCGCCACGGGTGCCCGCCGCCGTAGAACCGCCAACCCTCGCCGCCTTGCGCACGTTGCTGCATCACCCGCAACTGGCCGAAAAAGTCGAGGATGCCGGGCACTTCGCCGCCGAGGATCACACCAACACGCAATTGCTGGTGGCGCTGCTCGAAGCTGTGCAGAAGAATCCCAAGCTAAACTCAATTCAACTGATTGCGCGTTGGCACGGCACAGAACAAGGCCGCTTGCTCAAGGCCCTGGCGGAAAAGGAATGGCTGATTGATGGAGATAACCTTGAACAACAGTTTTTCGACACCATTACTAGCTTGTCAGCCCGCCAACGCGAGCGAAATCTGGAACAACTTCTGCGAAAAGCGCGTCAAAGCGAATTGACCAGCGAAGAGAAAAATCAACTGCGCGACCTCTTGAGTCGCAATGTTTCCGCATCAAACCCGACCTCAACTGGCGCGTGAGGTCATAGCTCAGGTATAATCCTCGGCTTGTTTTTTGCCCGCCAAGACCTTCAGTGGATAGGGTGTTATGTCCGGAAAAGCGCAACAGCAGTCTCGTATCAAAGAGTTGATCACCCTTGGTCGTGAGCAGGGCTACCTGACTTACGCGGAGGTCAACGACCACCTGCCGGAGGATATTTCAGATCCGGAACAGGTGGAAGACATCATCCGCATGATCAATGACATGGGGATCAACGTATTCGAGGTTGCGCCAGATAAGGATTCCCTTATGCTGGCCGACGCCGATACCGACGAAGCCGCAGCCGAAGAGGCCGCTGCAGCGTTGGCTGCGGTCGAGACCGACATTGGTCGCACTACCGACCCGGTGCGCATGTATATGCGCGAAATGGGTACGGTGGAGCTCCTCACGCGTGAAGGCGAAATCGAAATCGCCAAGCGTATTGAAGAGGGCATCCGTGAGGTGATGAGCGCAATCGCGCACTTCCCAGGCACGGTTGATCATATTCTCTCCGAGTACACCCGCGTCACCACCGAAGGTGGTCGCCTGTCCGACGTCCTGAGCGGTTATATCGACCCGGACGACGGCATTGCGCCGCCTGCGGCAGAAGTGCCGCCGCCGATTGACGCGAAAGCCGTCAAGGCGGATGACGATTCCGACGACGACGAAGCCGAAGCCTCGGATGACGAGGAAGAAGCCGAAAGCGGTCCGGATCCAATCATCGCCGCACAGCGCTTTGGCGCTGTGGCCGATCAGATGGAAATCACCCGCAAGGCGCTGAAAAAGCACGGTCGCAACAATAAGGCAACGATTGCCGAGTTGTTGGCCCTGGCCGAACTGTTCATGCCGATCAAACTGGTGCCGAAGCAATTCGAAGGCCTGGTCGAGCGTGTTCGCAGTGCCCTGGATCGCCTGCGTCAGCAAGAGCGCGCAATCATGCAGCTCTGCGTTCGTGATGCACGCATGCCGCGTGCCGACTTCCTGCGCCAGTTCCCGGGCAACGAAGTCGACGAAAGCTGGAGTGACGCCCTGGCCAAAGGCAAAGGCAAGTACGCTGAAGCCATTGGTCGTCTGCAGCCGGACATCATCCGTTGCCAGCAGAAGCTGACCGCGCTGGAAACCGAAACCGGTTTGACCATCGCTGAAATCAAGGACATCAACCGTCGCATGTCGATCGGTGAGGCCAAGGCCCGCCGCGCGAAGAAAGAGATGGTTGAAGCCAACTTGCGTCTGGTGATCTCGATCGCCAAGAAGTACACCAACCGTGGCCTGCAATTCCTCGATCTGATCCAGGAAGGCAACATCGGCTTGATGAAAGCGGTAGACAAGTTCGAATACCGTCGCGGCTACAAGTTCTCGACTTATGCCACCTGGTGGATCCGTCAGGCGATCACTCGCTCGATCGCCGACCAGGCCCGCACCATCCGTATTCCGGTGCACATGATCGAGACGATCAACAAGCTCAACCGCATTTCCCGCCAGATGCTGCAGGAAATGGGTCGCGAACCGACCCCGGAAGAGCTGGGCGAACGCATGGAAATGCCTGAGGACAAGATCCGCAAGGTATTGAAGATCGCTAAAGAGCCGATCTCCATGGAAACCCCGATCGGTGATGACGAAGACTCCCATCTGGGTGACTTCATCGAAGACTCGACCATGCAGTCGCCAATCGATGTTGCAACCGTTGAGAGCCTTAAGGAAGCGACTCGCGAAGTGCTGTCCGGCCTCACTGCCCGTGAAGCCAAGGTACTGCGCATGCGCTTCGGTATCGACATGAATACCGACCACACTCTCGAAGAGGTTGGTAAGCAGTTCGACGTGACCCGTGAGCGGATTCGTCAGATCGAAGCCAAGGCGCTGCGCAAGCTGCGCCACCCGACGAGAAGCGAGCATCTGCGCTCCTTCCTCGACGAGTGATACCAGAACCCCCGGCCCAGGCCGGGGGTTTTGTTTTATGGCAGATTAATATCTCCGCACCCCACCCTCCGCCCCGTAGCCCGTCTACACTCGAAACATCCCCAGAGCCATAACGAGACCGTTATGCCCAGACTGCCGACCGTGCTTTTTTTGCTGTCGCTGATGACCTGGACCGCAACGGCTGGCGCGCTGACTCTAACCGACGAAGAACGTAGCTGGCTGGCGGCTCACCCGGAATTGCGCCTGGGTGTCGATGCGTCGTGGCCGCCCTTCGAGTTTCGTGACGATGAGGGCCGCTACCAGGGCCTTGCCGCGGATTACATCGAGGTCATCCGCAAAAGGCTGGCAACCCGACTCACGCCCATCGAACCGGTGAGTTGGACCGCCGTCCTGGAACAGGCCAAAAAGGGCAAACTGGACCTGCTGCCGGGCATCATGTCGACCCCGGAACGCCAGAGATACCTGTCGTTCACCCGTCCTTATCTGGATTTTCCGATTGTCATCCTGGCCCATGTCGGGGGTCCCCAGCCACATAATCTGAAAGACCTGTACGGCCTGAAAATCGCCGTGGTGGAAAACTACGCCCCCCACGAACTGCTGCGCAGCCACCACCCCGACTTGAATCTGGTGGCGATGCCCAACGTCAGTTCGGCTCTGCAGGCGCTGGCCACCGACGAAGTGGACGCCGTGGTAGGCGATCTGGCTTCCAGCGTCTGGAGCCTGCGCCAACTCAAGCTCGATGGGTTGTATGTCAGCGGTGAAACGCCCTATCGCTATCAACTGGCCATGGGTGTGCCCCGCGACAACAAGGTGCTGGCCGGCATTCTCGATAAAGTCCTGGCGGACATGAGCCCCGCAGAAATCAGCGCCATCCAGGAGCATTGGGTCGGCAACGTCCTCGATCATCGAACTTTCTGGAACGACCTGCTGGTGTATGGCCTGCCCGGATTGCTGCTGCTGACTGTCGTGCTGGCGGTGGTTATCCGCATCAACCGCCGCTTGAGCTCGGAAATTGCCCGCCGGGTAGACCTTGAACAGGAACTGCGCAGCAGCGAATACCACTACCGTGGCCTGGTGGAGAGCCTGTCGGCCATCGCCTGGGAAGCAAAAGTCACCGACTTCACCTACAGCTACGTATCGCCCCACGCCGAAGACCTTCTCGGTTATCCCCTGTCCCATTGGCTGATTCCGGGCTTCTGGCGCAACATCATTCACCCCGCCGACCTGACCCGCGCCCAGACCTTCTGCGACCACGAAGTGCTGGCCGGGCGCGACCACCGCCTCGATTACCGGGTGATCACCGCCGACGGCCGCTGCCTGTGGGTGCGCGACATTGTCAGCCTGATCGAACACGGGCATGAACCGGTGTTGCGCGGGTTGATGATCGACATCACCGACGCCAAGCGCACCGAAGAAGCACTGCGCCTGTCGGAGCAGAAATTCGCTTCCGTGTTCCAGCAATGCCCGGACATTCTGGTAATCGCGCGCCTGAGCGACGGTTGCCTGCTGGAAGTCAACGAAGCGTTCGAAGAGCAGATCGGCCTCAAGGCCGAGGAGGTCATTGGCCAGACCGCCACCAACCTGAACATCTGGGGGATCCCCGGTGTCGGGCCGGGCCTGCTGCAACGCTTGCAGGCCGGCAGCATCCGCAACCTGGAAATGCCCTTTCGTCGCAGCAACGGCCAAGTGTTTACCGGCCTGATTTCTGCCGAACCGTTCGACCTCGACATGACACCGGCGCTGGTGGTCGTGGTGCGGGACATCACCCAACTCAAGGAAACCCAGCAACAGCTGCAAACGTCCGAAGAAAAATTCGCCAAGGCCTTCCATGCTTCCCCCGACGGCTTGCTGCTGTCGCGACAAAGCGATGGCTTGCTGTTGGAGGTCAACGACGGTTTCAGCCGCATCACCGGCTTCAACAGCGCCATGTCGGTGGATCGTTCGGCGCTGGACCTGGGGATCTGGGTCAACCTCAATGAACGCAAGCAAATGCTCGACCTGCTGCACCGCGACGGCTTTGTCCGCGACTTCAGCTGCCATATCCGCCGCAGCGACGGGCAGATCCGCCTCTGTGAAGTGTCCAGCCGTCCGCTGCCGATTGGCGATGAAGACTGCATGCTGACCATCGCCCGGGACATCACCGAGCGGCACCTGATGCAGGAAAAACTGCAACAGGCCGCCACCGTGTTCGAAAGCACCGCCGAAGGCGTATTGATCACCGACACCCAACAGCACATCAGCGCGGTCAACCGCGCGTTCACCGAAATCACCGGTTACAGCGAAAGTGAAGCCCTGGGCCACACGCCACGCCTGCTCGCCTCGGGCCTGCATGACAGCGCGTTCTATGCGGCCATGTGGCACCAATTGACCGCCGAAGGCCACTGGCAAGGCGAGATTTCCAACCGGCGCAAGAATGGCGAGCTGTACCCCAGTTGGCTGACCATCAGTGCCGTGCGCAACCGGGAGAAGTTCATCACCCACTTTGTCGCGGTGTTCGCCGACATTTCCAGCCTCAAGCATGCCCAGGCCAAACTCGACTACCAGGCGCACCACGACCCGCTGACCGGCCTGCCGAACCGCACGCTATTCGAAAGCCGCCTGCTGACGGCGCTCAACAACCAACAGGAAAACGGCGGTCAGGGCGCGGTGCTGTTCCTCGACCTCGACCGCTTCAAGCACATCAACGACAGCCTCGGCCACCCGGTCGGCGACCTGCTGCTCAAGGGCATTGCCGTACGCCTCAAGGAGCAGCTGCGTGACATCGACACCGTGGCGCGCCTGGGGGGTGACGAGTTCATTATCTTGCTGCCGGGCCTGCAACAATCCAGCGATGCCGACCACATCGCCACCAAACTGCTCAATTGTTTCGCCGCACCGTTCCAGGCCGGCGAACACGAGTTCTTCATCAGCGCCAGCATCGGCACCAGCCTCTATCCGAAGGATGGCTGCGACGTTGCCACACTGATCAAGAACGCCGACGCCGCGATGTACCGCTCCAAGGCCAAGGGCCGCAACCGTGTCGAAAGCTACACCCGCGACCTCACCGCCCAGGCCAGCGAACGCGTCGCGCTGGAACACGAACTGCGCCGCGCCATCGAACGCAACGAGTTGCACCTGTGCTACCAACCGAAAATCAGCCTCGAAGACTACAGCCTGGTCGGCGCCGAAGCCCTGATCCGCTGGCACCATCCGACCTTTGGCGACGTGCCCCGGGAACACTTCATCCCGCTGGCCGAAGAAAACGGCATGATCCTGCAAATCGGCGACTGGGTCCTGGAAACCGCCTGCCGGCAGATGGCCGAATGGCACCGGCTGTACGACAGTCCCGGCCCGCTGTCGGTCAACCTGGCCGGCGCCCAACTGCGCCAACCCAACCTGCTGGGCCGCATCGAACAGTTGCTCAAGGACAACGGCCTCAACCCCGGTTTCCTGCAACTGGAAATCACCGAAAACTTCATCATGAGCCAGGCCGAAGAAGCGCTGGCGGTGCTACATCAACTCAAACAACTGGGCGTGCAACTGGCCATCGACGACTTCGGCACCGGCTACTCGTCCTTGAGTTACCTCAAGCGCCTGCCGCTGGACATCCTCAAGATCGACCAGTCCTTCGTCCGCGGTCTACCGGACGATCCCCACGACGCCGCCATCGTCCGCGCCATCATCGCCCTCGGACGCAGCATGCAATTCACCGTGATTGCCGAAGGGGTCGAGACCCGGGCGCAACAGCAATTCCTCGCCGCCGAGGGCTGTGAACAAATCCAGGGCTACATCGTCAGCCTGCCCCTGCCCCCCGACGAATTTGCCGCGACATTTCTTCGTACAAGCGTAAAGGCTTTTTCGGATAGCACAGTCGCAAAACCGTCGCTATAATCCGCGACCTACTGAGGGCCTATAGCTCAGTTGGTTAGAGCAGAGGACTCATAATCCTTTGGTCCACGGTTCAAGTCCGTGTGGGCCCACCAATAGAATCAACAACTTAGGTCAGCCATCGTGGTTGGCCTTTTTTGTATTTGGCGTCTTTGTAAGCACTTTGTAAGCAAATGGCGGAAAAAACTTGCCTCAGCCCCGCCACCCTAGCTCATCGTCGAGCTGGACCTCGAGTAGAACGACGACCCTGCTGTCGATCAGAACTTCAGCCCGGTGCAGTGCCCAGCGAGCATCCGTCTAACCGCCACGCCATATCCAGAGACACGCTATGAATGACCTGTATCAGCTTCTGCGCGAAGACGCACTGCAGCTCTCTAGTGAGTTCCGCAAAGCGTCAATTCAGGGTGTTGGAACCTCGCAAGAAGTTGCGGAGTTCCGAGAAAATGCCGTGCAAACATTCTTAACGCGTTATTTCCCCTTCCCACATCGGATCGCAAAGGGGAAAGTCCGCGATTCGTTTGGCAACATCGCCGCATCTATCGACTGCGTCATTTGCGCCCCAAATCACCCATACACAGTGAGCGCTCGAGACAAATTCAGCCTGTTGCTGGCAGAGGGCGTGGACTCCGTCGTTGAGGTCAAACCGAACATCGCCGACAAGGCTGAGCTTCATCGAGCGCTTGAACAGGGACTGACAGTCAAGAAGCTGCGTCGCGCAACCACATCACTTTTTCGTGAGCACCACCCTATGTCGGAGTGGGCGCAGCGGGTTCCCTTCGGCATCTTCTCCATGCAGTGCAAAGCCTCTCCAATCGAAACTGGGTTTGAGATCCTGGAGTTCTACCAAGAGCGTGGCATTGCCCCGATAGACCAAGCTGACTTCGTCGTAGTAAACGACGTGTGTGTGTTTTCAAACTTCGTCGACCAGTCTCTGAATTGTTGGAACGTCGAAGGATATCCAAACAAAGCTGGATGGTTCTATGAAGGTTGGGGGAAAGACAGCCTAGTTGGGTTCTTGTTGAGGCTCCACGGGGTAGCACACGCCGGGATGAAGCTGCAGGAAGACGTCCTACCGCGTTACCTAACACCACCCGAGGAGGCACGATTTAAGGTTGTGGATCTTGCCTTTAAGTACGGACTCTACCAGCAGCTTAAAAGCCAACCAGGAGCCAACGCAGCCGCAATACAACGCTCCGTTCGGGCAATACTTGGCGAAGGCTAACATCTGTGCAATTCACGCCGAGCCGGAGCAATGGCGCAACCGCGCTAATTTGCAGCACCAATGCGCCACTTGTCGCGAAAGCCGTGGTCAGTCGAAAAACACCGACCAATCCCCCTCAAACCCTTTGTGCAACCAGCGTCGGGCAATGAATGCCCGCGTCATGCCTTCGCGGCCACCTTCTCCGACCAGAACGCGTGATAGGCGTCTCTGGTTCGCTGCACCCCGGCCCGGCGTTGCTCCACCAGTTGGGCGGGGCTTAGATCGAGGAGGCTAAGCCCACGGCGTTCGAGCTGGCCGAAGTAGCGGTTATCGGCGCCGTTGCAGAAGTTGCAGGCGCAGACGATGTACGCCTCTTCATCGCGCTGCGGGTGGCCCTTGGGTAGCAGGTGATCCCACGACATGGCCGCCCAGGCATCGAAGGACGCCGTCCCGTCGAGTCCGCAATACACACACTTGAAGCCGTCACGCTCAAGCACCTTGAAGGCGTAGCCGCGCAGGCTATCACTGTATTTTTTCACGCCGCCACCTCGCCAAACACCGACCAGTCACCCTCGAACCCTTCCCTAACCAAATACTTCCAATGCACGCCCGGCGCCTTTTCGTCGGGCGCCGTAAACAACTCACCGAAGCGCTCGGGCTCATCGGCCAACCCCCCTCCCGGTGTCGAGGACCCTGGCTTCGGCACCAGGCTCCAGGCTCCAGGCTCCAGTAATTTGCAACCCACTGATTTGTCGGGCGCAATGCCATCTGTGAAGTATTTTTAGATGGCCCTGTTACCGATCACATGACCGGGCGCCCCCCGCACATCGCGCAAAGGCCCGCGCTAGAGCGCATCACGAACGAAAACCCGTTTTCACACCTCAGACATGCTAGCAAAAACCGGCCAGCCCCACGCACCCGTCTAAACCGCACCTCTCACGCCTTACCCCACAATCACAATGTGTTCATGCTTTCAGGCCTTTGCAGACCATGGAAAATTAGAGCGAATTGACTATCCAGCCGAAGCGCCGCGACAAATCCAACCCATCACCCCCCCCAACACCACCCACACCGACCCCGTGCCAGTCCAACAACGCCCGACGTTTCAGAAGCGACAAATCACCCTGCACATAGGTTTCGGTCAATCCCGGCATCGCATGGTTCAGTAACAGCTCGGCAATCACATAATTGACGCTCAAATGTTGCCAACCGGCCCGCGCCAGTTTGCGCAGATCATGGCTTGACCACTGGCCACCGCTCAGACCGGCAATCGCCGACGAAGCCCCAGCCACCGACAACGCCTGACCATGCCCACCGGGAAACAGATACACACTCGGCTGGCTTGATTGTTGGTCCCTGTACCAACGCAGCACCGCCACCACAACAGGCGTCAGCGGCAGTTCATGCCGTGTCCGCGTCTTGGTCAACTCAGCTGGAATCACCCACACAGCCCCGTCCAGGTCGAAGTGTTCCCACTTCGCCCGCCGCGTTTCGCCAACCCGCGTACCGTGACAGAGCATCAACAGCGCCAACAGGCAAGGCCCTGGCGACTTCGGCAGACGCTGCGCCAGCAGATCCATCAGCCCGCTAACATCACGCGGAAACAACCGCGACACCTTTGGCTTCAAACGACCTAGGCCAAAATCAGTAAACCGGACGTCAGCCAGCGGATTGACGGTCAGCAGACCCAGCCGCTTACCCGTCCGAAACGCCGCGTTCAATACCCGATAGGCATTGCACACCGTTGCCGGAGCCAATTGCGCCTGCATCGGTTGAATCAACAGCTGGTCAAGCGTGGCCGTCGTCAATTGATCCACCGGCAACCCCCACAGACGCGGCAACAGCCAGTTCTTGGCCAGTGACCGGCAACAGGCCTTGCGGGCCTTCGATACCGTAGACAGGTTCAAATGCCGCTCCAGATACCACGTCACCACGTCACCGACCGTATACAGCGGGCACAGCATGGCGCCTGGATCAACGCCACCGGCCAGCAGTGGCGCCGACCGCCGCGCGGCCAATTCCTTGCAGCCACAACGCGGCCAGTCCGCCGCCTTCTGCCATTTACCAGCGCGCACCATGTACCACGCACCCCGGCGCCGATCCTTGAGAAAACGAAAGCGCATGTCCGGGTAGCGTTTGTCGCGAAGGTCGCGAACGTCTTTGTCTGTTGCTTCGGCTCTAATCGCTGCATCGCTGAAATGGATATATCGCGTCTCACCCATCGCACACCTCAATAATGAATGACCACGGCACCCGGCCGAGACTCTGGCAGACCCAGGTCAAGCACCACGTCGGCAGCGTCACTGAAGCTGGCTTCGACGCCCTGGCAGGCCCAGGTCAATACCCCGTCGACGACACCGACAAAGCTGACTTCGACACCCTGGCAGACCCAGGTCAACACCCGGTCATTCTGCAAATTCATCGAGCGCCCGCCGCACCAATAACACGTCGTGCCAGCCCGCTACGCTGGCACGCAGTCGCGCCTCAAGCTCGCGCTCCAGCCCGGCCACCTGTGCCACCGACGCGCCGCGCACGGCAAATTCGTGCAGAATTTCAGACCGAATGTTTGCGCTATCAAGATCCGGGCAACCCTTCAGCGCCCATGCCTGTAATGTCTCCAGCGGCAACACCCCGCCCGACAGTTTCAACACTCGGCACACTACCCGTGACTTTCTCAGCGGCTGACCATCAACCCCCGTGAACAGGTATTCACCGTGGCCCTCAGCCACGGACCAATAGCGCGCCAGCAGGTCCAAGGCCTGGACCGTCAGCGGCAGACGGTCGACACCAACTCGCCACACCCGCTCCCGCAGATCGAAGTCCATCCAGCGCGCTAGCCGCGTCACCTCCAGCGACTGGCCGTAACAGAGTGTCAGCAGCGCGACCAACGCGGCTTGCGGGTCACGCTCAAACTTAGCCAGCAGTCGCGACACGGCCCGGCCAATGACCTGCAAAGGCTCACTCATAGCGTCCCCCTAGGCGTTACACGCGAGAATGCGAAACACAGGAGGCCGCAGGCCTCCCCGGCGCAGAGCGCCGGATGCACTTGCCCACCGGCTGCGCCCGTGGACAACTGCAAGCCCTCGACCCCGCAAGCGGGGCCCCACTCGGGCCGCAAGATCAAAGTCAACGATTTCCAATCGCCCAGACAGAGCAAAAGCAAGAGCGAAGCGATTGCATTGAACCCCTTGGGGGGTTTGGGGGGCTCTTCTCTTCTCTTCTCTTCTCTGGTCACGCTGCTGTCACGCTGCTGTCACGCTCAATGCGTGACACCTTCTCGCGATAGTTTTTCTGCCTATTCCCGTCTAGGGCGCGCTTCTTGGCCGACTGCCCGTTGTGCCGGCTGAATTTCGGAATCGAAATTCCGTCATTCCCATCAATCAACCAGCCCACTTTTTCCATCGCTGCTGCAAACCCGTCACGGCGCACATGACGATCAATCCAGTTTTTTGTCACGCCCACAGCGTGACCATCGCGTGACTGAGCATTGGCCCATGACCAGAAGTGAAGAAGCATCCCGACAACCTCGAACTCAGAGCAAACCAGACTGGCGGCAATGCCGATAACAGCCGGATCAGTCGCGAGATCAACACGCACCTTGATCCAGTCACCCGCCATGGCTCAGCCCTCGAACCAGACCATGGCCGTGCAAGATGAAAGTGCTATGCGGGTGTGCCGACGTCAGCAGCAGGTCTCCGTCATCGAGCCAGACAGCGAAGCCAGTACGACGCCCCAGCGTGTCGCCGGTTGCGGTGAAGCGGGAAATCTTGCCAGCAGGCCCGGGGGCATCCGCAATAGGCCAGACGGGAGCATTTAGCGCGGCGTGAAGAGTCATCGAACAGCCCTCGAAATTGTCGAAGGCCGGATAAAGCGCGACAATCAGCGGGCTTATCACCACTTGCAGGGGGTGATCGGCACAGCCGGACGCGCTCACGTCCGGCTTTTTTATGCGACTGATTTAACCGGGCGCACTACGTCCAGCAGAGCGCGCACGGCCGCTGTCGGCCACGCAAGACGACCACCAATGCGCGCACACTTCACCGGCCCATCATTGCGAATGGCCCAGTTACGCAGGGTTTGTTGCTTGCGGTTGAGAAAGTGCGCGGCTTCGGCCGTTGTCAGGGTTGGACGGTCGATTGCGTCCAAGGCTTGAAAGGTATCCACATGCTTCTCCCGATATTTTAGCCAGTTGTCTGGCCCTCGGGTTCACCATTATTCACACAAGTTCGTTGATGTCACGGACACCCACCCTGTGGGGTGGTCGTCCGCTCACCTCGCCGTTTAACCACCCCATGCTTCTTCAGCAGTACGATCTGGCGTCTAAATTGCCGCTCTTCGGCTTCAGAAAGATCCGGCGCTTCTTCATTAGCCTTCGCCTTATCAAAAGCGTCGAGGGCAATTAATAAATTCAGATCAGTTTGAAGCCGCCGACGATGATGCTCTTGCATCGCAACCAATAGCTTCGGCCCTCGCCGATCATTCACTAGTAGCATCATCAGCCGGTGAAGCGCTTTGGCGTCGTAAGGCCTGATAGCTTTCCCTTCGCGAAGCTGTGCTTCGACTCGCCACCACATACTGACTAACAAGCCAAGTGACTGGAAACGCAGCCACTCGCGAGGTAGCTTGCCGTCTTCTCCGAGCGGCAATTCCAGCTGGACTCCCGCATTGGCGATACGCAGATCGACCTTTCGCCGCTTCCGCTCGCTCATCACACAGCCCTCAAGCGCTGACCATTACTGATCGGTACTGGCAGGCCTGCTTGTTCTAACATCCACGACTCAAAGCGTTCGTGATGAAGGCGCAGCAAATCCAATGGACGCACCTTGTAATGCCGCTCCTGAGTAGCACTTGGCTTGTGGCCTCCTATCTGCGCGATAACTCCGGATGGCAACTCCAACCACTCCGACAGACTCACAAACGAACGGCGCAGGTCATGCGGTGTTACCGACACACCGGCAACAGCACAGGCGCGGTCAAGCGCGTGATTGGCTTCGGATATGCGCCCGGTTGCGCTGGCAGGGCTTGAGAATACCCATTGATTGCGCCGTGGCAGATCACTCAGCAGGCGTTCGACATAGGGCGTCATCGGAATTGTTCGGGTGCCGTCACGGCCACCCTTGCTGGCATCCTTGTCGCGGATGGTCAGGCTGTGCCACCTCCAATCAATGTCCGACCATTTCAAAGCCAACAGCTCGCCGGGGCGCGAACCAATCAGCAGCAGCGTTTGCAGGTAGGCACTGATAACGGGGTTGTCGGTGCCACGCACAGCAGCAAACCACGCTGGCAGCTGTTCCTTTAGCAGACAGCCCTGCTTTGCCTCTGCGCGCCCCAAACGATCCTTGGCGCGCTTGGTGATGGCCTGATCGCCAGCCACCACGGCCTGATACTTTGGCTCATCAGCGGCCCAGCGCAGGAAGGCCTTGAGACAACGCATGGCCAGCCTTGCGCGAGTAGGCCTAGTGGCGCCTTCCTGTGCTGCCCAACGCTCCAGCGCGGCACCACTCAGTGCCGACAATGGCAGCCCCATCAGCGAATGCAGCGGACCGGCGACCGTTTCACCGGCACCGCGCTTGCGCTTTTCGCCACCGGCCTTGGCCAGCTGCACATGGTCTTGGTAATGAGCATCGCCCCAGTGCGAACGACGGTCGGCAAGGTAGTCGGTCCAACCATCGGCTAGCGTGACCGTCTCCAAGCGGGCCTGCTCAACCACAGCAACGGCAGCTGCCTCGTTGTCTTTCTTCAATTGCCGGGGATCGCGGCCTTGATCCAGCTCGGCCTGAAACGTGCGCGCCACCTTCTCGGCATCGCCGATGCTCTTACCCGGCCAGTCACCGATGGTGATCCGAACAACCTTGCCCATGTAGCGGCCTTGCCAGACGAATGCCTTCTTGCCCGCAGTTACGCGGATAGCCAACCCTGCCTGATCGGCGCTCCAGTAGAAATCCTGACCACCGACAGCGGCTGGCGGCATCAGGTCATTAATGCGTTTAACCGTCAGCCCGAATCGCTTCTTCTGCCCCATAACGCCCCCGAATCTTTGTAATCACTTTGTAAGCATTCGACCAAGATAGATCGGGATGCAGATCAACAAAAGCGAATGGTAATGCCCAGCTATTACTGGACTATATGCCATATTCTATCAACGTTTCGGGGTATTTATGGATAGTCATTTGGCAGGACTCATAATCCTTTGGTCCACGGTTCAAGTCCGTGTGGGCCCACCAAACAAGAAAGCCGCGCAATGCGCGGCTTTTGCGTATTTGAATAGCCCAAAACAGTTGAGCCATTTTTTAATCGTTCAGTTGGCAAAGTTTTCAATCTTTACCTGGCCCTCGGGGAAAGTGGCGATGATTTCCAACTCGCCACCCATGGCGCGGATGTAGTTGCGCAAAGTACTGATGTACATGTCCGTTCGCCGCTCCATCTTGGAGATCGCCGCCTGGTTGACATGCAGTGTCCTGGCCAGTGTGTCCTGACTCAACGCTTGCGCCTGGCGCAATTCGTGAAGCGGCATTTGTGCTCGTAGCTTCTGATGCAAGGCCTCAACACGCGCTTGAGACTCTGGAGAGCGACGTGCCACCAAATCAGCAAATTTTTTAGCCATTGTCATAGCCCTCTTTCTTCAATGCTTCCAAATGCTCGTCGTAGAGACGTTCGGCCAGTGGCACCTGTTCCGAATACCAACGCTCCTGGCCGGTTTTATCACCGCCAATCAGCAGAATCGCGCTGCGCCGTGGATCAAACGCGTACAGCACACGGTAAGGCCTGCCAGCGTGCTGCACCCTTAACTCACGAAGGTTGCCATGCCGTGAACCCTTGATATCGCTGGTATGTGGAAAACCCAAGTGTGGGCCATCCTCGCCCAGCAACATCACCGTGGCCTGAACCGAGTCCTGTTCGGCCTCGTTCAGGTGATCCCACCAGGCCTCAAATTCATCCGTGTATTCGACGTCCCATTTCATACAAATATGCCACCAAAGGAATATAACCTCAAAGGAATAAATGTATGAGTTTCAGAGGTGCCCAACCACCCTGATTTCTCTGTCAATTGTTAACGATGGTTGCTGGCAGAGAGTTTGCCGTTTTGCCAATTGCTTCAGTGCCCTCACGACAACACGGGAACCGGGCGTTTGGCTCAACTACTCAGAGGATGCACCGGCCTGGAAAGTCGCTCGTTGCGCCAGTCTTCGTTTACAGAGGGTGTCGCAATATCGGATGACGTCCGTAAACCTTGTAGGCAAACTCCGAACCTTGCTTTTGGGCACTTTGCCGCCTTGTTGCGCTTTTCTTCGACGGGATAGTCTCTGGACGTCGCTGACCAATCAGTGATCGGGCTTGGAAACCCGTCGAAATTGGACGCAACAGTTTGCCCACCTGAATTTTGAGTTATGGCAGCTGTGCGCGGGACGTCTTCGGGCGTGCCGGTTTCCTAATTTCCCGGTTTTCCAACCTGCGCGCAGCTGCCACCCATTCGCTTGGAAACGAATGTGACAGCGCCTTAAAAAATTAGGAGTTTGAATATGAACACATCCACACCTTCAGAACTAAAAACCGTCGGTTTCACCCCTTTCCTGTATCTCTCGGATCAACCTCTGTTTCACGTCTGTCGCGACGTCCCCATCGCCGACGCCCTGGCCCAAGCCTCCGACCTGCTGTTCCTCGCCAAGTCCCTCACCGTGGACGCCGCCTACGCCCAAGACTCCGACCGCCACGCTTGGGCCGCTCATTACCTGACGACGATGAGCAAAGCGGTGATTGATGATGTGGTGAAAGTGCTGACGCGAAGGCCTGTTCAATCAAGAGCGGATGCAGATCAATAGAACACTGTTCACAGGACCGGAAAACTCCCAAAAAGGGACTGGGCGTTCCCTTTTTGGAACTGATAGAGCCGGCCTCTTCGACCCTTCGTTATTTGCAGTGCTGGACGACATCACTGCAACTGTCAGTCCAAACACGTAACGAAGGGATGGTCTGCACTGCCCGCAACCGCTCCAGCATCGGCCCCGTCAACACAACCTCATACGTATCCGCCGCCCGCCCCCACTGCTCCACAATGACCATCCCGTCCACCAGCGCCCCGGCCAATTCGGCAATCGTCCCGGCCTGATCCTCGATGATTTGTTGCGTCCGATCCCACACGCGATCAGTCATCGCTTTGAGCTGCGCCGCTATGCGTTCAGACGACGCTGGATCGGTATCGGGGTAGAGGATATTACGCAGCAGGTGCTGTAGCTCCCTGACTTTTGCGTAATCCTGTTCCGCCCCCTGCTCGCCTTTGAGGATGGCTGTCGCTTGCCGCTTATCGACGCGTTTTGCGGCTAAAGGTTTTGAAGGCAGGGTCTGCGCCATTGCGCCAGCCAGGAGCACCATCATCCGGGCTTCCAGGTATTCCTTCATGGCTTCCATCGACAAAATTGACCGCACCAAGTTGATGGAGGCCCCCCCCTTATGTCTAAGGTCCATGGTCACTGTCAGGCTCACCCCACCCGTTTCAAATCCCAGGGCGCGGGCCACCACGTAGTGCCCCATTTCGTGATGGGCGATCTGCAATGCACGGTCCCGTACAGCGGCAGGCAGCTTTATTGTCATGTCCTTGGCCTCTCACCCTAGACAGCATCAATCTTAGTCGATTGCCTACTCTCTTTCGGCCACAAGCGTCGCGTCGAACGAGCCTGTAACATGCAGGACCATTGATTCACGCCTCTGGAGCCACGCCGTTGCCCGACACTCGCCCCCCTGTTCTCGATGAAATTGACCGCCAATTGATTGCCGCCCTGCAGATCAACGCCCGCGAGAGCGTGGCCATGCTCGCCCGACAACTGGGCATCGCCCGTACCACCGTCACTTCGCGCCTGGCGCGGCTGGAAAAGGCCAAGGTGATCACCGGTTACGGCGTGCGCCTTGGACAGCGTGTGGTGGATGGCGGGTTGCAGGCGTATGTGGGGATAACCGTGCAACCGCGTTCCGGCAAGGAAGTGTTGCGACGCCTGAGCGCGATGGCGCAGGTGCAGCAGTTGTGTGCGGTGAGTGGCGAATTTGATTATGTGGCGTGGTTGCGCACCGATTCGCCGGAGCAACTCGATCAGTTGCTGGATCAGATTGGCAGTGTGGATGGGGTGGAGAAGACCACGACGTCGATCATCTTGAGTAGCAAGATTGATCGGGGGCAGCCGGTTTGACATTCCAATTCAGGTTTCATGGGTGTCTGAGCTGACGCTATCGCGAGCAGGCTCGCTCCTACAGTGAGCAGTATGTATCGACAGATCGTCACTTTGATCAATTAACTAGCAAAACGACGACACTTTGCGTCTTATTAACGTGCTCCGTGCTCTCTAGAATGGCTGGCATCTTTTCCTATACTCAGATGCGCATTCCGCGTCGGGTCGCCAGCAAGGTCAGCCATGAACAAGAACAATCGCCATCCTGCAGACGGTAAAAAGCCAATCACCATTTTTGGCCCGGACTTTCCTTTCGCCTTCGACGACTGGATCGAACACCCGGCCGGGCTGGGCAGCATTCCCGAGCACAATCACGGTGCCGAAGTGGCGATTGTCGGCGGCGGGATTGCCGGCCTGGTGGCGGCGTATGAGCTGATGAAGCTGGGCCTGAAACCGGTCGTCTACGAAGCCTCGAAAATGGGCGGCCGCCTGCGCTCCCAGGCGTTCAATGGCGCCGAAGGCATCATTGCCGAACTGGGCGGGATGCGCTTCCCGGTGTCGTCCACCGCGTTCTATCACTACGTCGACAAACTGGGTCTGGAAACCAAACCTTTCCCTAACCCGCTGACACCCGCGTCGGGCAGCACAGTGATCGACCTCGAAGGTCAGACCCATTACGCACAGAAGCTGTCGGATCTTCCTGCATTGTTCCAGGAAGTGGCTGACGCCTGGGCCGATGCCCTGGAAGCCGGCTCGCAGTTCGCCGATATCCAGCAAGCCATTCGCGACCGCGACGTGCCGCGCCTCAAGGAACTGTGGAACACCCTGGTGCCGCTGTGGGACGACCGCACCTTCTACGATTTCGTCGCCACCTCCAAGGCCTTCGCCAAGCTCTCGTTCCATCACCGCGAAGTGTTCGGCCAGGTCGGTTTCGGCACCGGCGGCTGGGATTCGGACTTCCCGAACTCGATGCTGGAAATCTTCCGCGTCGTCATGACCAACTGCGACGATCACCAGCACCTGGTGGTTGGCGGTGTGGAGCAGGTGCCACAGGGCATCTGGCGCCATGTGCCGGAGCGTTGCGCGCACTGGCCGGCCGGCACCAGCCTCAGCTCGCTGCACAACGGCGCACCGCGCACCGGCGTGAAGAAAATTGCCCACGCGCCGGGCGGCCGTTTCGCCGTCACCGACAACTGGGGCGACACCCGCGAATACGCGGCCGTGTTGACCACCTGCCAGAGCTGGCTGCTGACCACTCAGATCGAATGCGACGAAAGCCTGTTCTCGCAAAAAATGTGGATGGCTTTGGACCGTACCCGCTACATGCAGTCGTCTAAAACTTTCGTGATGGTCGACCGCCCGTTCTGGAAGGACAAGGATCCGGAAACCGGCCGCGACCTGATGAGCATGACCTTGACCGACCGCCTGACCCGTGGCACGTACTTGTTTGAAAACGGCAAGTTCGACAACGGCAACGACAAGCCGGGAGTGATCTGCCTGTCGTACTCGTGGATGAGCGATGCGCTGAAAATGCTCCCGCAGCCGGTGGAAAAACGCGTGAAGCTGGCCTTGGATGCGTTGAAGAAGATCTACCCGAAAGTCGATATCGCCGCGCGGATCATCGGCGATCCGATCACCGTTTCGTGGGAAGCCGACCCGCATTTCCTCGGCGCGTTCAAAGGTGCGCTACCCGGCCACTACCGCTACAACCAGCGCATGTATGCGCACTTCATGCAAGACGACATGCCAGTCGAGCAGCGCGGGATTTTCATCGCCGGTGACGACGTTTCGTGGACGCCGGCCTGGGTTGAGGGCGCGGTACAAACTTCGCTCAACGCGGTGTGGGGCATCATGAAACACTTCGGCGGTGCAACTCACGCCGAGAATCCGGGTCCAGGAGATGTATTCAACGAGATCGGACCGATCGCCCTGCCCGAGTAAGAGGATTCCGAAATGCGCGTAGCCCTTTACCAATGTCCACCGCTGCCGCTGGATGTCGCCGGCAACCTGCAACGCCTGCATCAGTTGGCGCTGGAAGCCAAAGGCGCCGATCTGCTGGTGCTGCCGGAGATGTTCCTGACCGGCTACAACATTGGTGTCGATGCCGTCAGCGTGCTGGCGGAGGTGCATAACGGTGAATCGGCGCAGCAGGTTGCGCGCATTGCCAAGGCGGCCGGGATCGCCATTTTGTATGGCTATCCCGAGCGCACCGAGGACGGGCAGATCTACAACGCCGTGCAGTTGATCGACGCTAACGGCGAGCGCATCTGCAATTACCGCAAGACCCATCTGTTCGGCGATCTGGATCACTCGATGTTCAGCGCAGGTGCCGATGAGTTTCCCGTCGTTGAACTCAACGGCTGGAAACTCGGTTTCCTGATCTGCTACGACCTGGAGTTTCCGGAGAACGCCCGACGTCTGGCCTTGGCCGGTGCCGAGCTGATTCTGGTGCCGACCGCGAACATGATTCCGTTCGATTTCGTCGCCGATGTCACCGTGCGCTCCCGCGCCTTCGAAAACCAATGCTATGTGGCTTACGCCAACTACTGCGGCCATGAAGGCGACATCCACTACTGCGGCCAGAGCAGCATCGCCGCACCGGATGGCAGCCGTATCGCCCAGGCAGGCCTGGATGAAGCATTGATCGTCGGTGAGCTGGATCGTCAGTTGATGGTTGATTCCCGCGCCGCCAATCGCTACCTGATCGATCGTCGTCCCGAGCTTTACGGCGACTTGAACAAGCGCTGACTCACTCTAATCCGCTAGCATTGGCACTTCACTGTTCTGGAAGTGCCCATGCCCGCGCCGAATCCCCTTCACCCCCACACTGAAACCCTGGCCAACGGCTTGCGGGTGACGCTGCGTCACGTCCCGAATTTGAAGCGCTGCGCAGCAGCGTTGCGGGTCGCCGCGGGCAGCCATGATGTGCCGCTGGCGTGGCCCGGCCTGGCGCACTTTCTTGAGCATCTGCTGTTTCTGGGGACTGAGCGTTTTCCTGCCGAGAAAGGGTTGATGGCCTACGTCCAGAGTCATGGCGGCCAGGTAAACGCGCGGACCAGCGAACGCACCACGGACTACTTTTTCGAATTGCCGCCTCAAGCATTCGTTGGTGGATTGGAGCGTCTGTCAGACATGCTCGCCCATCCGCGTATGAATCCGGACGATCAACTGCGGGAACGGGAAGTGCTGCACGCGGAATATGTCGCGTGGTCGCAGGATCCGACAGCGCAGCAGCAGTTCTCGTTGTTCAATGGCCTGGCCGAGGCTCATCCGCTACGAGGTTTTCATGCTGGTAATCGCGACAGTCTGCCGGTAGAGCAAACTGAGTTTCAGCAGGCGTTGCAGGATTTTCATCAGCACTTTTACCAGACCGGACAAATGACCCTGAGCCTGGTCGGACCGCAGAGCCTCAATGAGTTGAAGGCAATCGCCGAAGCCTTTGGCAGCGTCATCGCCACAGGCGAAACAGTCACGCAACAAGCGCCGATATCGTTGATGGATACGCCGGATAAAAGTTATCAACAGGCTGGCGAACGACGTCTGGAGCTGCTGTTTGCTCTCGAAGCACTGCCCGACCGTTCTGCAGAAGCGTTGGCGTTCCTGTGCCACTGGCTGAACCAGGCTAAAACCGGGGGCTTGCTGGTGGACCTGCGCGAGCGCGGGCTGGCCGATCACTTGAAAGCCCAACCGCTGTACCAGTTCGCCGGGCAAGCTTTGCTGCATATCGAATTCACCCTGCCCGCCGCCGACTCGGCAACAGGCATCCGCGAACGCCTGCTGGACTGGCTCAGGTTCTTTGCCAAGCAAGACTGGGACCGATTGCGCGCAGAGTACGCCTCCCTGCTCCAGCGCCAGCAGCAAATCAGCAGCGCCTTGCAACTGGCCCGACTGGACAGCGAACAACGCGAAGTCGGGTTATCCGAGCCGGGTGTTACAGCCCTCACGCAAATTCTCCAACAAATCGGCACGGTGGATAACTTCAGCGGCCCATGGCAACTGCCGGCACTCAACCCTTTCCTGCACTCCGAAGCACCAACAGCCAACGCCGGATTGATTCGCGGCCAGACCAGCGCCCACCGCGGCCTGCGCACTTTTGCCCAGGATCGCTCGCGCAGCCGTCGTGAACGTTCGCCAATGCACTTCAGCCAGGCATGGCCGGACAACGGTGCTGAAGGTGCGATTTATCTGCGCTGGCGTCTGGACTCGACTCCCGGCAGCCACCTTCAATCACGGCTGGAAAACCACCTGCAACCGTTGCGCGAAGACGCGCGTCAGGCCGGTGTGGATTTTTCCTTCAGTGCGTCGGGCAACGAATGGCTGCTCAAACTGAACGGGCTACAGGAGCCGATGCCCAGCATCCTGGAGCATGTGCTGAAAGAACTGACAAAACCTGATGCCGCCGTCTCACAAGCCGAATCGACCAGCGTTGCGTTGATACCGATTCGACAACTGCTCAAGGCATTGCCCGATCACTGCCTCGGGCACGCCGCGAACTCGGACGATGTGCAGCAACTCTGGTCGAGTGCGCGATGGGATGGGCTGGCCATCGGGTTATCGGCTCAGACTCAAGCAGCCATGGGCCTGGCCTTGAGCCGCATACCCGGCGCGCCGGACAATCAACTGACGCCGCCCTCGTCGATCCTTACACAGCATCTATGGAGCACTGTCGATACCGCTTCCAGCGAACACGCCTTGCTGCTGTTCTGTCCGACAGCCACCCAGGAAATGGCCGACGAAGCCGCGTGGCGTTTGCTCGCGCATGTCTGCCAGACCCCCTTCTACCAACGCCTGCGGGTGGAACTTCAACTCGGCTATGCGGTGTTCAACGCCCTGCGGCAGATTCACGGGCAAACCGGGCTGCTGTTCGGTGTGCAATCGCCAAACATTGCGCCGGTGGAGTTGCTGCAACACATCGAGCAATTCCTGAATCGATTGCCGGAACTGATCAACGCACTCGACGACACCGCTTTCAACGTTCAACGCCAAGCCCTGGCGGATCAGTTTTCCAGCGCTGCGCTCACCACGGGTCAAGCGGCCGAATTGCTCTGGCAGGGCAAGCTGGCCGGCCGTTCGTCGGATTATCTGACGCGCTTGCCCGAGGCCATTGTGCGCATTGACCGGACCGCTCTACTGGCTGCGGCCCGACGCCTGAATCAGGCCGAGGGTGGCAGGCTGTGTCTTGCCAACAGTCTTGCCCCAGGTACGCCGTGGCAAGCGGCAAAATGATCATTACCGAGGCTGCAAGGAGCTTTCTCAAAGTTTCACGGACAATCCCTTTGAAATTTTGAGTAACATAGCCGCCTAACTAGCCTAACTATCTGGAACATCTCTGATTTGAGGTGGACTATACCTATAGATAGCGCTGTCCCACCCCACTTGAAGGAGTTCAACTTATGGCCTGGACCAAACCTGCCTACACCGACCTGCGTATCGGCTTTGAAGTCACCATGTACTTCGCCAGCCGCTAATCTGCTTAGGCAGACTGCAGCTAACGCCTCGGTTATCCGAGGCGTTTTATTTTCAGCGTTGAAATGATGGAGCGTCCATGTTTGTCCAGATTCTAGGTTCCGCTGCCGGCGGCGGCTTCCCCCAGTGGAACTGCAACTGCGTGAACTGCGCGGGCTTTCGCAACGGCAGCCTGCGGGCCAAGGCACGGACGCAATCGTCCATCGCGATTTCCGACGATGGCGTGAACTGGGTGCTGTGCAACACCTCCCCGGACATCCGCGCCCAACTCCAGAGCTTCGCCCCGATGCAACCGGGCCGCGCCCTGCGCGATACCGGGATCGGCGCGATCATCCTGATGGACAGCCAGATCGACCACACCACCGGCCTGCTCATGCTGCGCGAAGGCTGCCCGCATCAGGTCTGGTGCACCGACATGGTCCACGAAGACCTGAGCACCGGTTTTCCGCTGTTCACCATGCTCAACCACTGGAATGGCGGGCTGACCTGGAATCGTATCGAACTCGACCAAAGCTTCAGCGTACCGACATGCCCGAACCTGCGCTTCACCCCGCTGCCTTTGCGCAGTGCCGCGCCGCCCTACTCACCGCATCGCTTCGACCCGCATCCGGGCGACAACATCGGCCTGATCGTCGAAGACCTCAACACCGGCGGCAAACTGTTCTACGCACCGGGCCTGGGCAAGGTGGATGATGCGCTTCTGGAAATCATGGCCGGCAGCGATTGCCTGCTGGTGGATGGAACCTTGTGGGATGACGATGAAATGCGGCGGCGCGGCGTCGGTACTCGTACTGGGCGCGAGATGGGACACCTGGCGCAGAACGGCCCCGGTGGGATGCTTGAAGTGCTGGAGCAACTGCCCAACCAGCGCAAAGTACTTATCCACATCAACAACACCAACCCGATTCTTGATGAGGATTCGCCGGAGCGCGCAGAACTGGATCGGCGCCAGGTGGAAGTTGCGTATGACGGCATGAGTATTGTGTTGTAAGTAGCCGAGACCGCTGTGCGGTCTATCGCTAGCAGGCTAGCTCCCACAGAGGTATGCGTTTCAACTGTGGGAGCTAGCCTGCTAGCGATAAGGCCAGCTCAGGCACCAAAGATTTCAACGGTTGTACACCGGAGAACCGCCATGACCGACACCCCGATGTCCCCCGCCGAATTCGAAGCGGCCCTGCGCGCCAAGGGCGCCTATTACCACATCCATCACCCCTATCACGTGGCGATGTACGAAGGCCGGGCCAGCCGCGAACAGATCCAGGGTTGGGTCGCCAACCGTTTCTACTATCAGGTGAACATCCCCCTGAAGGACGCGGCGATCCTCGCTAACTGCCCGGACCGCGAGATCCGCCGCGAGTGGATTCAGCGCCTGCTCGACCACGACGGTGCGCCCGGTGAAGACGGCGGCATCGAAGCCTGGCTGCGCCTGGGCCAGGCCGTGGGCCTCGACCCGGATCAATTGCGTTCCCAGGAGCTGGTGCTGCCCGGCGTACGCTTCGCCGTGGACGCTTATGTCAATTTCGCCCGCCGCGCCAGTTGGCAGGAAGCCGCGAGCAGCTCGCTGACCGAACTGTTCGCCCCGCAAATCCACCAATCGCGCCTGGACAGTTGGCCCCAGCATTACCCGTGGATCGACCCCACCGGCTACGAGTATTTCCGCACGCGCCTGGGCCAGGCACGGCGTGATGTCGAGCACGGTCTGGCGATCACGTTACAGCACTACACCACCCGTGAAGGCCAGGAACGCATGCTGGAAATTCTCCAGTTCAAGCTGGACATTCTTTGGAGCATGCTCGATGCCATGAGCATGGCCTACGAACTGAAACGCCCGCCGTATCACAGCGTGACCGGGGAACGGGTCTGGCACAAAGGAATCACCTTATGAGTTTCGATCGCAGCAAGACCCCGACCTGGCGTCCCGGCTACCGTTTCCAGTACGAACCGGCGCAAAAAGGCCATGTGCTGCTATACCCGGAAGGCATGATCAAGCTCAATGAAAGCGCCGCGTTGATCGGCGGTTTGATTGACGGTGAGCGGGATGTCGCGGCCATCATCAATGAGCTCGACCGACAGTTCCCCGGCGTGCCCGAGCTCGGTGACGACATCGAGCAATTCATGGAGGTTGCCCGTGCGCAGCACTGGATCGAACTTGCCTGATTCATCGGTGCAAGTACCGCCCAAACCCGAGGTCGGCCTGCCGCTGTGGCTGCTCGCCGAGCTGACCTATCGCTGTCCGCTGCAATGCCCGTACTGCTCCAATCCGCTGGATTTCGCCGAGCAAGGCAAAGAGCTGAGCACCGAACAGTGGATCAAGGTGTTTCGCGAAGCACGAGAGATGGGCGCGGCGCAGCTCGGCTTTTCCGGTGGCGAGCCGCTGGTGCGCCAGGACCTCGCCGAACTGATTGCCGAGGCCCGCAAACTGGGTTTCTATACCAACCTGATCACCTCCGGCATCGGCCTCACCGAGCAGAAAATCAGCGACTTCAAGAAGGCCGGTCTCGATCACATCCAGATCAGTTTCCAGGCCAGCGACGAGCAGGTGAACAACCTGCTGGCCGGTTCGAAAAAGGCCTTTGCGCAGAAACTGGAAATGGCCCGGGCGGTGAAGGCCCACGGTTATCCGATGGTGCTGAACTTCGTCACCCATCGGCACAATATCGACCAGATCGACCGCATCATCGAGCTGTGCATCGCCCTGGAGGCGGACTTCGTCGAACTCGCTACGTGCCAGTTCTACGGCTGGGCACAACTCAATCGCGTCGGGCTTTTGCCAACCAAAGAGCAACTGGTGCGCGCCGAACGCATCACCAATGAATACCGAGCCAAACTGGAAGCCGAAGGGCATCCGTGCAAGCTGATTTTCGTCACGCCGGACTATTACGAAGAACGCCCGAAAGCCTGCATGAACGGCTGGGGCAGTATTTTTCTGACGGTCACGCCAGACGGAACCGCCCTGCCCTGTCACGGTGCCCGACAGATGCCGGTGCAGTTTCCCAACGTGCGCGATCACAGCATGCAGCACATCTGGTATGACTCGTTCGGCTTCAACCGCTTTCGTGGCTACGACTGGATGCCCGAGCCGTGCCGCTCCTGTGACGAGAAAGAAAAAGACTTCGGTGGCTGCCGCTGCCAGGCGTTCATGCTCACCGGTGATGCCAGCAACGCCGACCCGGTGTGCAGCAAGTCGCCACAACACGGCGTGATCCTCAAGGCCCGCGAAGAAGCCGAGAACGCCACTCAGACCATCGACCAACTGGCCTTTCGCAATGAACGAAACTCACGCCTCATCGCCAAAAGCTGAACCTTTCAGCGCTGCCAAAGCCGTGGCCGCCGGTATCGACTTTGCCGAACTGCAGGTCGGTCGGCAGGGCCTGTTCTGGAACGAGTACCGCCCCGAAGACGCGGCGTGCCGGATCTGGCATTGGCGCGACGATGCAGCGAAATGCCTGACGCCACCGGGGTTCAGCGTGCGCAGTCGGGTGTACGAATATGGCGGCGGCGCGTTTTGTCTGACGGATGACGGCATCGTTTTCGTCAACGAGGCCGACCAGCAGTTGTATCGACAATCCTTGCAAGGCGAAGCGCCCGAAAGGCTGACGTCCGGGGCATGCCGTTTTGGCGATCTGCAGTTCGCCAACGGCCAGGTGCTGGCGGTCGAGGAACATCGCGATCAACACCGACTGGTGGCGATCGATCTGTTCGATGGCGCACGTCACCTGCTGGTCGAAGGTGCTGATTTCTACGCCGCACCAACGCTGAGCCCTGATGCCCGGCGTCTGGCCTGGATCGAATGGAGTCGCCCGGATCAGCCATGGACAGCGACCCGCTTGATGGTTGCCGAACGCCTCGCCAACGGCGGCTTTGCCGAGGCTCGTTGTGTGGCGGGCGACGGCGTTCAAGAGTCAGTGCAACAACCGCGGTTTGATGCCAGCGGGTGCTTGTATTGCCTGACGGATCGCGCGGGTTACTGGCAGCCATGGAAAGAATCTGAAAAAGGCTTGAGCCCATTGCCAAGTGCGACCGCCGACCATGGCCCCGCGCCCTGGCAACTCGGCGGCAGCACCTGGTTGCCGCTGAGCGACGACAATTATCTGGCCAGTTGGACCGAAGGCGGGTTTGGCCGATTGGGCATAGGCGGCGATTCCAGCGCCGACTTCACCGGCGACTACAGCCGCTTCCGCCATCTCGCCGTGGATGAGCGGTTCATCTATTGCATCGCGGTATCGCCCGTCAGTTCAACCGCCGTGATCGCCATCGACCGCCAGAGCCGGCAAGTACAAGTGCTGGCCGGCGGCATCGCGCCGCTTGCTCCCGAACAGATCAGCCGCCCGCAAACCTTGCGCTACCCAAGCGGCTCAGGCGAAGCCCACGGCTTCTTCTACCCGGCGATGACCGGCGAGGCGAAACCACCATTGGTGGTGTTCGTCCATGGTGGCCCGACTTCGGCGTGTTACCCGATGTTAGATCCGCGTATCCAGTACTGGGCACAGCGGGGCTTCGCCGTGGCCGACCTCAACTATCGCGGCAGCAGCGGTTATGGCCGGGCCTATCGTCAGGCATTGCATATGAGCTGGGGTGATGTGGATGTCGAAGACGCTTGTGCGGTGGTCAGCCATCTCGCCGAGCGTGGTTTGATCGATGGCACTAAAGCGTTCATCCGCGGCGGCAGCGCCGGCGGCTACACCACCCTCTGCGCCTTGGCCTTTCACAACGTGTTCCGCGCCGGCGCCAGTCTGTATGGGGTCAGCGACCCGGTGGCGCTGGGCCGCGCGACCCACAAATTCGAAAGCGACTATCTGGATTGGCTGATCGGCGATCCGCAGCTGGATGCCGAACGTTACGCCGCCCGCACACCACTGTTGCATGCCGGCAACATCCGCGTGCCGATGATCTTCTTTCAAGGAGAACTGGATGCCGTGGTCGTCCCGCAACAGACCCGCGACATGGTCACGGCATTGCAGGACAACGGCATCCTGGTCGAAGCGCATTACTACGCCGATGAACGCCATGGCTTTCGCAAGGCCGGCAATCAGGCCCATGCGCTGGAACAGGAGTGGTTGTTTTATCGGCGGGTGATGGATTCAATGGACTGAAGCCCGCGCTCATTGCCGAAACGGTGGCGCCTCAATCGCGAGCAGGCTCGCTCCCACAGGATTTGTGCACGCCACAGAACCTGTGCGAGCCTGCTCGCGAATGCGATTTACCTGCCGACGCTCAACTCAGCGCTTGGCGATGATGTATACCGCATGCACGATCCCCGGAATGTAACCGCACAACGTCAGCAGAATATTCAGCCAGAACGCCCCGCCGAATCCTACTTGCAGAAACACACCCAGTGGCGGCAACAGGATGGCGATGATGATGCGAATAAAGTCCATGGGGCAGCTCCTGATTGGGGTGAATTCGTTCGAGCCTACAGCTAATCGACCTGTGCCGTTTGTCAGGGTTCAGCCCGATTCCTCAGGCCAGTATCTCCAGGCCGTGTTTGCGCACGACACTCAGCAACTTCAACGCCATGCCACTGGGGTGCTTATCCCCGGCTTCCCATTGCTTGACCGTGGAAGCGCTGGTGTTCAGGTAGCGTGCGAACACCGGTTGGCTGACATTGTTGCGCTCACGCAATGCCTTGATCTCTTGCGCGGGAATTGCATCCGGTACCGTTGCAAGACAAGACTCATCGAACTCACGCATGGTCGCCTTGCTGATTGCACCGATGGCGTACAAGGCACTGGCCGATTCGTGGATCGATTCCGATAGCTCACTTTTGAATTTTTTACTCATTTGGTATCTCCACAAACTCCTTTGCATCCAGCAAGCGCTGAATTTCCATTTCGGTCAGTCCACCATATGTCTTGGCCAACTCTCGCAAGTCGAGCAAATGCCTGGGACTGATATTGCTCTGATCTTTCTTTGCGTACAGGAACTGATAGACCCAATGAGCACCGCCCTTCGCCAGAATAATCGAGCGATGGCGGTTGGCATTCAAACGCTTCTTCCAGACCCCACCGCCCAAATTGTCAGCCTGACCATTGAGCATTTCGGTGAATGCCTCCCAGAGTTCGTCATCACCGATCCAGGCCTTGGCAGCCTGCATTGCGAAGCGCTTTGTCTTGAACAGCCTTGGTGACATCGGCATCCCTTCCATAAAACATACCACTCAGTGGTACAGAAATCAAAACCAACGCGACAGCAATACCGTTTCGCTGGCACCGGCACTCCCTGCCGATGCACGCTAGAAAGCCATTGATGTGCTAACCGCTCAAGCCGAAATTGCCTTTGGAAAAGACCAGCCACAAAAAAACGCCCCACGCCAAAAGTGTCGGGCGTGAGGCGTGCGTATTACCGCGAGACGGTTCTGGAATGTGTGCAGGGCGCGTCTGATCAGACGGCAATCCCTTTGCGGCACTGCAACTGCGCGGTGCGTACTCGGGAGAAGGCCCGCGTCAGGCGCAGGAGCATTTCATCGATGTTGGCGTTGCTGACATTGAGCGCAGGGGTAAAGCGCAGGCAGTCGGGTTGTGGGGCATTTAGCAGCAAGCCTTCGTACAGCGCGGCCTTGACCACCGCGTCAGCGGAGTCGTCCGACAGCGTCAGCCCCCAAAGCAGCCCTTGTCCGCGCAACTCGCCGTGACCGTAACGATGGGCCAAACGCCCCAAGCCTTCACGCAGGTGTTGCCCGGCTTGTGCGACGTGTTTGAGGAAAGCCTTGTCCTGCACGGTATCGAGCACCGAAAGTCCCGCCGCGGTCATCAACGCATTACCGTGATGAGTGCCTGTCACCTCGCCAATATCGAAACAGCAAGCCTTGCCCCGCGCCAGCAGCGCGGCCAATGGCACGCCGCCGCCCAAGCCTTTGCCGAGCACGACGATATCCGCCGTGACGGCGCAGGACTGTTCCGCGAGCAAGGTGCCACAACGGCCAATGCCGGTTTGCACTTCGTCAAGGATCAGCAAAATGCCGAGTTCACGGCACAAGCGTTCGACGCCCTTGAGGTAGTGCGCGGTGGCCGGGATCACGCCGGCTTCGCTCTGGATCGGCTCGAGCATGATCGCCACGGTCCGTTCATCCACGGCCGCATGCAGCGCTGGCAGGTCATTGAACGGAACACGACTGAAGCCTGGCAATTGCGGCTCGAATCGGTTGGTCAATGTCGAACTGTCCGACGCCGAAATCGTCGCCAGGCTCCGGCCGTGACAACCGTTGTTGGCCACAATGATTCTCGACGCACCGCCGCGATGCCGTTGACCCCATTTGCGCGCCAGTTTGATCGCCGCCTCACAGGCTTCGCTGCCGGTATTGAGCAGGCAGGCCTGATCACTGCCGGTGCTGGCACACAGATGTTCGGCGAGGCTGAGCATGCCGCGGTTATGCAGGTCGAAACCCGGATTGATCAGCAATTGAGCCTGCGCAGTGATTGCATTGACCAATACCGAAGGGCTGTGACCAAGGCTGTTGGCCCCGCCGCCCTGGGAAAAATCCAGGTACGCACGGTCATCGCTGTCCCACAACCATGAACCCTGGCCACGCACAAACACCTGTTTCGGCCGTTCGACACTGGGCATCAAGTACCCGCTGGAAAGGTTAACGCCTTGGGATGGCCGGGAGGCGTCCATGACCAGATCATCAAGACTGGGAGGACTGCGGCGCAGACTGAACAGACTCATCTGACAAAACCTCTGATGAGGTTTTTTGCCTTACCTATGTAAATACCATCGAAGCAAAGGGTATTCATCGCGCTCTGTGGCCCTGTAAGCCCTGTGAATGCAGTTAGACTAGGCTCAGGCGAGGCGTTCAGCCATTTCGATTTCCCAGCAATTTCGATAAGTAATACTTATGGATTTCAAGCAACTGCGTTATTTCGTCGCGGTCTATGAAGAAGGTCACGTGGGCCGGGCCGCCGAGCGCCTGTCCATCTCCCAGCCGGCGCTGTCCCAGCAAATCCGCCACCTCGAACAAAACCTCGATGTGCGCCTGTTCGAGCGCAGCAGCAAACGCCTGTTGCCGACCCTCGCGGCTCATACGCTGTACAACCACGCTCTGCCATTGCTCGATGGCCTGCAGCGGGCACGGGAAGCGCTCGGCAACTTCAAGGGTCAGGCGCTGCGCACCCTGGCCATCGGTGTATTGCAGACCGTGCACACCAGCCTCGTCCCGCAGATGCTCGAACGAGTGCGCAAGGCGCAGCCGCATCTGGTGGTGCAGATCTACGAACTGACCGGGCTGGAAATCGAGCGGCGACTGCTCAACGGTTCTCTGGATATCGGCATCGGCTACCTGCCGCCCCGCCAGCCTGGCTTGCATGGTGTGATGCTGTACGAAGATGAACTGACCCTGGTCATCCCCGCAGAGCATCCGCTGCGTGAATTCAAGAAAGTGTCCATGAGTCAGGCCGCCGAACTGCCGATGTTGCTGCTGGGCGAGGAATTTCAGATCAGGCAGATCTGGCAGGCACAGCTGACAAGCCTGGGACGTCGCCCACAGGTGCAAGCCGAAGTGAACAACATGGCCGGCATCCTCGACAGCCTGCCCCACACGCGCCTGGCAACGGTATTGCCCGGTCGCTCGCAAAAGACCCATGGCAACCACGAACTGCTGTGGAAACCCCTGAGCGAACCCCGAGTGCCGCTGAAAGTCGGTTTGGTGTGTCGGGATGTGCAGCGGCAGCAGGCCTCGCTGGCATTGCTGCGGACATTGCTGGAGGAAGTGATAAACGGCCCGGA
The DNA here is from genome assembly GCF_949768175.1 of Pseudomonas sp. IT-P74. Lineage (NCBI taxonomy): Bacteria > Pseudomonadati > Pseudomonadota > Gammaproteobacteria > Pseudomonadales > Pseudomonadaceae > Pseudomonas > Pseudomonas sp. IT-P74. The sequence continues at coordinate 281,384 of NZ_CATKQD010000077.1, read as the reverse complement.
TGAACGCTTGAACAGCGCGCAGACTTTGGATGGGCTGGGCTAGCAACTTTTCTTTGGGCAAAAGAAAACCCCGCCGAAGCGGGGCTTTGCAGACTGTTTCCCTGACATCCATTTCACTCCGCCGTCCTGGCAGAATCCTACGTGTCCCTGTTGTTGCTTTGCGCTTCCTGCGCTACGTCCATGTAAAGTAGATTAGCTGTGGATCCAATTTGCATCTATGGGAGAACAGCAGCACGTTATGTAAGAGAATGCTTACAAAATGCTACTTCATCAGAATTGTCCCGCATCCAGCAGGAACAACGATTCGCTACCGGCCTTCACTGACGCGCTCAACGAGTGAATGCGCGGCAGCAGACGGGCAAAATAGAACCGCGCCGTGCCCAGTTTGCTGGCGTAGAAATCGTCTTGCGCTTCCTTGCCAAAAGCCGCCTTGGCCATCAGGGCCCACATGTAGGCGTAGGCCACATAGCCGAATACTTGCAGATACTCGACCGACGCCGCGCCGATTTCGTTCGGATTGCTCTTCGCACGGTCCAGCAACCACGCGGTCAATTCATCGAGGGTGGTCACTGCGTCGTTCAGTGGCTTGGTGAATTCGGCGAGGTCCGCGCTGGCAGTCGCCGTGAAGTGGCGAATCTCGTCGGCGAACAGGTTGTAGAACGCCCCGCCGCTACCCACGATCTTGCGCCCGACCAGGTCCAGCGCCTGAATGCCGTTGGTGCCTTCGTAGATCTGGGTGATGCGCACGTCACGCACCAGTTGCTCCTGGCCCCACTCACGGATGTAACCGTGGCCGCCGAAAACCTGTTGGCCGTGTACGGTGGTTTCCAGGCCGAGGTCGGTCAGGAACGCCTTGGCCACCGGGGTCAGCAACGCCACCAGGTCTTCCGCGCGCTTGCGGGTGACGGCGTCTTCGCTGAACTTGGCGGTGTCCAGTTGCATCGCCACGTAGGTGGAGAACGCACGACCACCTTCGTTCGAGGCTTTCATGGTCAGCAGCATGCGACGCACGTCCGGGTGGACGATGATCGGGTCAGCCACTTTGTCCTTGTTCTGCGCGCCGGTCGGCGAACGGCTTTGCAGACGGTCACGGGCGTATTCCACAGCGTTCTGGTACGAGCGCTCGCCCGTGGCCAGGCCCTGGATACCAACACCCAGGCGCTCGTAGTTCATCATGGTGAACATGGCCGCCAGGCCTTTGTTCGGCTCACCGACCAGGTAACCCACGGCTTCATCGAAGTTCATCACGCAGGTCGCGGACGCCTGGATGCCCATCTTGTGTTCGATCGAGCCGCAGTTGGCCGGGTTGCGTGCGCCCAGGCTGCCATCGGCATTGACCATGAACTTCGGCACCAGGAACAGCGAAATGCCTTTCGGCCCCGCCGGTGCATCTGGCAGCTTGGCCAGCACCAGGTGGATGATGTTTTCGGTCAGGTCGTGTTCGCCACCGGTGATGAAGATCTTGGTGCCACTGACCTTGTAGGAACCGTCGGCCTGAGGCTCGGCCTTGGTGCGGATGATCCCCAGGTCTGTACCGGCGTGTGGCTCGGTCAGGCACATGGAACCGGCCCAGATGCCGGCATACATGTTCGGCAGGTACGCGGCTTTCAGCTCTTCGCTGGCGTGGGCGTTGATCGACAGGCAAGCACCGGCGGTCAGCATCGGGTACAGGCCGAACGACAGGCTGGCGGAGTTGACCATTTCTTCGACCTGGGCCGAAACGGCTTTGGGCATGCCCATGCCGCCGTAGGACGGATCGCCACCGACACCGACCCAACCGCCTTCAGCGTAGGTCTGATAAGCCTGTGGGAAACCTGCCGGAGTAGTGACGGCACCGTCGGCCCAATGGCAACCTTCTTCGTCAGCGGCACGGCTCAGCGGTGCGATGCTTTTGCTGGTGACTTTGCCGGCTTCTTCCAGGATGGCTTCGACCGTTTCTGCATCCACAGTCTCGGCCAGTGCAGGCAGTTCGGCCCAGAGTTTGGCGACCTCGAAAACTTCATTGAGGACGAAGCGCATATCGCGCAGGGGCGCTTTGTAGTCAGCCATGGCAAACCTCGCAAGATCTATACAGGTGATTCACAGGAAGAGTGTTTTCGTTGGGTCGGAGTGTACCCCAACAACTTTTGCGACACATAGGGTCAGCTCATGACCATTTTGTTATTTTTAGTCACCGACAAAAAGCCCGCACAAGGCGAGCTTCTTTGTAACGGACTTTTATGACTAAAGCGCAAACAACTCCGCCGGCAGTTGCATCAGGCAATCGCTACCCGCTTCAATGGCCGCCCGATGAGCGGCAGTGCGTGGCAACAGACGCTTGAAGTAAAACTCGTTGGTCGCCAGCTTGCCCCGGCAGAAGTCGCCTTCGCCGCTGCCGGCATCGAGCTGCGCCTGAGCCACCAGCGCCATGCGCAACCACAGGTAGCCGAGGATGATGTAACCGCTGTACATCAGGTAATCCACCGACGCGGCACCGACTTCATCCGGATTTTTCATCGCGGCCATGCCGACCCTGGTGGTCAATTCACCCCACTGCTGGTTCAGTTGATTGAGCTGTGCCACATACCCGGCCAGTTGTGGATGCTCGGCGTTCGCCGCGCAGAACTTGTGGACGATTTTGGTGAAGCCGCGCAGCAGCTTGCCCTGGCTGCCGAGTACCTTGCGCCCGAGCAAGTCCAGCGCCTGAATGCCGTTGGTGCCCTCATAGATCGGCGCGATCCGGCAGTCACGGACCAGCTGCTCCATGCCCCACTCGCGAATGAAGCCGTGACCGCCAAACACCTGCATGCCGTGGTTGGTCACCTCCAGCCCGGTGTCGGTCATGAAGGCTTTGCAGATCGGCGTGAGGAACGCCAACAAGTCTTCGGCGTCCTGGCGCGCCGTTTCATCCGGGCTCAGGTGGGCAACGTCGAGCAACTGCGCGGTGAAGTAGGTCAGCGCGCGGTTGCCTTCGTTGAAGGCTTTCATGGTCAGCAACATCCGCCGCACATCAGGGTGCACGATGATCGGGTCGGCGGCTTTTTCCGGCGCTTTCGGGCCGGTCAGCGAGCGCATCTGCAAACGGTCGTTGGCGTATTTGATCGCGCCCTGGAAGCTCGCCTCCCCCAGACACAGCCCTTGCATGCCGGTGCCCAGCCGCGCGTGGTTCATCATGGTGAACATGCAGTTGAGGCCCTTGTTCGGCTCGCCGATCAGAAAACCCTTGGCCTCGTCGAAGTTCAGCACGCAGGTGGCCGAGGCCTTGATGCCCATTTTGTGTTCGATCGAGCCGCAGGACACGCCATTGCGCTCGCCCGCTTCGCCCGTCGCATCGGGCAGGAACTTGGGCACGATGAACAGCGAAATGCCCTTGGTCCCGGCCGGTGCGTCCGGCAATTTGGCCAGCACCAGGTGAATGATGTTGGCGCTCATGTCGTGCTCGCCGGCGGAGATGAAGATCTTGCTGCCGGAGATCGCGTAGCTGCCATCGGCCGCAGGGACGGCTCGGGTCTTGATGATGCCCAGGTCGGTGCCGCAATGAGCTTCGGTCAGGCACATGGTGCCGGTCCATTGGCCGGCGGTGAGTTTCTTCAAATAGGTCTGCTTTTGCGCCTCGGTGCCATGGGCGTGGATCGCCGACATCGCACCGTGGGTCAGCCCGGGGTACATGCCCCATGAGGTGTTGCTGGAACCCACCATCTCGCTGATCACAAGGCCCAGAGAGATCGGCAACCCTTGACCGCCGTAAACCGGATCCGCCGCCAGGCCATGCCAGCCGCCCTCGACATATTGGGCGAATGCCTGCTTGAAGCCCGCGGGCGTGGTGACCACGCCATTGTCGAAATGACAGCCTTCTTCATCGCCGCTGCGATTGAGCGGCGACAGTACGTTTTCGCAGAACTTCGCGCCCTCCTCGAGGATCGCATTGACCATATCCGGGCTGGCATCGGTGGCCCCCAGCGCGGCGTAGTTGCGGTGAAAGTCGAAGACGTGGTCGATCAGAAAGCGCATGTCGCGCAAGGGAGCTTTGTACTCGGGCATGGTCATTCTCCGTCGGCAGATTTCTCCAACCTACTGCTGCCGACCACGCCTCACAATCACTTTGCGCTCGCTGAATGCGCCATCATCACTCAACCGTAGCGGCGTCCATGCGCACGGCGCCACGGCGGTTCTGCCCGAACGCCATCACGCAGTTGCGCCCCGCGCCCTTGGCGCTGTAGAGCGCCTGGTCGGCGGACTTGAGCACTTCTTCCGGGGTGCGTTGATCGACCCGTTCGGCAACGCCGATACTGACCGTCACCGACACACTCGACGCTGCGGAACCGGCACGCCGCTGGCGCCCCTGACTATCGTCCTGCGGGCGGTTTTCCTGATTGCGCAATTGAATATTGTAAGTGGCGATGGACTCGCGGATGACTTCCAGGTGCGGCATGCATTCCTCGAGGGTCTTGCCTGCAAACACCAGGGCAAATTCCTCGCCGCCATAGCGATACGCCTTACCGCCACCGCCGATTTTCGACAGCTTGCTGGCCACCAGCCGCAGCACCTGGTCGCCGACGTCGTGGCCGTGGGTGTCGTTGAATTTCTTGAAGTGATCGACGTCGCTCATGGCCAACACATAGTTGCGTCCCAAGCGCTGCATGCGTTCATTCAGCGCACGACGCCCCGGCAGCCCGGTCAGCTCGTCGCGGAAGGCCATTTGATAGGCTTCGTGGGCAACGGCAGCGGCGATCATCAGCATCGCCTGGCTGCACATGATGTTCAGCGTGAACGGCAGGATGAAGGTTTTCGGCAACATCCAGAACAACCCGAGCAGCCCCACCAGTTGCGCGGCATGCAGCGGTCGCGGGTTGCGCCAGTACTGCCAGGCCAGCAGCAAAAACGCGGCAATGAACACCGGATAGGACAACTGGATCAGGCTCATCCAGGCGCCATGCAAGGCAGGCCACCGAATCTCCGACAGCCAGATCAGCAGCGCATGTGGATAACTTTGCTCAAGCCCCAGCGCCACGCTGCCGACTGCGAGCAAGACCGCGAAACGCGCCACCATGTCCTGGAACAGATGGGTACGTTCCTGCCACGCCGCGAACACGCCAAACAGCAGCGGCAGCAGCAGGCAACACAAATGAAAGACCACGGCGGCATCGTCACGCACCTTACCGTTGTCGCGGTAATAGTCGGTCTGGGTGTCGAGCAGGAAATAGGCGATGTACACCGTGACCATCAGAAACAGTTCACGCTGGCGTCGGTACACCGCGCAATAGGCGCCACCGAGCAACAACACCAGGGTGGGCAGCACGTTGAACAGCGACGTGAAAAAGACGTTCAGATCCTTGATGTAAGCAGCCGCAAGCCCCGCCACCAACAGCACTAATGACGGCAGGAAATGACTGAAACGTACAGCAGATGAGCGCGGCAAGGGTAAAGCTCCGACCCGTCAGATCAATAGATGGCAATGTGCCCACTACTGTAACGGCAGGAAGCCCGAGTTACTGAGTGAATTACTGAGGTATTTTTCAAAGGGCGTTACAGACATTTTTCCGCCGGTAATCTTCAAAGCAAAAAAGCCGCTGGTCCCGAAGGAGCAGCGGCTTTTTCAAGTGCTTCGTTAAGGCTTAGTAGCCCAGGTCGAAGTTCTCTTCTTTCATGTCCATCAGGTTGTTGGCGCCCGACAGCATGGTTACGACGTGAGTGCGGGTACGCGGCAGGATACGCTGGAAGTAGAAGCGCGCAGTCTGCAGCTTGGCGGTGTAGAACGCCTCTTCGGAAGTGCCGGCAGCCAGTTTCTCGGCAGCCAGGCGCGCCATGTCAGCCCAGAAGTAGGCCAGGCAGGCGTAACCGGAATACATCAGGTAGTCCACGGAGGCCGCGCCGACTTCTTCGCGATCTTTCATGGCAGCCATACCGACCTTCATGGTCAGCTCGCCCCATTCCTTGTTCAGTGCAGCCAGCGGAGCGACGAACTCTTGAACCGCTTCGTTGCCTTCGTTGGTCTGGCAGAACTTGTGGACGATCTTGGTGAAGCCTTTCAGAGCCTCGCCTTGGGTCATCAACACTTTACGGCCCAGCAGGTCGAGCGCCTGGATACCGGTGGTGCCTTCGTACAGCATCGAGATGCGGCTGTCGCGGACGTTCTGCTCCATGCCCCACTCAGCGATGAAGCCGTGGCCGCCGTAGATCTGCACGCCGTGGTTGGCCGATTCGAAACCGACTTCGGTCATGAAGGCTTTGGCGATCGGAGTCATGAAGGCCAGCAGTGCGTCGGCTTTCTTCTTCTCCTCTTCGTCCACGCCGTATTTGACGATGTCGACTTGCTTGGCAGTGAAGTAAACCATCGCACGGTTGCCTTCGGCGAATGCCTTCATGGTCAACAGCATGCGGCGTACGTCAGGGTGCACGATGATCGGGTCAGCGGCTTTGTCCGGCGCTTTCGGGCCAGTCAACGAACGCATTTGCAGACGGTCACGAGCGTATTTCAGGCCGCCCTGGAAACCGACCTCGGCGTGGGCCAGGCCTTGCAGCGCGGTACCCAGGCGTGCGGTGTTCATGAAGGTGAACATGCAGTTCAGGCCTTTGTTCGCCGGGCCGATCAGGAAACCGGTGGCACCGTCGAAGTTCATCACGCAGGTGGCGTTGCCGTGGATGCCCATCTTGTGTTCCAGGGAACCGCAAGACACAGCGTTACGCGCGCCAACCGAGCCATCGGCGTTCGGCATGAACTTCGGCACGATGAACAGGGAGATGCCTTTGGTGCCAGCCGGTGCATCCGGCAGGCGGGCCAGTACGATGTGGACGATGTTGTCGGCCATGTCGTGTTCACCGGCCGAGATGAAGATCTTGGTGCCGGAAACCTTGTAGGAACCGTCGGCCTGAGGCTCGGCCTTGGTGCGCAGCATGCCAAGGTCAGTGCCGCAGTGCGGTTCGGTCAGGCACATGGTGCCGGTCCACTCGCCGGAAACCAGCTTGGTCAGGTAAGCCTCTTGCTGCTCAGGGGTGCCGTGCTCGGAGATGGTGTTCATCGCACCGTGCGACAGGCCTGGGTACATGCCCCACGACCAGTTGGACTCGCCAACCATTTCGCTGATGGCCAGACCCAGGGACTCCGGCAGGCCTTGGCCGCCGTGCTCTACGTCGTGAGCCAGACTCGGCCAGCCACCTTCAACGAATTGCTTGTAGGCTTCCTTGAAGCCGGTCGGGGTCTTAACGCCAGACTCGCTCCAGGTGCAGCCTTCGAGATCGCCCACGCGGTTCAGCGGAGCCAGTACCTGCTCACAAAACTTGGCGCCTTCCTCAAGAATGGCGTCAACCATGTCCGGAGTTGCGTCGGCACAAGCCGGAAGGCTCTGATAGTGCGCTTCGTAGCCGAGCAGCTCGTCACGAACGAAGCGAATATCACGCAAGGGGGCCTTGTAGTCAGGCATAGCGATAAACCTCTGCTGATGTAACCGGGAATGAACGACCGCATGGATTCGTTGTTGCGATCAAACAGTTGTTTGAAACATACGTTTACGCCCAAATCTTGTCAAGCGTCGATCTTTTGCCGTTCGTCATCGCTAAAACCGGCAATGAACAGGGCCACAGGAAACTGGCCTGATTGACACTGAAAATGGCCAATAAAGCCTATCGTTCTGGTAGTTCTTACAGGTTCACGAAACAGCGAAAAGACGCCTACTGACTATAGGCTCTCGTGGGGTCAATGGTGACCTTCCCCGAGGATCGTCTATGGAGGGGATTTGAGATGGACAATCAACCAGATACTGACTTGCGACTACCCGGTAATCTTGACCCGAATTTTGGCAGCAATGGCGTGGTACGCCCCAGTGAAGCACCTGGAGTGACACATACCATCGTCTCTGATGAGCATGGACGCTTGACCCACGCATCAAGAATCGGGAAAGAGTTTCTTCTCGCTCGTCTGCTGATGGATGGTCAGGTAGACGAGGGGTTCACGCCCACCAAGAGTCAGTTCGACGCAGGCGACCAATCCATTCCGATGAGACTGCTAATGCAAAAAGACGGAAAAACCGTCCTGATCGGTGAATCGCAAAAAGACAACGTTCGCCGACCTGGCGTACGACGCTTTAACGCCAATGGCAGCCCTGACCTTGTTTTTGGCAACCGGATCGTCACGGGACCGGATAATTCATATGCGCCAGCGGTTCCCCACAAGTTCGTTGACGGCTGCCTGCAAGACGATCAAAAGATACTCATCGTCGCTTACTATCACGTCAACTACCCCATCGGAACGCTCGTGAGTCGCCTGTCCCGCCTGCAAAGCAACGGAGAACCGGATACCGGGTTCGGCAATGGCCAAGGCTTCATTGATATCAAGTTCAAGCAAATGGACAGCTTTGCCCAAATGGTTCACGTACAGAGCGACGGCAAGATTATCGTCACAGGCCTCTACTTTGATGCGCAAAGAAAAAGAACCGGGGCGGTCGCGCGTTACGACGAACAAGGAGAACTGGATGAAACTTTCGGAACAGATGGCTTCAGCGATATTCCGCTGGAGGTGGCAGGTTCGTCCATCGCCAGCGACTTTATCTTTAGCGATGCACTCAGTCGCCTGCAGTCGGACGACAAGATCATTTTCGCAACGTGGACGAAAGGGGCTGACGACAGGGTTCGGGGTCTACTGACCAGACTCAATGCTGACGGCAGCAACGACAAACAATTCAATACAGGCTCGCCAGTAATCACCTCTCGCGATGATGGCGATGTGCACTGGCGTGCAGCGGCAGTGCAAGCGGACGGAAAAGTTGTCCTCGTGGGCTACGTACGCTGGGCGACTCCAGGCAGCGAATTTTTCATAGCCAAACAACGATTTTCTCCAGAGGGACAACCGGAGGATTTCGCCTGGGATAACAGCCCCGGCGACTACTGGGATGTGGTAATCCAATCAAGTCAACGGATCGTCGTGTCGGGTAGTAGCGGGGGATATTCGACAGGAGAGCCCAGGGTAATCGGATTATTGGCCGAATGAGCGCGTTTTTCATTTCCAGCAAAGGATGTTTGCCCGACTTTTTTCAGTCAGGCAAACAGAATCAGGCGTAGGTATCGATCAACGTCCCGAGCACTTCGTCGGCTGCCTTGGCGACTTTCACGCCCAGCTCCGCCTGAATCTTGCCTTGGGCCATTTCGACCACGTTGCTGGCCAGGTCCGATTGCCGGCTGCGGTCGACCGAACGCAAGCGATCGACCTGCGCCTCGGAGGACTGGCTGGTAACCGAACGCTCAATAGTGGTGTTGGCGATCTGCCCGGCGGCTTGATCGACACGGCTCTGCCCTGTCTGAAGAGTGCTCCAACCTGCATAAAAAGCGGTGCTTCCTGAGATTTCCATGGGAGAACTCGTCCTTTCAAAGGATCAACAGCGGCCATTGAAGCAGAGTGACCGGCAAAACACTCGACAAAAACACTAATGGCACAGTGCCTTGTCATAGGCAAAGCCCGCATGCGACAAACCTCAGTCCAACAGGTCCAGTTGCAAGTGCTCCGCCACTGCCTCGGCCGTAACGGCCTTGAGTTTAGGCACACGCCCCAGGCACGGTGCCGGGATGCGCTCGGCAAGAGTGGCCAGGTTTTCTTCCAGCCGCGAGGTCTTGGGGTCGATGATGTTGGCCACCCAGCCCGCCAGTTGCAAACCGTCCCGGGCAATCGCCTCAGCGGTCAGCAAGGCATGGCTGATACACCCCAGGCGTACACCGACCACCAGGATCACCGGCAGCTTCAATGCGATGGCCAGGTCCGACAGATTGTCCTGATCCGCCAAGGGTACGCGCCAGCCGCCAGCGCCCTCGATCAGGGTGAAGTCCGCCTGCATGCCCAGAATCTGCCGCATCGGCGTCAGCAACGACTGCACCGTCAGCGCCACGCCCGCCTCTCGCGCCGCCAGATGCGGGGCAATGGCCGGTTCAAACGCCATCGGATTGACCTGTGTATAGGTCAGCGGCAGTGAACACTCCGCCAGCAAGGCCAGCGCATCGGCATTACGCAAGCCTTTGGGCGTCACGTCGCAACCTGACGCGACCGGCTTACCCGCCGCCGTACTCAAACCCGCCGAACGCGCCGCATGCAGCAACCCGGCAGCGACCGTGGTTTTACCGACATCGGTATCCGTGCCGGCGATGAAATAGGCTGCGCTCATAAGGTTTTCTCCAAAACGGCGTACACCACTTGATAAGTCGCCGGCAGTCCCTGGGCCTGACGAAACTGTTCGTAAGCCTCGATCAGCCCCAGAATCCGCGCCCGGCCGGTCAAGCCACCCGGCCGCCCGGGATTGAGATTGTGCGCACCCAACGCCTTGAGTTCATGGGTCAGGCTGCGCACATCCGGGTAATGCAGCACGTGCGCAAGGTTTTGCAGACTGACCGTTCTCAAGCCGCTCGCCGCACACAACTGCTGATAAACACCAAACTCCCGGAAACGATTGACGTGCACCATGCCGTCAACTTCGCGCCAGCTGTCACGCAATTCAAACAACGTTCCTACACACAGACTAGCAAACGCGAAGATGCCGCCCGGTTTCAGCACCCGAAAGGCTTCACTGAGCACCGAGTCGAAGTCTGCGCACCACTGCACCGCCAGGCTGGAGAAGATCAGGTCGCAGGTCGAATCCTGCAGTGGCAAACGCTCGGCATCGCCGGCCACGAAGTGTGTGGCACCGCCCAATGGCCGGGCGTGGTTGAGCATGCCTTCGGCGATGTCCAGCGCCACCCCGTGACTGCCCGGAAACTGCTCATCCAGGGCGCGACTGAAATGCCCGGTGCCACAGCCCAGGTCTAGCCAACGCTGCGGTACGAAGTCCTGCGGCAGACGCCCGAGCAATTGGCTGCCGACATCGCGCTGCAACTCGGCCACGCTGTCATAGCTGGCCGCCGCGCGGGAGAATGAAGCGGCTACCTGGCGCTTGTCGGGCAAGGTGCCGGGCAGGTTGGGAAGGGATAAATCAGTCATCGCCGGACTCATGCAAAAAGGCCTGGATCGCCCCCGCCACACCATGGGGATCCTCCAGGAGAAACCCGTGGCTGGCCTGTTCAATCAGACCGATTTCGACATCCGGCAGCAATGCCAGCAACTCGCCCGCCGCTTGCGCCGGCACCAGCCCGTCGAGGCCGGCGAACAGATGCAGTTGCGGACCGCGGAACGATTGCAGCGCCTGTCGTGTATCCAGTTGCGCGAGCACTTGCAGACCACTGAGCAGCACTGGCGCGGAGGTATTCGGGGCGCCACCGAGCAACAACCGCGACAATCCGCGTGGGTCTTCGGCGCCTTGGGCGCAGAGCAGTGAAAAGCGTTTCAAGGTCGCGCGCGGATCGGCTTCACAGCCCGCCAGAAACGCATCGAAGGTTTCCCCAGGCATGGCGCTTGACCATTGATCATGGGCGACAAAAGAAGCGTTGCTGGCCAAGGTGAACACGCCACAGCAGCGATCGCCACGCCGGGCCGCCAACTCGCAGGCGAGCATGCCGCCCAATGACCAACCGCCTAGCCAGACGTCTTGCGGCAAGGTCGAATCAAGCTCTTCGAGCCACTCTTCAAGATCGCTCGACTCCAGCTCCGGCAACGGTTCGATCTCGACGTGCAGGTGCTCATCCAGGCCTCGCAAGGCCGCCGCCAGAGGCTCCAGCGGTGAAACGCCAAGACCCCAGCCAGGCAGCAGAATCAGACGATCACGCATGGCTTGGCTCCGGCTTCAGTTGTTGAAAACAATCGGCCAGTCCGTTTAACAATAGCTGTACCTGGGCTTCGCTGTGGGCAGCCGTCAGTGTGACTCGCAGTCGGGCGCTGCCGGCGGGTACGGTCGGCGGGCGAATCGCGGTCACCATCAACCCGCGATCACGCAGCATCTGCGAAAGACGCACCGCGCGCCCCGCGTCACCGATCATGATCGGCTGGATTGGCGTGAAGCTGTCCATGAGCTCCAGGCCAATCTGTTCGGCACCCTGGCGAAACTGGCGGATCAGCACCTGCAAATGCTCGCGGCGCCAGTGTTCGCTGCGCAGCAGTTCCAGGCTTTTCAACGTGGCGCAGGCCAGCGCAGGCGGCTGGCTGGTGGTGTAGATATAGGGGCGGGCGAACTGGATCAGGCTTTCGATCAGCTCTTCGCTGCCAGCCACAAAGGCACCCGCCGTGCCAAACGCCTTGCCGAGGGTGCCGACCAGCACCGGAACGTCATCCTGGCTCAAGCCGAAGTGTTCGACGATGCCGCCACCGTTGGCACCCAGCGGTCCGAAACCATGGGCATCGTCGACCATCAACCAGGCACCTTTGGCCTTGGCTTCCCGGGCCAGCGCCGGCAGGTCGGCGATATCACCGTCCATGCTGAACACGCCATCGGTGACCACCAGCGTATTGCCGGTGGCTTTTTCCAGGCGTTTGGCGAGGCTCGCCGGGTCGTTGTGCAGGTAGCGATTGAACCGCGCGCCGGACAGCAGCCCCGCGTCGAGCAGCGACGCATGATTGAGACGGTCTTCGAGCACCGTATCACCCTGCCCCACCAGCGCCGTGACCGCGCCGAGGTTGGCCATATAACCGGTGGTGAACAGCAACGCGCGCGGACGACCGGTCAGGTCGGCCAACGCTTCTTCCAGGGCATGGTGCGGGGAACTATGACCGATGACCAGATGGGATGCCCCTCCGCCCACCCCCCACTTCGACGCGCCGGCACGCCAGGCTTCGATCACTTGCGGATGATTGGCCAGGCCCAGGTAGTCGTTGTTACAGAACGCCAGCAACGGCTGGCCATCGACCACCACTTGCGGCCCCTGCGGGCTTTCGAGCAGCGGGCGCTGGCGGTAGAGGTTTTCGGCACGACGGGCGGCAAGGCGTGCGGCGAGATCGAAAGACATGCAGGCCTCGACTATCAAATGACACATGTCCCCTGTGGGAGCGAGCCTGCTCGCGAAGGCGTCGTGTCAGCCAACATCAATGTTGAATGTCAGTCCGCATTCGCGAGCAGGCTCGCTCCCACAGGGTTTTGCATTCCTTCAGAGGAATAAATGTTGGATTTAAACCGCCGCGTTGTAGAACTGCTCGCTGCTCTTCTGCTCCACCAGCGCCTGCTCGATCGCCGCCTGATGCACTTCATCGGCGTGCTCTTCGCGGGCTTCCGGCAGGATGCCCAGGCGCGAGAACAGTTGCATGTCCTTGTCGGCCTGCGGGTTGGCGGTGGTCAGCAGTTTTTCGCCGTAGAAAATCGAGTTGGCGCCGGCGAAGAACGCCAGGGCCTGCATCTGCTCGTTCATGGCTTCGCGGCCGGCAGAGAGGCGCACGTGGGATTGCGGCATCAGGATGCGCGCGACGGCGAGCATGCGGATGAAGTCGAACGGATCGACGTCGTCGGCGTTTTCCAGCGGCGTACCGGCGACTTTCACCAGCATGTTGATCGGCACCGACTCCGGATGCTCCGGCAGGTTGGCCAACTGGATCAGCAGGTTGGCGCGGTCGTCCAGCGACTCGCCCATGCCGAGGATGCCACCGGAACAGATCTTCATTCCCGACTCACGCACATAGGCCAGGGTTTGCAGGCGCTCGCTGTAGGTGCGGGTGGTGATGATGCTGCCGTAGAACTCCGGCGATGTATCGAGGTTGTGGTTGTAGTAGTCGAGGCCGGCCTTGGCCAGCGCTTCGGTCTGATCCTGATCCAGACGACCGAGGGTCATGCAGGTTTCCAGGCCAAGAGCTTTCACGCCTTCAACCATCTTCAGGACATAAGGCATGTCCTTGGCCGACGGGTGCTTCCACGCCGCGCCCATGCAGAAGCGGGTCGAACCGATGGCTTTGGCGCGAGCGGCTTCTTCTAGGACCTTCTGCACTTCCATCAGCTTTTCTTTTTCCAGGCCGGTGTTGTAGTGACCGGACTGCGGACAATATTTGCAATCTTCCGGGCAGGCGCCGGTTTTGATCGACAGCAGGGTCGACACCTGGACGCGGTTGGCGTCGAAATGCGCACGGTGCACCGTCTGCGCCTGGAACAACAGGTCATTGAATGGCTGAACGAAGAGTGCTTTGACTTCGGCCAAAGTCCAGTCATGACGCAGGGTTGCAGTGGTGCTGGCGCTCATGGGCGTTTCCTTTGAATTATGCTTTGGCAGGCGGCTGGCTAATGGAATGTCACAGTCGCTTCACAGATGTTTCGGCATATTTAAGGAAGAGCGATGCGCTGTCAACCACGATACGAAGGACAGGTTTACATCTGGTTAAAAAACAAACAATCATGCCTTTTGTGCGATGAACCGGCCGAAGGCGTCCCTCCTGTCTGCACGGCTTGCGAATTCGAGCTGCCCTGGCTCGGCGATCACTGCCTGACCTGCGCCCTGCCGCTCCCGGCCGCGGGCCTGACCTGCGGCCATTGCCTGAAGCAGCCACCAGCCTTCGAACAGGTGATTGCGCCCTGGACCTACAGCTTTCCGGTAGACAGCCTGATCACTCGCTTCAAACACAACGCCAAGTGGCCGTTTGGCCGCCTGCTCGCCGAACTTCTTGCTCAATACCTGCAACATCGCTTCGAAGACGACCTACCGCGCCCCCATGCCCTGATCCCGGTACCGTTGGCCACCCGACGCCTGCGCCAGCGCGGGTTCAATCAGGCGGCGATGCTGGCTCGCTGGTTGAGTGCGAGTCTCGATATCCCTTGCGACGAACGGTTGCTGCTGCGCACCCAGGACACCGACGCCCAACAGGCCTTGAACGCCGAAGCCCGCCGAAAGAACCTGCGCAACGCTTTCGCCCTGACACCCGGCGCCATCGTCAAAGGCCAGCACCTGGCTCTGGTCGACGATGTATTGACCACCGGCGCCACGGCCCAGGCCCTGGCTCGCCTGCTGATGGACGCCGGGGCGGCCAGGGTCGATGTCTATTGCCTGACCCGCACGCCTAAACCCGGCGAGACACCCTGACTTGACTCACGCGACCCAAGCGGCCAACGTCCTGACCATCGTCACCACCCAAAGCGACTTGCCATGTCTTTGCCCACCTTGCTGTCCCAGCACATCGTCCGCCGTCCGCAACGCATCGCCCTGCTGCAGCACATCGCCGAACAAGGCTCGATCACCCGCGCGGCCAAAAGCGCGGGCATGAGCTACAAGGCCGCCTGGGATGCGATCGATGAGCTGAACAATCTGGCGCAGAAACCGCTGGTGGAGCGGATTGTCGGAGGCAAGGGCGGCGGCGGTGCGCGCCTGTCCAACGAAGGTGAGCGGGTGCTGCGCCTGTACCAGAAGCTGCAAGCCTTGCAGGCCCAGGTGCTCGAAGCCGCTGAAGACGCCAGCGACCTGGACCTGCTCGGGCGTCTGATGCTGCGCACCAGCGCGCGCAACCAGTTGCACGGCAAGGTGATGGCGATCGAACCTCAGGGGCGCAACGACCTGATTCGTCTCGAAGTCGCCGAAGGCCTGATCGTCGCCGCGCAAATCACCCACGACAGCACCGAGCGCCTGGAGCTGCAAATCGGCACCGAAGTCGTGGCATTGATCAAGGCCGGCTGGCTCGACGTGCTGCAAATCGACTCTGTCGAAACACCTGGAAATAATTGCCTCAGCGGCATCATCGAAAAAATTCTCGATGCCGACGACGGCCCCAGCGAAGTGCGCATCACCCTGCCCAACGGTCTGACCCTATGCGCCTTGGCCGAACCGAGTCATCTGCAAGCATCGGGGCTGACTTACGGCAAACCGGTGCGCGTCGAGTTCTCGCCGTCCCGGGTTCTGCTGGGCACACCACTGTAAGCAGAACTGCAACAAAAGGTTCATTACTCATCTTTAAGGTGTCTGCAAAATCCGCAGGGAGCCTGAAATGAGCCTATTAGAAGAAAACCAGTCCACTGACCTCGAAAACATGGTCGGCCTCAGCCGTCGCGGCTTCATCAGCGCAGGTGCCTTGTGCGGCGCTGCGATGTTCCTCGGCGGCAATCTGCTGAGCCGCAGCGTGATGGCCGCCAGTGTCAGCGCCGGCAACAGCCAGTTGTTGGGCTTCGACAGCATTGCCGCCGCCACCAGCGATGCCATCACCCTGCCACCGGGCTACAAGTCCTCGGTGCTGATCAGCTGGGGCCAGCCGCTGCACAAAGACGGCCCGGCGTTCGACCCGAGCGGCAACGGCAGCGCCGAACATCAGGAAGTCCAGTTCGGCGACAACAACGACGGCATGAGCCTGTTCGAGTTTCCGGGCGAAAAAGACCGGGCGCTGATGGCGATCAACAACGAATACACCAATTACCGCTACCTCTACGCCCACGGCGGCATGCCGCAATCGGCGCAAGAAGTGCGCAAGGCACTGGCCTGCGAAGGTGTGTCGGTGATTGAAGTGCAGCGCAAGAACGGCCAATGGCAATTCGTCCAGGGCTCGCGCTACAACCGCCGCATTCACGGCAACGCCCCCATCACCCTGAGCGGCCCGGCCGCCGGACATGCCCTGCTCAAAACCAGCGCCGATCCGCTGGGCAAGAACGTCCTGGGCACGTTCCAGAACTGCGCCAACGGCAAGACGCCGTGGGGCACCTATCTGACCTGTGAAGAGAACTTCACCGACTGCTTCGGCAGCAGCAACGCCGAGCAGAAATTCGACCCGGCGCAAAAACGCTACGGTGTGGTGGCCACCAGCAAAGAAATCAACTGGCACCCGCACGACGAGCGCTTCGACATGGCGAAGAACCCCAACGAGCTCAACCGTCACGGCTGGGTGGTGGAGATCGATCCGTTCGATCCGAAATCGACGCCGGTCAAACGCACGGCCCTGGGCCGCTTCAAACACGAAAACGCCGCCCTGGCCGAAACCGGCGACGGTCATGCCGTGGTGTACATGGGCGACGATGAACGCGGTGAGTTCATCTACAAATTCGTCAGCCGCGACAAGATCGACCACAAGAACCCCAAGGCCAACCGCGATATTCTCGATCACGGCACCCTGTACGTGGCGCGTTTCGATGCCGGGGACGGCAACGTCGATCACCCGAAAGGCCAGGGTGAATGGATCGAACTGACCCACGGTAAAAACGGCATCGACGCCAGCAGCGGTTTTGCCGATCAGGCCGAAGTGCTGATCCACGCCCGTCTCGCCGCCAGTGTGGTGAAAGCCACGCGCATGGACCGCCCGGAATGGATCGTGGTCAGTCCCAAGGACGGTCAGGTCTACTGCACGCTGACCAACAACGCCAAACGAGGCGAAGACGGGCAACCGGTGGGCGGTCCGAACCCGCGCGAGAAGAACGTCTACGGCCAGATCCTGCGCTGGCGCACCGAGCGTGACGATCACGGTTCGAAAACCTTTGCCTGGGACCTGTTCGTCGTCGCCGGTAATCCGGGGGTTCACGCAGGCACACCAAAAGGCGGATCGTCGAACATCACGCCGCAGAACATGTTCAACAGCCCGGACGGCCTGGGCTTCGACAAGGCCGGACGCTTGTGGATTCTCACCGACGGCGATTCGAGCAACGCCGGCGACTTTGCCGGCATGGGCAACAACCAGATGCTCTGTGCCGACCCGGTAACCGGCGAGATTCGCCGCTTCATGGTTGGCCCAGTCGGTTGTGAAGTGACGGGGATCAGCTTCTCCCCGGATCAGAAAACCCTGTTTGTCGGGATTCAGCATCCGGGTGAAAACGGCGGTTCGACCTTCCCCGAGCACTTGCCCAATGGCAAGCCGCGGTCTTCGGTGATGGCGATTTCGCGGGAGGATGGCGGGATCGTCGGCGCCTGACAGCCCCTCATCGCGAGCAGGCTCACTCCCACAGGATTGGCGCGATTTCAAATCTGGCGCATGACCTGTGGGAGTGAGCCTGCTCGCGATGGCGTCAGCACAGTCACCACCTATCCGCGCCCGTCTGCGCTACCATGCCTGGCCGGACGCAGCAGCCTGCTGCGCGCAGGAGTCAGCATGGCCCACCCGTTTGAAACCCTCACACCAGACCTCGTGCTCGATGCCGTCGAAAGCATCGGCTTTCTAAGCGACGCGCGCATCCTGGCGCTCAACAGCTACGAGAACCGCGTCTATCAGGTCGGCATTGAAGACGCCGAGCCGCTGATCGCCAAGTTCTACCGGCCGCAACGCTGGAGCAACGAAGCGATTCTGGAAGAGCACCAGTTCACCGCCGAACTCGCCGACTGCGAGGTGCCGGTCGTGGCGCCGTTGATCCACAACGGTGAAACCCTGCACGAACACAATGGTTTCCGTTTCACCCTGTTCCCCCGCCGTGGTGGCCGCGCGCCGGAGCCGGGCAACCTCGATCAACTGTATCGCCTGGGCCAGTTGCTCGGCCGCCTGCATGCGGTCGGCTCGACCCGGCCGTTCGAGCACCGTGAAGCGCTGGCGGTGAAAAATTTCGGCCATGATTCGCTGGCCACCTTGCTCGACGGCAATTTCATCCCCCGCAGCCTGCTGCCGGCCTACGAATCGGTGGCCCGCGATCTGCTCAAGCGTGTGGAAGATGCCTACAGCAACACGCCGCACCAGAACATCCGCATGCACGGTGACTGCCACCCCGGCAACATGATGTGCCGTGACGAGATGTTCCATATCGTCGACCTCGACGACTGCCGCATGGGTCCGGCGGTGCAGGACATCTGGATGATGCTCGCCGGCGATCGTCAGGATTGCCTGAGCCAGTTGTCGGAACTGATGGACGGCTACAACGAATTCCACGACTTCGACCCCCGTGAACTGGCCTTGATCGAACCGCTGCGCGCCTTGCGCCTGATGCACTACAGCGCCTGGCTCGCCCGCCGCTGGGAAGACCCGGCCTTCCCTCGCAGTTTCCCGTGGTTCGGCACCGAGCGTTATTGGGGTGATCAAGTGTTGGCGTTGCGCGAGCAACTGGCGGCGCTCAACGAAGAGCCACTGAAGCTCTTCTGACCCACCCGCCCCCCCTGTAGGAGCGAGCCTGCTCGCGATGGACGTCAACGATAACGCGTGCTGTCTGGATAAACGCGTTGCCCTTGCGTTCTTCGCGAGCAAGCTCGCTCCTACAGAGACCGATGTTCACAAATGACCTACCTATTCAGTCAGGACATCCACAGACAATTCTCCTTACAATCCCCCCTTTGTTAGCTGCCTAAGCAAGGATTCTGCATGCAAGCCGCCAACCCGCGCCACGGGTACATTCTAGGCCTGAGTGCCTACATCATCTGGGGACTTTTCCCCCTCTACTTCAAAGCCATCGCCAGCGTGCCCGCCGTGGAAATCATCATCCACCGGGTGCTTTGGTCGGCGCTGTTCGGCGCCTTGTTGCTGATGGTCTGGAAACATCCCGGCTGGTGGCGCGAACTGCGAGAAAATCCGCGACGGCTGGCGATCCTGGCCCTGAGCGGTGCGCTGATCGCGGCCAACTGGCTGACCTACGTCTGGTCGGTGAACAACGGACGCATGCTGGAGGCCAGTCTTGGTTACTACATCAACCCCTTGGTGAACGTATTGCTGGGCATGCTGATCCTCGGCGAACGGCTGCGGCGCATGCAATGGATTGCCGTCGGTCTGGCGGCTGTGGGTGTGGCGCAACAGGTCTGGCAGGTCGGCAGCCTGCCATGGGTGTCGCTGGTGTTGGCACTGACCTTCGGTTTCTATGGCCTGATTCGCAAGCAGGCGCCGGTCAAGGCGCTGCCGGGACTGGTGGTGGAAACCTGGATGCTGGTGCCGATTGCCCTCGGCTGGTTGCTGCTCAATCCGACGGCCAGCAGCGCCCAGGCCGAATTCTGGACCACGTCCCAGGCCTGGTGGCTGGTCGCCGCCGGCCCGATCACGCTCGTGCCGCTGGTCTGTTTCAACGCTGCTGCACGGCATTTGCCCTACACGACACTGGGCTTTCTCCAGTATCTGGCGCCAACTCTGGTACTGCTGCAAGCGGTCCTGCTGTTTGACGAGCACCTGTCGTCCAGCACCCTGGTAGCGTTCATGTTTATCTGGGCCGGCCTGGCGGTTTACAGCATCGATGCGTGGATAAGTTTGCGCCGCCGCAGCTGATCAAAAAACGCACAAAACCCTGCCGGCCACGTCTCCCGTGGCCTGCACCATTCCTTCCCAAGGTTATCCACAACGTGATCCCCGCCGTTTGTGCGCAAGTGGCTGAAACTGCTGGTTTTTTGATCAGAAGCTGGAGAGCCCCGGTCGGCGTGGCCTGGCGGGGTGTCTCTACAGGTTATCCACAGGCGGGTGCACGTTTAACTTGGATAACCTGATCAGGGTTCACTGCGCAGCACCAATTCGACCATCAGGTCGTCAGCCAGGGTTTCCAGGCGCGATTGCAGTACGTCCAGCGACAGCGTCAGCGGTACCGCGAGAATCGCTTCGGCATGGAACAACGGCTCACTGCTCATCGGGGCAGGGCGCACTTCAGTGATCAGCCGTTCCAGGTTCACCCCCTGCTCGCTCAGCAAGCGCGTGATGTCACGCACGATCCCCGGGCGATCATTGCCCACCAGTTCCATGGCGATCGGTTTCCAGGTGCAGGATTGTTCGATACCGCTTTCAGCGATCAACACGCGAATGCCCTGGGCGGACAAGCCCTGCAAGGCATCGACCAGTTCGTCGTAGGCCTCTGCCGGCACCCCCACTCGAAGAATCCCGGCGAATTGTCCCGCCATGCGCGACATGCGGCTTTCCAGCCAATTGCCGCCGTGTTCGGCAATGCATTGGGCAATGCGCTCGACTTGCCCGGGTTTGTCCGGAGCAAAAACAGTGAGTACGAGGTGGTCCATGGCGCAGCCCTCTTGTCATGACTTTTGTTATGGAGAACCAAGTATAGGCAAGGGTTGGACCTGCGCCGACAGGTCAGGCGCCTTCGCGAGCAGGCTCGCTCCCACAACGGTTGCGCGGGCCTTTGTGGGAGCGAGCCTGCTCGCGAATGAAGGCACCGCCGATCTGACTGACCCAACAAATCGTGTACAACTTTTGATATTTAACTGGAACAATCCACTGGTTTTTTGAGAACATCCTGCTCCGCGCCGTGACCGCAATGCGTCATGGGGTCGCAGAACGACGTAATTAGTCTAATTTTCACAACCGCAATTCATCATGTAGTATGCCGCAGCGCGCACTACATAACGTTGGATCGATGTCTGCCACAGGCACGTTCGCAACCCTGAAAGCCCTGTCAGCAAGGCCCCAAGCCGTTGATTGGTCCCAACCCAGCCGCCTGTCATGGGCATGTACTGGTAGACGGGTTTGTGGTTTAAATGGCCAAAGGCTTCATTGTTAAATTGAAGAGCTGAAAAGCGAAATAGCTGAGCAGAGTGAGGCAAGCAATGACTGAACACGTTCAAGTCGGTGGCCTGCAGGTCGCCAAAGTCCTGTTCGACTTCGTGAACAACGAAGCCATTCCCGGTACCGGCCTCACCGCCGATAAGTTCTGGGCCGGTGCCGACAAGGTCATTCATGACCTGGCGCCGAAGAACAAAGCCCTACTCGCCAAACGCGATGATTTCCAGGCTCGCATCGATGGCTGGCACCAATCCCGTGCCGGTCAAGCGCATGACGCCGTGGCCTATAAAGCCTTCCTGCAAGAGATCGGTTATCTGCTGCCAGAAGCGGCCGATTTCCAGGCAACGACGCAAAACGTCGACGAAGAAATCGCCCGCATGGCCGGCCCGCAGCTCGTGGTGCCGGTGATGAATGCCCGTTTCGCCCTCAATGCCTCAAACGCCCGCTGGGGTTCGCTGTATGACGCGCTCTACGGCACCGACGCCATCAGCGAAGCCGACGGCGCGGAAAAAGGCAAAGGCTACAACAAGGTTCGCGGCGACAAGGTCATCGCCTTCGCCCGTGCCTTCCTCGACGAAGCGGCGCCATTGGCGGCCGGCTCCCACGTCGATTCCACCGGCTACAAGATCGTTGACGGCAAACTGGTGGTCGCCCTTAAAGGCGGCAGCAACACCGGCCTGCGCAACGACGCACAACTGATCGGTTTCCAGGGCGATGCCCCTGCACCGACCGCGATCCTGCTGAAAAACAACGGCCTGCATTTCGAAATCCAGATCGACGCCAGCACCCCGGTCGGCCAGACCGACGCGGCCGGCGTCAAAGACATCCTGATGGAAGCCGCACTGACCACCATCATGGACTGCGAAGACTCCGTTGCCGCCGTCGACGCCGATGACAAAGTGGTGATCTACCGCAACTGGCTCGGCCTGATGAAGGGCGATCTGTCGGAAAACGTCGCCAAAGGCGGTCAGACCTTTACCCGCACCATGAACGCCGACCGCACCTACACCGCTGTCGATGGCAGTGAACTGAGCCTGCACGGTCGTTCGTTGCTGTTCGTGCGTAACGTCGGTCACCTGATGACCATCGATGCGATCCTCGACAAAGATGGTAACGAAGTGCCGGAAGGCATTCTCGATGGCCTGGTGACTTGCCTGGCATCGATGCACAACCTGAACGGCAACACCTCGCGCAAAAACACCCGCACAGGCTCCATCTATATCGTCAAGCCGAAGATGCACGGCCCGGAAGAAGCGGCGTTCACCAACGAGCTGTTCGGTCGCATCGAAGACGTGCTGGGCCTGCCACGCAACACCCTCAAAGTCGGGATCATGGACGAGGAGCGTCGTACCACCATCAACCTCAAGGCCTGCATCAAGGCGGCGAGCGAGCGTGTGGTGTTCATCAACACCGGCTTCCTCGACCGCACGGGCGATGAAATCCACACCTCCATGGAAGCCGGCCCGATGGTGCGCAAGGCGGACATGAAGGCGGAAAAATGGATCGGCGCCTACGAGAACTCCAACGTCGATATCGGCCTGAGCACCGGCCTGCAAGGTCGCGCACAAATCGGTAAAGGCATGTGGGCCATGCCTGACCTGATGGCGGCGATGCTCGAACAGAAAATCGCTCACCCGATGGCCGGTGCCAACACCGCCTGGGTACCATCGCCGACCGCTGCCGCGTTGCACGCGCTGCACTACCACAAGGTTGACGTGTTCGCCCGTCAGGCCGAACTGGCCAAACGTGCCCACGCTTCGGTGGACGACATCCTGACCATCCCGCTGGCGGTAAACCCGCAGTGGACCGCCGAGCAGATCAAGAACGAACTGGACAACAACAGCCAGGGCATTCTCGGTTACGTGGTGCGCTGGATCGACCAGGGCGTCGGCTGTTCGAAAGTGCCGGACATCAACGATGTCGGCCTGATGGAAGACCGTGCCACGCTGCGTATTTCCAGCCAGCACATCGCCAACTGGCTACGTCACGGCGTCGTCACCGAAGAGCAAGTGATGGAAAGCCTCAAGCGCATGGCGCCGGTGGTTGACCGTCAGAACGCCGGCGACGCGCTGTACCGTCCGCTGGCCCCGAACTTCGACAGCAACATCGCCTTCCAGGCGGCGGTCGAACTGGTGGTCGAAGGCACGAAACAGCCGAACGGCTACACCGAGCCGGTCCTGCACCGTCGTCGTCGCGAGTTCAAGGCTGCCAATGGCCTGTAACTGAGCGTCTGCGCCGGACATGAAAAAGCCCTGATCGACAGATCAGGGCTTTTTCTTTGTGGGCTGTCCGCGATCCCACAGAGTTAGTTCAGGACTGACAGGCTTGGGCTAAGGCTTCATCCCAAGCTCACGTTTGACCAACTCCAGCAGATTGCCGGTATCAATCGGCTTGAGCAGAAAATCCACCACGCTCATATGCATCGCAGCGATCGCATCCTTCACGTCGGCGTCACCCGAGACAATGATGATCGGCAATGCCGCCCTTACCGATTCGCGCACCTGACGGATCAGTTCCAGGCCATCAACGTGTCCCATCCGCAGGTCGGTGATCAGTAAACCGATCATCGGCTTTTTGACCTCTGCCTCGGCCACCAGCATCTTGAGTGCCGCTTCGCCACTGGCCGCGGTCAGGCAGCGAATACCGTCCAGTGCCAGGATCTCTGACAGCAGGTCCCGGGCGTCCTTATCGTCATCGACGATCAGCACCCGTTGCGGTGGCAGGTCAGGCTCCAGCATGACGGCACTCAGCGCTTCGCGCTCGGCGTCGCTCAAAATATCGTGGTCGGACATGGCTTTCTCTACATGTTCAATTCATTTCCCTAGCACACTGACGAGACATCGCTAAGCAGATCATCAATGTGCACTCCGGCAGATAATTTTCCAATAGGGGGGCCGAGAGGTTTTTCGCACGTTTGCGTAGGCTTCTTCCGACATTTCAGAACACCAACCGCCTACCTAGACTTACGTCCAATGGGCACCCCGACCGCAGGGGTCGACCATGTCCATGTCATCCGACTACAACAATTCAAAAAAGACTGCGGTAATGGTTATGAGTAAAGCGGACGCCTTCACACAGGCAGGGAAAACCGCGGTGTTGCAGAACATCCAGGGTACGTTGCAATTCCTTCAGCGCTTCCCGCCCTTCAACCAGATGGAACACGCTCACCTGGCGTATCTGGTCGAGCAATGTCAACTGCGTTTTTACGCCCCCGGCGAGAGCATCATCAAACCCGCCGACGGGCCGGTCGAGCACTTCTATATCGTCAAGCAAGGCCGGGTCGTGGGCGAGCGTCCGCATACGGCAAAAGGTGGCACCGAAACGGTCTTCGAGATCACCACCGGCGAATGTTTCCCCCTCGCGGCGTTGCTGGGTGAGCGGGCGACCCGCACCGAGCACCTGGCCGGCGAAGACACCTTCTGCCTGCAACTGAACAAACCGGCGTTCATCCGCCTGTTTTCGCTGTCGGACACCTTCCGCAACTTCGCCTTGCGCTGCGTCAGCAGCCTGCTGGATCAGGTCAACCAGCAAGTGCAGCAAAAAGCCGTGGAAACCCTGGGCACCCAATATTCGCTCAATACCCGACTGGGCGAATTGGCCATGCGCCACCCCGTAACGTGCGGCCCGCAGACGCCATTGCGCGAAGCCGTGACGTTGATGCACGAACAACAGGTCGGCAGCATCGTGGTGGTCGATGAGTGCAAGGCGCCATTGGGGATTTTCACCCTGCGCGACCTGCGCCAGACCGTGGCCAACGGCAGCAGTGACTTCAACGAAGCCATCGAAGGCTACATGACCCGGGCGCCGTTCTTCCTGTCGCCGGATCACAGTGCATTCGACGCGGCGATTGCCATGACCGAGCGTCACATCGCCCATGTCTGCCTGGTCAAGGACCAACGCTTGTGCGGCGTGGTTTCCGAGCGCGATCTGTTTTCCCTGCAACGGGTCGACCTGGTGCACCTGGCGCGCACTATCCGCAATGCCCAGAAAGTGGAAAACCTGGTGGCGCTACGGGGCGAAATCGGTCAACTGGTCGAGCGCATGCTGGCCCATGGCGCGTCTTCGACGCAGATCACCCACATCATCACCTTGCTCAACGACCACACCGTGTGCCGGGTTATCGAACTGATCCTCGCCGAAAAAGGCGACCCCGGCGTGCCGTTCAGCTGGCTGTGCTTCGGCAGCGAAGGCCGTCGCGAGCAGACCCTGCACACCGACCAGGACAACGGCATTCTGTTCGAAGCCAGGGATGCGGCCCATGCCGCCGAGATTCGCGGCAAGCTGCTGCCCATTGCCCAGCAGATCAACCAGAGCCTGGCGCTGTGTGGTTTCACCCTGTGCAAGGGCAATATCATGGCCGGCAACCCCGAGCTGTGCCTGTCCCGGGCCGAATGGGCGCGGCGCTTCGCGGCGTTTATCCGTGAGGCAACCCCGGAGAACCTGCTGGGTTCGAGCATCTATTTCGACTTGCGCGTGGTCTGGGGCAACGAACAAGGCTGTGAGCAGTTGCGTCGGGGCATTCTCGATCAGGTCGGCGACAACCGTTTGTTCCAGCGCATGATGGCCGAGAATGCGCTACGCAATCGCCCGCCCGTAGGACGTTTCCGCGAGTTCGTGCTGGCGCGTAAAAATGGCGAGAAAGCCACCCTGGACCTGAAGATCCAGGGTCTGGCGCCCTTTGTCGACGGCGCCCGGTTGCTGGCCCTGGTCCACGGTATCGAAGCGAACAACACGCTGGAGCGTTTTCGCCAGTTGGTCGAAAAGGAGATCATCGCTCCCCTGGACGGCGCCGCGTACGAAGAGGCCTATCACTTCATCCAGCAAACCCGCATGCAGCAACATCAACTACAGACCCGGGAGAATTTTCCTTACTCGAACCGGGTCGATCCCGACAGCCTCAATCATCTGGACCGGCGCATCCTGCGTGAGTCCCTGCGCCAGGCACAGCGCCTGCAAAGCAGCCTGGCCTTGCGGTATCAGTTATGAGCCTGTTTTCATGGCTGCGCCCGGCCGGCCCGAGCTTGTCCGCCGACCTGCAGCAACGCCTTCAACGCCTGCCGACGGTCACCGGTTTGAGTGATTGCAGCCTGCGCGAGCAGCGCTGGGTAGTGCTCGACCTGGAAACCACCGGGCTGAATATGAACAAGGACCGGGTACTGTCCATCGGCGCCGTGGTGATCGAGGATGGCGCGATCGATTTCAGCCGACAGTTCGAGCGAACCTTGCAATGCGAGGAACTCAAACTCGGCCCCAGCGTGCTGATCCACGGCTTGGGCCCTAGTGCAATTGCTGCCGGCAGTGATCCAGCCGAGGCGCTGCTCGAATTCATGGAGTTTGTCGGAGACAGCCCGGTTTTGGCCTTTCATGCGCCGTTCGACCAGCATATGTTGGGGCGCGCACTGAAGGATCATCTGGGTTACAAGTTGCAGCATGCCTTTCTGGACGTGGCAGACATTGCGCCGCTGCTATGCCCCCAGGCGCACATTCGCGAGGCCGGGCTGGACGACTGGATCGACTGGTTCAAGCTCGAAGTCTTCGAGCGCCACCACGCCAGCGCCGACGCCCTGGCCACCGCTGAATTGATGTTGATCCTGTTCAGCCGTGCGCAACAGCAGCAAATCCACAGCCCGTTGAATTTGCAACAGCGCTTGAATCAGTGGAAGCGACGGCAACAGGCGCCGTCTTTCTGACCCACATGCCATCCTTGTAGGAGCGAGCTTGCTCGCGAAAATCGTCAACGGTGACACGTTTTTCCGGTAAGACCGAGGTGTCAGATAATTTTTTGCGAGCAAGCTCGCTCCTACAAAAGCCGTCACCAGATTCCCACCCGACCAACGCCAATTGCTTACCTCCCTCGCCTCTGCCACAATCGCGAACAATTCTCGTTAGTTAATACTTCCCAATCGGTGATGCGGCGTGTCGTCAGTTCCAAGCCCTCAAAGTGAGCTCGTCGGTGCGTTATATCGCGACCATCGCGGCTGGCTATTGGCCTGGCTTCGGCGCAACGTCGCCTGCCCACAGCGGGCCGAAGACCTGAGCCAGGACACTTTCGTGCGCTTGCTGGGCCGCGAGGAACTGAAGGTCCCGCGCGAGCCCCGGGCGTTCCTGGTGGCGATCGCCAAGGGCCTGCTGTTCGATTACTTCCGTCGCGCCGCACTCGAACAGGCCTACCTCACCGAGCTGATGCTGATTCCCGAAGCCGAACAACCGTCGGTGGAAGAACAGCAAATGATCCTCGAAGACCTGAAAAACATCGACCGCCTGCTCGGCAAGCTTTCCAGCAAGGCCCGGGCAGCGTTCCTCTACAACCGCCTCGACGGCCTCGGCCACGCAGAAATCGCCGAGCGCCTCGGTGTGTCGGTGCCCCGGGTGCGCCAGTACCTGGCCCAAGGCATTCGCCAGTGCTACATCGCGCTGTATGGTGAGCCGACATGAACCCGCTCAACTCCAAACCGGTATCGGCCAGCGTGCTGGACGCGGCAATTGCCTGGCAGTTGTCCATGGACTCCGCCAACCCGGTAGAGCGCGAAGAGTTCGCCAAGTGGCACGCGGCCCACGAAGAGCACGCCCGCGCCTGGCGCCAGCTGGGGATGCTCGACCAGCGTTTCAGCGTGGCCAGCGGCCCGGCCCGCACGGCCTTGCTGCAGTCGCGCACAGGCATTCGTCGGCGAGTGCGCAAGCTTGGCAATGGTGTCGCCAGTATCGTTGCCGTGATCGGCCTGGCCCTGTTCGCCGGGGATCGTTACCTGCCGATCGACTATTGGCTGGCCGACCAGCGCACCGCCGTTGGCGAGCAGCGCACCCTGCGTCTGGCTGACGGCACGCTGATCAATCTCAATACCCACAGCGCGCTGGATCTGCGTTTCGATGAAAAGCAGCGGCGCATCGTGCTTCAGGAAGGCGAAATCCTGGTTGAAACCGGTCATGGCGATCCCCGGCCGTTCATCGTCGAAACCCGCGAAGGCAGCATGCGTGCGCTGGGTACTCGGTTTCTGGTCAAGCGCGAGGAAGATGGAACGCGCTTGAGCGTTTTGCAGTCGGCAGTGGCGGTTCACCCTGAGTCCAACCCTGACGAACTGATTCTGCGTGAAGGCCAGCAGGTGCTGATCCGCAACAACGGCCTGGGTCCGGTTCTGGCGGTCAACCTTGGCGCGGATGCCTGGACCCGCGGCATGCTGGTGGTGGACAACACGCGGCTGGAAGATCTGGTGCATGAAATCGGCCGCTATCGAAACGGTTACGTCGGCGTCGCGCCGGAAGTGGCCGACCTGCGCATCACCGGCAGCTTCCCGCTGCGCGACACCGACCTGGCACTCAATGCCCTGCTGCCGACCCTGCCGGTGCAGATCGAACAGCACACGCAATGGTGGGTGAAGGTCGTGGCCAAGGCCGATACCAAACCCTGAAATGCTTTGTGTCTGATTAACCGTCATCGCGAGCAAGCTCCCACATTGGAATGCATTTCAAAATGTGAGAACGAGCTTGCTCGCGATGACGGCGTTCGACTCCCCGCAAAAACCGGTTTGACCCAATACCAGCCGCAACCGACTTCTGAATCGAAATTATTTTCATCCAGCCCTATCACTTTTTGATTTTCGTTCGGCACACAGGCAATTGAGAAATGTTTCCATTCAGGAGCCGCTGTATGCCTCGTTCGCTAGACTCCCTGTTGCGCCGCAGTTTGCTGGCGGTCGCCATTGCCCTTTGCACCCCGTTGACCTGCAGCCAACTGGTCGCCGCTGAACAGGCGTCCAGCGTCCGCGCCTACAACCTGCCGGCCGCGCCGCTGGCCAGCATCCTGAACCAGATCGCCAGCCAGGCCGGTTTGGCCCTGTCGTTGAATCCATCCCTGGCGGCGGGCAAGACCTCGGCGCCGGTCAAAGGCCAGTTCGACGCTGCCGGCGCCCTGCGCGAAGCCCTGCGCGGCACCGGGCTGCAACTGGTACAGAGCAGTGCGGGCACCTACAGCCTGGAGGCCGTGCCCGAGGGTGTGATGGATTTGCCGGCAACCAGCGTGATCGGCGTGCAAGATTCTGAAAGCGCATGGGGTCCGGTACAGGGCTACCTGGCCAAGCGCACCGCCGCCGGCACCAAGACCGACACCGCGCTGGTCGAGGCGCCGCGTTCGATTTCGGTCGTCACTCGTGAGCAGATGGACGACCGCAACGCCCACACCCTCGACGATGCCGTGCGCTACTTGCCGGGCATCACCTCCAGCAGCTTCGGCAGCGACACTCGCGCCGACTGGTTGCGCGTGCGGGGTTTCGAGCCGACTCAATTCCTCGACGGCCTGCCACTGCCAAAAGGTGTGTACTCCAACCCGAAACAGGAAACCTGGAACCTCGACCGCCTGGCGCTGCTGCGCGGCCCGGCCTCCTCGGTGTACGGCCAGACCCCGCCGGGCGGCCTGCTGGACATGGTCAGCCGTCGCCCGAGCGCTGAAGCCAGCAGCGAGATCCAGTTGCAATACGGCAGCGACAATCATCGCCAGATCAACTTCGCCAGCACCGGCAAGATCGATGACGAAGGCCAGTTCCTGTACAGCCTCAGCGGCGTACTGCGCGACGGCGGCACACCCATCGACCACATCGATGACAAGCGCTACAACATTGCGCCGAGCCTGACCTGGAACATCGACGAAGACACCAAACTCACCCTGCTCACGCAGTTCACCCGTGACGATACCGGTATCACCAGCCAGTTCTATCCGATCCAGGGCACCAAGATCGACATGCCGTTCGGCGATATCTCCCACCACAAGAACCTGGGTGACCCGAACTACGACTTCTACGACCGCACCTACTACGCGCTGGGTTATGCCTTCGAACACCGCCTGAACGATGTCTGGCAGTTCCGGCAGAACCTGCGCTACACCAAGTCGGAGCTGTCGTTCCAGGCCGTGACCGTCAACAGCTACGGCCCCTCTTACGGGTCTATTGTCGACGATCAAGGCAACACCGGCCGTGGCACTACCAATGTCGACGAAGACATCGCCCAATTCGCCGTGGACAACAATTTCCAGGGCGACTTCGTCACCGGCGACGTCAGTCACACCTTGCTGATCGGCCTGGATCACCAGCGCAACACCACCAACTACCTCTCGATCTTCGGCACCGCACCTGACATCAACGTCAACGACCCGGTCTATGGCTTGCCGATCACCCGTCCGCCACGCTCCACTGCCTTCTATGACTACGAACAGAAGACTCAGCAGACCGGCCTGTACATCCAGGACCAGATGGCCCTCGGCCAATGGCGCCTGACCCTCGGCGGTCGTGAAGACTGGGTCCACACCGGTACCACGTTCTTCAACAAGGGCGATGCCACCAACACCGAACGCGACAAGAACTTCAGCGGCAACGCGGCGATCAGCTACGTGTTCGACTCGGGCTTCGTGCCCTACCTGTCCTACGCCGAATCGTTCCAGCCGACCAGCAATGCCGTCGCCTCGCCGACCGAGTCGTTCAAGCCGACCGAAGGCAAGCAATGGGAACTGGGAATCAAGTACCAGCCACCGGGCAGCAACACCCTGCTGACGGCAGCTGTGTATGACCTGACCCAGAAAAACGTTTCCGTCACCAACAACGTGGGCAACGTGACAGTCACCAGCCAGACCGGCGAAGTGAAAGTCAAAGGCCTGGAGCTGGAAGCCGTTTCCGACGTGACCGAAAACCTCAAGGTCACCGCTGCCTACACCCTGGCAAAATCCGAAGTGCAAGAGGGCATCTACAAGGGCAATCGCCTGCAACTGATGCCTAACCAGCAAGCGTCGGTATGGGGCGACTACACCTGGCACAACGGCGTGCTGGACGGCTTCGGCATTGGTGCCGGCGCGCGCTATACCGGCAATACCTATGGCGACCAGGCCAACACCTGGCTGGGCAAGGCCGATGCCTACACGGTGTTCGACGCGGTGGTTCACTACGACCTCGGTCGCCTGGACAACAGCCTCAAAGGCGCTTCGCTGGCCGTTAACGCGACCAACCTGTTCGACAAGGACTACATCTCGACTTGCGACAGCTACTACTGCTACTACGGCGACCAGCGCAGTGTCGTCGCAAGTGCAACCTACAAGTGGTAACGCGTTGAGCTGACACGCCCAATGACCAGGCCGTCCTTCGTGGACGGCTTTGGTTTTTCTGAAGGCTATGAAATGAAAAGTAAAACAATTCGCCGCTGGTCCGCTGTTCATACCTGGGCCAGCCTGATTTGTACGGTGTTCCTGTTGCTGCTGGCACTGACCGGCCTGCCGCTGATCTTTCACCACGAGATCGACCACTTGCTGGGCGATGCGCCTGACGTGAAGGAAATGCCGGCGGACACCCCGCACCTGAATTTGCAGCAGTTGGTGGAAGCGGCCGAGAAGCATCGCCCCGGTGAAGTCATGCAGTATTTCGGCTTCGAGGACGATGAACCCAACGCGGTGCTGACCATCATGGCCGCGACCGCGGGCACCGAGCCGAACGCGTCCCACACTTTCATGCTGGACGCCCGTACCGGCGAAGCACTGGAAACGCCATCGGCCAACGGCGGTTTCATGATGACCATGCTGCGCCTGCACGTGGACATGTTTGCCGGGCTGCCGGGCAAGTTGCTGCTGGCGTTCATGGGCATTCTGTTCGTGGTGGCGATTGTCTCCGGCACGGTGCTGTACCTGCCGTTCATGCGCCGCTTGAAATTCGCCACCGTGCGCCAGGAAAAATCCACCCGCCTGCGCTGGCTCGACCTGCATAACCTGATCGGCGTCGTGACGCTGACCTGGGCTCTGGTGGTCGGCGTGACGGGCGTGATCAGCGCCTGCGCCGACCTGATCATTGCCGCCTGGCGCAACGACAGCCTGAGCGCGATGGTCGCGCCGTACCGCGATGCGCCACCGCTGACGCAACTCGCGCCCGCGACCCGTTTGCTCGACATCGCCAAGGAAGTCGCACCGGGCATGCAGCCGGACTTCATCGCCTTTCCTGGCACGCGGTTTTCCAGCGAACACCATTACGCGGTGTTCATGAAAGGCCGCACGCACCTGACCTCACACCTGCTGACGCCGGTACTGATCGATGCCAGCACCCTGCAAGTCACCGCCGTGGCCGAACGACCGTGGTACATGGACGCCATGGGCATGTCGCAACCGCTGCACTTCGGTGACTACGGTGGCATGCCGATGCAGATACTCTGGGCGACCCTGGATGTGCTGACCATCATCGTGCTCGGCAGCGGGGTCTACCTGTGGGTGGTGCGGCGCAAGGCGGTCAGGCCGGTGCCGGAAAAAGCGGAGAACGTGGCATGAAGCCCCGGCAGTCGAACTTCTGGAAGGTATTTGCCATTCCGACCGTCATCGCAGTGCTCAGCGCGGCCGGGTTGTTTGCCGCGTTGCTCGGTGATGGTGTGTGGGATTCACTTAGCTGGCTGGGCTTGGGCATCCCCGCAGCCCTGGCCCTTCGCGGTCTATTCCAACGCTGCTGCCCCCTGTAGGAGCGAGCCTGCTCGCGATGGGGCCGTATCAGTCGACATTGAATTGCCTCACACATCGCCATCGCGAGCAGGCTCACTCCTACAAGGGTGTTTGCCATCTTGAGCTATCGCTCCAACACGCTATGCTGCCCGTCACTGCCACCGACCGAGACGCTGCCATGTCCGCCCCGAGCATGACCCTGTACCACAACCCGCTCTCTCCCTTCGTTCGCAAAGTCATGGTGCTGCTGCACGAAACCGGCCAGCAGAATCGTGTGGCGTTGCAGACCAGCGTGCTCACCCCGGTCAACCCGGACCTGACCCTGATCGAAGATAACCCGCTGAGCAAAATCCCGGCCCTGCGCCTGGCCGACGGCAACATCATCCACGACAGCCGGGTCATCCTCGACTACCTCGACCACCAGCACGTCGGCAACCCGCTGATCCCCCGCGAAGGCTCGGCCCGCTGGCGGCGCCTGACCCTCGCGTCGCTGGCCGACGGGATCATGGACGCGGCCGTGCTGGTACGCTACGAAACCGCCCTGCGCGCCCCGGAAAAGCACTGGGACGAATGGCTCGACGGCCAGCGCAACAAGATCCGTCGCGCCCTGGCATTGCTGGAAAAGGACGCGATTGCCGAGCTGACCTGCCACTTCGACGTGGCCGCGATCAGCGTGGCCTGTGCACTGGGTTACCTGGACCTGCGCCATCCGGATCTGGATTGGCGCACGGCGAATCCGCAGTTGGCGGCGTGGTATTTCGAGGTGAGCCAGCGGCCTTCGATGATTGCGACGATGCCGAAGGTTTAGATCTTCGCTGACTGCTCCACCCCCTTCGCGAGCAGGCTCGCTCCCACCTTTGACTGCGGTCCCATGTGGGAGCGAGCCTGCTCGCGATGGCAGCACAACGAATCCAGCTCAAACAACCCGGCAATCAGCGTCGCCAACACCCTCCCCTCTCGCTGGTCCTCCCGCAACCCCACCGACCGGCTCATTGCACCGCTCCAATATCGAAGTCCAAAGGTTTCGGCGTTTTTTGCCCAACCCCGTACCAGTCCAGCTTGCGGGTCAGCACCATGAACACGCCCAGCAAGCCGAACAGCAGCAACGAGCCCATCAACAACGCGTAATCCTCTGCACTCAACAACCCGTAGAGCAGCCCATACAACGCCGCCAATCCCGCGGAAAAGCTCAGCCCGTGTCGCACGCTGCGCAACACGTGGCAAACGTAGAACCCGATCAACAACACACAACCGCTGGCTGACAACAGGTACGCCAGGGCAAAGCCGATGTGCTCGGACAACGACAGCAACAACAGGTAGAAGAACGCCAGTGCCACCCCCACCAACGCGTATTGCACCGGGTGCACCGCGAGGCATTTCAGCACTTCGAACAGGAAGAACCCGGCGAAGGTCAGGACAATGAACAGCAACGCGTATTTGATCGCCCGATCGCTTTTCAGGTACTGGTCCACCGGGTCGATGAAGCTCACCCCGAAGCTGCGACCGGACAACGCCTCACAACCGCCGCGGGACACGCAGCTGTTCAAGGTTTCTTGCAGGTTGGTGGAGAAAAACGAGGTCTGCCAATGGGCGGTAAAACCTAGATCAGTGATCTCGCGCTGGGCAGGCAGGTAGTTGCCGATGAAGCTTGGATGAGGCCAGTTGGCATTCAGCGAAACTTTGCTGGTCTTGCCCACCGGCAGGATCTGTAACTGACCGGTGCCTTGCAGTTTCAGGTCAAAACCGAAGGCCAACTCCGTGACCTGTTTTGTCTCCAACGCTGGCAGGGTCACGTGGACGCCTTCACCCAGCCAGCCCACCTGGCTGCCCGGAATGAAATCCAGTTTCTGGCCATTGAGTTCAAGCTTCAAAGCGTTTTCGATACCCCGAATGTCGCTGATACCAACGGCGAGGAACGGCTGGTCGAATCGGTAATCGGCGAACTCTTCCTTGATGCCCAGTTGAACCGGCAGGGAAAAGTGGCCGCTGATGCGGTTGTCGGCATGGAACAGCCGCGCCTGGTAGATACCTCGGGAACGCAGTTCGGTCTGAACGTCTGCGTCGACTTCGAAGCGCTCCGGCAGAAAATACAACCGACCGCGCTCCTCACCGATCTCCTGATAACGCTTGTTGGTTTTTTCGTGGATCTTCCAGGTGCGCACGACTTTACGATATGGCACCACCATCAGCGGCCCGCTCAATTGCTGGCTGTAACTGGAACTGCGGGCAATGTCTTCGAGCACGCCGTCGCGCAATTGCTGGCGGTCCTGGATCACGCCGTTGATCATCAGCAGTGGAACCAGCAATAACAGAATCAACAGGGCAATCGCCCCGAATTTTAGGGCCAGGCTACGGTTCATGGGACTCTCCCTGTTTTTGATGGGGAAAGTCTGGGTGGGCTGTGTGAGGAATGAATGGAGGGAGTGTGGAGACTTTGTGGAGACTGGGCCGGTCCTAAGGTAAGTGCAATGTCACTTCCACACCGCCATCGACATTCCCGATGCTCATCGTACCGCCATGCAGCTTGACCACTTCCTCGACAAAATTGAGCCCAAGCCCGGTGCTTTTGCGCCCGCTGTCCGGTCTCGGCAACGAATAGAAACGCTCGCTCAACCGTGGCAACGCATAGTCGGGAATCGGCTCTGCCTGATTGAAAAGCTTGAACTCGACCTGCTCGCCTGCCCGTTCGGCGGTGAATCGCAGCCCCCCCTCAACAGGGGTGAAATCCAGCGCATTGTCCAGCAGATTGCCCAGTGCCTGACGCAGCAAAAACGGCTCGCCGATCAGCGCCAGGTCCGATGGAATCGTTTGCTCTACGCGCAACTGTTTGCCTTCGATCCGCGCCGCTTGCGCGTTCAGCAGGCCATTCACCAACGCCGCCAATGGCACCGCCACCCGCTCCTCCAGCCCCTGGCGCTGCTCGACCTGAGCCAGATTCAGCAAGCGCTCGATCAACTGCTGCATGCGCGCACTTTCGCTGTCGATGTTGCCGACAAACCGCTGCCGTTGGGCCAACGGCATCTCGCCTTGCAGCAACTCCGCCGCACCACGAATCGCCGCCAGCGGACTCTTCAGCTCATGGGTCAAGGTGTGTACGTAGCGCTCGACGTAGGCCTTGCCTTCAAGCTGCGTGCGCATCTGCTCCACCGCTGTAGCCAATTGCTCCAGCTCACCGCCGTGATAATGCGGCACTTCAACCCGCCGGCCTTCACTGACGCCTTGGGCGTACGCCGTCAATCTTCGCAGGGCGCGGCTCAGCCACCAGGACAACAACGCGCCGAACAGCAGACCGAGCCCGATCAGCCCGGCGCCATAAGCCAGCAACCGGCGCTCGGTGCGATCCACATAAGGCTGCAACGAGCTATTGGGCTTGGCCACGGTGACCACGCCGATGATCTGGCCGTTGTCGCGAATCGGCGCGCCGACATGCATCACCGAAGACCCCGGATCGTTCGCATCATTGCGCGTGGAGCGAGCGCCGTATTCGCCGCGCAGGGTCAGGTAGACGTCATTCCAGCGCGAGTAATCCTGCCCCACCGCCGCCCCGCTGGAGTCCAGCATGACAATGCCCTTGGCGTCGGTGACGTAAATGCGATGGTTGACCTGATTCTTTGGCAAGCCCCAGATTTTCGCTCCGGGCTGCCGTTCACCATAGGCCTTGAGCAGTTCCGGCCAGCGGTTCTGGTTGAGGCTGCCGGCCTTGAAGTCGTCGTGCAGGATCTCGGCCATCAGGTTGGCGGTATCGACCAGGGTTTCTTCGGTGGACTGACGAACGCCGGGCCGGATCTCTTGCATGACCGTGTTGAGCACAAAGTAGCCAGTCAGGCCGATGAACAATGCGTAGACCAGGAAAATCCGGATTCCCAGCGGCATCAGCTTTGTCCCGGGCTGTAGCTGTAGCCAAGACCGCGATGGGTCTGGATCGGCTCGGCGTCAGCCTTCACCAATCGCAGCTTGGCGCGCACGCTCTTGATGTGGCTGTCGATGCTGCGCTCGTAACCGGCGTCGGCGGCCACGCCCAGGGCATCGAGCAACTGTTCTCGACTGAAGACGCGCTCGGGCTGCTCCAGCAGGCATTGCAGCAGGCGGAATTCATGGCGGGTCAGGGTCAGCAGTTGACCGCGATAACTGATTTGCACACGTTCTCTATCGATGCGAAACAGTGCCGTCGACGGTTCGTTCACCGTGCGGGGCGCCATGCGCTTGAGAATCGCCCGGACTCGCGCCGCCACCTCCCGAGGGCTGAACGGCTTGACCACGTAATCGTCGGCACCGATTTCCAGGCCCACAACGCGATCGATCTCGCCATCCCGGGCACTGAGAAACATCACCGGCACTTCGCTGAAGCGCCGCAGTTGCTTGCAGGTTTCGAAGCCGCTGATGTCCGGCAGGCCGATATCGAGAATGATCAGATCCGCCGGGGTCTGGCGCTGATGTTCCAGCGCCGCCGCGCCGAGGCTCAACCATGTGGTGGTGAAGCCCTCGCCTTGCAGGGCGAAAACCAGGGTGTCGGCAATGGCCGCTTCGTCTTCGACAATCAGGATATGAGGCATGGCGTCCGAGCCCGGCAGGGATATGGGCGAACGGTGCCCCAAGCCTCACACCCCGTCAATCAGCAATCGGGCTTGTCCGCCGTAAAACGCCGCGCCGGGTTCACCGCCGCCCCGAACTCGCGCAATGCCTTGGCGCCGATCAGCAACGGATAGTTAAAGCTGCTGCGGTCCGTCAAATTCACCTCGACCGTGCGCTTGACGTTGCCCAGGCACAGTTCCAGATCGACCACCGGACGCTTGGTGGGTGCGATCACTTCGCTGTCATCCTCTTCCTCTTCGGAACGGGTCTTGATCTTGCTGATGCGCGCGATCTTGTGCTCGTAGACCTTGTTGCCGGCATCTTTGGTGGCGAGGCGGAATCGCACCCATTCTTCGCCATTGCGGGTAAAGGTTTCGATGTCCTTGGCCGACAGCGAGGCGGTCAGGGCGCCGGTATCCATTTTCGCCTTGAGGACCTGCCCGCCGATTTCCGGCAGGGCGATGTATTCATAACGCCCGTACAGAGTCGGTTCGGCGGCCATTACCGGCAGGGCGATGAGGGAGAGCACTGCAAGGAGGGATTTCACGTAATGGGTTTCCATGAGAGTGAGCAGTCGGATTTTAGACCGTCGTTCGCTTGATCGTTCCCACAAGGTTACCGACCCAAAAGTGAAACATTCGTCACCGCCGATTTGGCCTGCTGCCCGAAGCTGCTTATCATGGCGCGCCCAACCGCTTCCACGAGTGACTTATGCGCCGCCTGCTCACCGGCTGTTTCGTGACCCTGCTGCTTGTGCTCAACACCCTGGTTCTGATCGGGCCGTTAATGGTGTTTGCCCTGCTCAAGCTGGTCCTGCCCGGCCGTTTTCGCGATTACGCCTCATGGTCGGTGATGTGGATCGCCGAGACCTGGTCCGAGATCGACAAGCTGATCTTCCGCCTGTGTATCCCCACCCAATGGGACATCCGCGGCGGTGACGATCTGCGTCGCGATACCTCGTATCTGGTGATCAGCAACCATCAATCCTGGGTCGACATCCCGGCACTGATCCAGACGCTGAATCGGCGTACGCCGTTCTTCAAGTTCTTCCTCAAGAAAGAGCTGATCTGGGTGCCCTTCCTGGGTCTGGCCTGGTGGGCGCTGGATTACCCGTTCATGAAGCGCTACGGCAAAGCCTTCCTGGCCAAACACCCGGAACTGGCGGGCAAGGATCTGGAAATCACCAGACAGGCCTGCGAGCTGTTCAAGCGCCAACCGGTGACGGTGGTCAATTATCTGGAGGGCACCCGCTTCACGGCGGCTAAAAGTGCCCGGCAACAGTCACCGTTCAATCACCTGCTCAAGCCCAAAGCCGGCGGCGTGGCCTTTGTGCTGGCGGCGATGGGTGAACAGCTGGACGCGATTCTCGATGTGACGGTGGTTTACCCGCAGCAGCAGATTCCGGGGTTCTGGGACTTGATCAGCGGCAATGTGCCGAAGGTCATCATCGATATCCAGACCCGCGAACTCGACCCGGCGCTGTGGCAGGGCGATTACGAAAACGATCCTGTATTTCGCGAGAAGGTCCAGAACTGGGTCAACCAGCTCTGGATCGAGAAGGACCGGCGCATCGACGCCTTGCGCGCCGGGTGCCGCTGAATCAGCTACCGGCGCCAGCGCCCCAGATGCTGCCCAGACTGCTCAGCAGCGTACCGCCGACGCCCTGCTGACCGAAGTATTGCAGGAGCACCGGGGCAAACTGGCCAATCATCCCGCTGTCCATGCCCAGGGCGCTGAAAGCGTTGTTGAGGTCGTTGGTGTCCTTAACGTTGCCCAGGGCGTTATCCAGCCCTGCCGCTTTGCCGCTGGAGCCAAGCAGACTGGCCAGCGCACCCAACTCACCGCCGCCCGAGAGCATGTCGATGCCCGGCACGCTTTTGGCCAGTTCCGAGTAGTCGGTTGAGCTCAACTGGTTCTTCGCCAGCCCCAGCATCGCCCCGGCACCGCCGATGGCTTGCTGCGGGGTGATGTCCAGTTCACTGAGGGTGCTCAGCAGGTCGGCTGTCTGCGGCGTCGGTGCGGCAGTCGCGGCCGCGTCACTGCCCTTCATGCCCGAAATCGCATTGGCCGCATCGCTCAGGTTGAACTGTGCAAAGGCCGGGCTGGCGGACAGCGCCAACAGCGAAGCCAGTGCAATACCGCGTGAAATCTTCATCCAGACATCCTCTTGTGCCACGAAACCATCCGAAAACCGGCGGTAAAACTCCCGGTTTGACCGGGCATCTTCAATCATGTTCCTTGCCGCGCATCCGTTTTTACACAGGTCACGCATAAGAAACGTGAATCCCTGGATGCCGTGCGATGAATGGCATGACCGGGCAACCGTTTGAAAAAGATATCCAAACAAAAACGGCGACCCGAAGGTCGCCGTTTTGTATTACGCAAAGACTTACGCCGCGCTGAACATCTTGTGCGGATCGATCACAAACTTCTTCGGCACGCCCGCGTCAAACTCGCCATACCCCTGTGGAGCCTGGTCCAGGCTGATCACCTGAACGCCTACCACTTCGGCGATGTTGATACGGTCCCACATGATCGCTTGCATGAGCGCGCGGTTGTACTTCATCACCGGGGTCTGGCCGGTGTGGAAGCTGTGGGATTTGGCCCAGCCCAGGCCGAAGCGGATGCTCAGGCTGCCCATTTTCGCCGCAGCGTCGACGGCACCCGGGTCTTCGGTCACGTAGAGGCCGGGGATACCGATCTTGCCTGCCACACGCACCACGCCCATCAGCGAGTTGAGTACGGTGGCCGGGGCTTCGTGTTTCACGCCGTCATGGCCGTGGCCACGGGCTTCGAAGCCAACGGCGTCGATGGCGCAATCCACTTCCGGTTCGCCCAGCAGTGCGGCGATCTGTTCGTGCAGCGGCGTGTCCAGTGACAGGTCGGCGATTTCGAAACCCTGGGCCTTGGCGTGGGCCAGGCGGACGGTGTTGACGTCACCGACGATCACCACCGCCGCACCCAGCAGGCGAGCGGATGCGGCCGCCGCCAGGCCGACCGGACCGGCACCGGCGATGTACACGGTGCTGCCCGGGCCGACGCCAGCGGTCACGGCACCGTGATAGCCGGTCGGCAGAATGTCGGAGAGGCAGGTCAGGTCGCGGATTTTTTCCATCGCCCGGTCGCGATCCGGCAGTTTCAGCAGGTTGAAGTCGGCATACGGCACCATGGCGTATTCGGCCTGGCCGCCGGTCCAGTCGCCCATGTCGACGTAACCATAAGCACCGCCCGGACGCGCCGGGTTGACGCTCAGGCAGACGCCGGTGTGCATTTCTTTGCAGGAACGGCAGCGCCCGCAAGCCACGTTGAACGGTACGGACACCAGGTCGCCGATTTGCAGGTTCTCGACGTCGCTGCCCTTCTCGATCACTTCACCGGTGATCTCATGACCCAGCACCAGGCCGGTTTGCGCCGTGGTACGACCGCGCACCATGTGCTGGTCGGAACCACAGATGTTGGTGGAAACCACACGCAGGATGACGGCGTGGTTAATCTTCCTGCCGCGCGGGTCCTGCATTTTCGGATAGTCAATACTCTGTACTTCGACCTTGCCAGCGCCGAGATACACCACACCACGATTACCAGACATGCTTTCACCTCGCTGTTGTTTTTATGGAACCGCGTTGCCCAGGCAGGCAGCGCGTTAAGTGCTTGGGTTATTGCCTGTGTGTCTTGTGTTGTCTGTTATGCCGCTATCGCGAGCAGGCTCGCTCCTACAGGGGTATGCATTCCAATGTAGGAGTGAGCCTGCTCGCGATGGCAATCTAAAGAACGACTGTTCTGTTCGCGTTTAAAAACACGCGTCTCTCAATGTGATACCCGACGGCTCGGGCCAGGGTCAGCCCTTCGATATCCCGCCCCTTGGCAATCAGGTCTTCCGGGTAATGGCTGTGATCCACCGCCTCGACGCCCTGGGCAATGATCGGGCCTTCATCCAGGTCGTTGTTGATGTAATGCGCGGTGGCGCCCACCAGTTTCACGCCCTTGTTGTAGGCCTGGTGATAGGGCTTGGCGCCCTTGAAACCGGGCAGCAGGGAGTGGTGGATATTGATCGCCTTGCCATCGAGCTTGCGACACAGTTCCGGCGACAGCACTTGCATGTAGCGCGCAAGGATCACCAGTTCCGCACCGGACTCTTCAATCACCTGCCACACCTGACGCTCTTGCGACGGCTTGTCGTTCGGGTCCAGCGGGAAGTGGTAGTACGGAATCTGGTGCCAGTCAGCCAGTGGCTTGAGGTCCGGGTGGTTGGAGACCACGGCGGCGACGTCCATCGACAACTGGCCGATGCGCTGGCGATAGAGCAAGTCGTTGAGGCAGTGATCGGCCTTGGAGACCATGATCACCACTTTCGGCCGATAGTTCGGCGCGGTCAGTTCGAAGATCATGCCGAAGGCTTCACCGCGCTCGGCCAGGCCCGCGCGGAAGGACTGCTCGTCGAAACCGTCAGGCTGGCGGAACTCCACACGAATGAAGAAACGGCCCGAGAGCCGGTCATCGAAGGAATGGTGCTCGGTGACGTAGCAGCCCTGCTCGAACAGAAAGCGGGTCACCGCATCCACCGTGCCGAGTACGCTGGGGCAGTCGGCGGTCAGAATCCATGTGTCTGGGGCGCGGCTCATAGTACGGTGACTCCTGAGAAATCGGTGGATGCCTACTGTAGGAGTGAGCCTGCTCGCGATGGTCGTCAACGATGACGCGTACTTCCTGACTTAACGCGTCGCTCTCAAGTCCATCGCGAGCAAGCTCGCTCCTACAGGGTCAGGTGGTGATCAAGCCTGAACGCTCAGCCCGAACTCGGCAGAAGCATCCTGCAACCACAACCACCAGTACTCCGAGAAGCTGCGACGAATCAGCAGTTCCCAGGTGTCTTCGGCGGTGTGACGGATCATCAGTTGCGACTTGGCGAACACCGTGCCGACGGCTTTACCTACCGGGAAGTTGTTCGGATGCACGTCGTAGCTGGTGGATTTCATCAGCACCTGGCGCACGTTCGGGCCGCTCAGTTCGAGGAGTTGCTGGCCACCGCTGACGTTGACGATTGCAATGTGCAGATCGCCCAGTGCTTCGCGCAGTTTTTGCTCGGCGGCCAGTTCTTCACCGGTCGGCACGATCAGCAGCCATTCATCCGGCCCCATCCATTGCAGGCTGGTTTCACCTTTGACGATGACGCTCAGCGCACCCGGCAATTCGATGCCCAGGGCCTTGTGCACGCCCGCGGCGAATGCGGCATCGTGGCCATCGCCACGGATGGTCAGGTGGCCGAGGAGTTTTTTCTCACGCACGGTCACACCGGCGTTCTTGCGACCCTTGCCCACCAGGCTGGCGAGGTCGGCGTGATGCAGCGACGACTCGGCCTTGGCCCCGGTGGTTGGGCGTTGTTGGTAAACATTGGCTGCGGTCATAAAGCACCTGTTCTGAATTCTGTTGGTTCCTGTGGTGGCTGCACTGCCGCCATCGCGAGCAGGCTCACTCCTACAAGGGTTACGCGGTCACCTGTAGGAGTGAGCCTGCTCGCGATGAATTCACCACGGTGCAGCTGCACCCCACAGGATCCGAACCATCAAACGTTCTGGCGTTCGCCTTTCGGATCGAAGAACACCGAAGAAACGATTTCCGCCTCGATCACGCTGCCGTCGGCCAGCGGTGCGAACACGCGCTCGCCCATGCGGTTCAGACCGCCCTTGACCACGCCCATGGCAAACGAATAGCCCAGGGAGTTGTGCAGGTAACTGGAGGTCACGTGACCGACCATGGTCATCGGGATCGCCTGCTTGGTGTTGAACACCAGTTGCGCGCCTTCCGGCAGCCATTTGTTCGGATCGATCGGCTTCAGGCCAACCAGTTGCTTGCGCTGATCACGCACGCAGTCTTCACGGTTCATGCCACGCCAGCCGATCCACGAGAACGGTTTGGTGCGACCGACACACCAGCCCATGTTCAGGTCGTCCGGGGTCATCGAGCTGTCAGTGTCCTGACCGACGATGATGAAGCCCTTCTCGGCCCGCAGTACGTGCATGGTTTCGGTGCCGTACGGGGTCAGGTTGTACTTCTTGCCGGCATCGACGATTTTTTCCAGCACGCCCATGGCGTAGTCGGCTTGCACGTTGACTTCGTACGACAGCTCACCGGTAAACGAAATCCGGAATACCCGCGCCGGCACACCACCGACCAGACCTTCTTTCCAGGTCATGAACGGGAACGCTTCGCTGCTCAGGTCGATGTCGGTGACTTCAGCGAGCAGCTTGCGGCTGTTCGGCCCGGACAGGGTCATGGTCGCCCAGTGGTCGGTGACGGAGGTGAAGAACACCTTCATGTCCGGCCATTCGGTCTGGTGGT
Source organism: Pseudomonas sp. IT-P74 (assembly GCF_949768175.1). NCBI lineage: Bacteria > Pseudomonadati > Pseudomonadota > Gammaproteobacteria > Pseudomonadales > Pseudomonadaceae > Pseudomonas > Pseudomonas sp. IT-P74. The sequence continues at coordinate 237,858 of NZ_CATKQD010000077.1, read as the reverse complement.
ACAGCTCCAGCCACTGCAGTACGCGAGCCGCGCCGCCGGTGGTGGTGGTCATGACGAAATGGTTGTCGGCCAGGCAAGCCGTCACGCCGTCGTCGAAGACCATGCCGTCTTCTTTGCACATCAGGCCATAACGGGCCTTGCCCACATCGAGCTTGGTCCAGGCGTTGGTGTAGACGCGGTTGAGGAACTCACGCGCATCCGGGCCCTGGATGTCGATCTTGCCCAGGGTCGAAGCATCCAGCAGGCCGACGCTGTCGCGCACGGCTTTGCATTCGCGCTTAACGGCGGCATGCAGGTCTTCACCGGATTTCGGGAAGTACCAAGGACGCTTCCACTGACCGACGTCTTCGAACTCGGCGCCGTTTTTCAGGTGCCATTGATGCAGTGCGGTGTAGCGCACCGGCTCGAAGATGTGCCCACAGTGACGACCGGCCACGGCGCCGAAAGTCACCGGCGTGTAGTTCGGACGGAACATGGTGGTGCCCATCTGCGGGATGGTCACGTTCAACGAGCGGGCAGCGATGGCCAGGCCGTTGACGTTGCCGAGCTTGCCCTGATCGGTACCGAAGCCCAGCGCCGTGTAGCGCTTGACGTGCTCGACCGACTCGAAGCCCTCGCGGGTCGCCAGTTCGATGGCGGCGGCGGTGACGTCGTTTTGCAGGTCGACGAATTGCTTCGGCGCCCGTGCGGTGTTCTTTTCATGCGGCACCTGGAACAGCGCCAGGGTCGGTTCTTCGAGACGGCTCAGGGCTTTCGGCAGTACGCCTTCGACCGATTGGAAGCCGGCTTCGGCAGCAGCGCGAACGCCACCTTCAAAACCGTCGGCCAGGGAATCGCCAAGGCCGTAGACGCCGTTGATACCACCGACGCACACGCGTTTCTGCGGTGCTTCGCCCGGTACGAAACCGAGGATATCTTCACGCCAGGTCGGCTTGCCGCCCAAGTGCGAAGCCAGGTGAACCACCGGGCTGTAGCCGCCGGAGCTGGCGACCACGTCGCAGTCGAGCCATTCACCCGGGCTGGTCACGGTGTGGGCCTTGACATCGATCGCGGCCACACGGGCAGCGGTCACGCGCTTGCTGCCACGGGCTTCGATCACGGCGCTACCGGTGAGAATGCGGATGCCTTTGGCGCGGGCTTCTTCCACCAGCGCACCACGGGGATTGCTGCGGGCGTCGGCGATCGCCACCACTTGCAGGCTGGCATCGAGCCAATCCAGGGCAACGCGGTAGGCGTGGTCGTTGTTGGTCGACAGCACCAGCTTCTTGCCCGGTGCCACGCCGTAACGACGCACGTAGGTCGAGATGGCGCCGGCGAGCATGTTGCCCGGTACGTCGTTGTTGCCATAGACCAGTGGACGCTCGTGAGCGCCGGTCGCCAGTACCACGCGATTGGCGCGGACCCGGTGGATGCGCTGACGCACCTGGCCAATCGGTGCGCGGTCGCCGAGGTGATCGGTCAGACGCTCGTGAATGGTCAGGAAGTTATGGTCGTGGTAGCCGTTGACGGTAGCGCGCGGCAACAGCAGCACGTCCGGGGTGTTCTTCAGCTCGTCAATGACGCTGGCCACCCACTCCATCGCAGGCTTGCCGTCGAGGCTTTCGCGGGAGTCGAGCAGGCTGCCGCCGAACTCTTCCTGTTCGTCCGCCAGGATCACACGGGCACCGCTGCGCGCAGCGGCCAGTGCTGCGGCCAGACCGGCAGGGCCGGCACCGACGATCAGCACGTCGCAGTGCTGGTTCATGTAGTCGTAGGTGTCCGGATCGTTCTCGGTCGGCGAGCGACCCAGGCCGGCGGCCTTGCGGATGTACTTCTCGTAAGTCATCCAGAACGATTGCGGGTACATGAAGGTTTTGTAGTAGAAGCCCGGTGGCATCAGCTTGCCGCCGACCTTGCCGAGAATCCCCATCATGTCGTTGTTCACGCTCGGCCAGCCGTTGGTGCTGGTGGCGACCAGGCCTTGATACAGCGCCTGTTGCGTGGCGCGCACGTTCGGGATCTGCGTGGCTTCGGTGGCGCCGATCTGCAGCACCGCGTTCGGCTCTTCGGCACCGGCGGCGAAAATGCCGCGCGGACGGGAATACTTGAAGCTGCGACCGATGATGTCGACGCCGTTGGCCAGCAGTGCAGCGGCCAGGGAATCGCCTTCGAAGCCTTTGTAGTTCTGGCCGTTGAAGGTGAAGGTCAAGACTTTGTTGCGGTCGATCCGTCCGCCGTTGGACAGGCGATTGATCTGGCTCATACCTTCTCTCCCAGAGCCGTGCTGGCCGCTTTCGGGCTATCGGTCTTGTCGGTGAATTGTGGCTTGGTGCCGATCTTGTAGGTTTCGAGAATCTCGTAGGTCACGGTGTCGCGGGTGACGTTGAAGTACTGACGGCAACCGGCGACGTGATCCCACAGTTCGTGGTGCAGACCGCGCGGGTTATCGCGGAAGAACATGTAGTCGCCCCACTCCTCGTCGGTGCAGGTGTTCGGATCCAGTGGACGCGGGATGTGCGCCTGGCCGGATGCATGGAATTCCTCTTCGGAGCGCAGTTCGCCGCAGTGAGGACAGAAGATATGCAACATGGGGATTTCTCCTGTTAGTGGGCAACCGCAGCAGCGCCGTGTTCATCGATCAACGCACCGTTGTGGAAACGGTCGATGGAGAAAGGTGCGGCCAATGGGTGCATTTCACCCTTGGCCAGGCTCGCGGCAAACACGTTGCCCGAGCCAGGTGTGGCCTTGAAGCCACCGGTACCCCAACCGCAGTTGAAGAACATGTTCGGTACCGGGGTTTTCGAAATGATCGGGCAGGCATCCGGCGTGGTGTCGACGATGCCGCCCCACTGGCGGTTCATGCGTACGCGCGACAGCACCGGGAACATCTCGACGATGGCCTGGATGGTGTGCTCGATCACCGGGTACGAACCACGCTGGCCGTAGCCGTTGTAGCCGTCGATACCGGCACCGATCACCAGGTCGCCCTTGTCGGACTGGCTGATGTAGCCGTGTACGGCGTTGGACATGATCACGCTGTCGATAATCGGCTTGATCGGCTCGGACACCAGCGCTTGCAGCGGGTGGGATTCGATCGGCAGGCGGAAACCGGCAAGTTTGGCCATGTGCCCGGAGTTACCGGCGGTCACTACGCCGACGCGCTTGGCGCCGATGAAGCCCTTGTTGGTTTCAACGCCGATGCACACGCCGTTTTCCTTGCGGAAACCGATCACTTCGGTCTGCTGGATCAGGTCCACGCCCAGGGCGTCGGCGGCCCGGGCAAAGCCCCAGGCCACGGCATCGTGACGGGCCACACCGCCGCGACGCTGGACGGTAGCGCCCATCACCGGGTAGCGAGTGTTTTTCGAGCAGTCGAGGTACGGAATCTCATCGGCAACCTGCTTGGCATCGAGCAGTTCACCGTCCACGCCGTTGAGGCGGTTGGCGCTGACCCGACGCTCGGAATCACGGATGTCCTGCAGGGTGTGGCACAGGTTGTAGACGCCGCGCTGGGAGAACATCACGTTGTAGTTCAGGTCCTGGGACAGGCCTTCCCACAGTTTCATCGCGTGTTCGTACAGGTGCGCCGACTCGTCCCACAGGTAGTTGGAGCGAACGATGGTGGTGTTGCGCGCGGTGTTACCGCCGCCCAGCCAGCCTTTCTCGACCACGGCCACGTTGGTGATGCCGTGTTCCTTGGCCAGGTAGTAGGCCGTGGCGAGACCATGCCCGCCACCGCCGACGATGACCACGTCGTAGACCTTTTTAGGGGTCGGCGTGCGCCACATTTTCTGCCAGTTTTCATGATGGCTGAGAGAGTGTTTGAAGAGGCCGAAGCCCGAGTAGCGTTGCATAGTCATTTACTCCAAAACCGCACTCAGCGATAAACCGGGAAGTCCGCGCACAGGGCTGCCACTTGCTCGGCGACATTGGCCTCGACATCGGCGTCGCCGAGGTTGTCGAGGATGTCGCAGATCCAGCCGGCCAGCGTGACGCACTGGGTCACCTTGAAGCCGCGAGTGGTGACCGCCGGGGTGCCGATGCGCAGGCCGGAGGTCACGAACGGCGACTGTGGATCGTTCGGGACAGCGTTCTTGTTCACAGTGATGTGGGCGCGACCGAGTGCTGCATCCGCCTCTTTGCCGGTGAGGCCCTGACGGATCAGGCTGACCAGGAACAGGTGGTTGTCGGTACCGCCGGACACTACATCGTAGCCGCGTTTGATAAACACGCCGGCCATGGCCTGGGCGTTGTCGATCACTTGTTGTTGGTAAACCTTGAAGCCAGGCTCCAGCGCTTCCTTGAAGCACACGGCCTTACCGGCGATCACGTGCATCAGCGGGCCGCCCTGGGCACCCGGGAAAACTGCCGCGTTGAGCTTCTTCTCGATTTCTTCGTTGGACTTGGCCAGGATCAGGCCACCACGCGGACCGCGCAGGGTCTTGTGGGTGGTGGTGGTGACCACGTCAGCGTAAGGCAGCGGGTTCGGATACAGACCAGCTGCGACCAGACCGGCAACGTGGGCCATGTCGACGAACAGCAGCGCACCGACCTTGTCGGCGATCTGGCGGAAGCGCGGGAAGTCCAGGGTCTTGGAGTAGGCCGAGAAGCCGGCAACGATCATCTTCGGCTTGCACTCGACGGCCAGGCGCTCGACTTCGTCGTAATCGATCAGACCGGTCTTGGTGTCGATGCCGTACTGCACGGCGTTGTACAGCTTGCCCGAGGACGACACTTTGGCGCCGTGGGTCAGGTGACCGCCGTGGGCCAGGCTCATGCCGAGGATGGTGTCGCCGGCTTGCAGCAGGGCCAGGTACACGGCGCTGTTGGCCGAGGAACCGGAGTGCGGCTGCACGTTGGCGTAATCGGCGCCGAACAGCTGCTTGGCGCGCTCGATGGCCAGCGCCTCAACCTTATCAACGTGCTCGCAGCCACCGTAGTAGCGCTTGCCCGGATAGCCTTCGGCATATTTGTTGGTCAGGCCGCTGCCTTGCGCTTCCATCACGCGCTTGCTGGTGTAGTTCTCCGACGCGATCAGCTCGATATGATCTTCCTGACGTTGCTCCTCGGCATTCATCGCCGCCAGCAGTGCATCGTCGTAACCCTGGATCTGGTCTTGCTTGCTGAACATCGCGTCTCTCCCAGCGGCGGTGGTGCGCCATTCGTCTCGGTGAGGCACTGGCGTTTCGGCAGTGCCCTTTGGTAGCGATGGTATGACTGGCTTGGAGTCGTCAAATGCCTACGGGCGCCACGCAAAGGTGCGTTTACGACATGACGGTAAATGGCATGCCGGACACGACCGTCGATCCGGCGCAGATCCTCTGTAGGAGCGAGCCTGCTCGCGATAGCGGTGGGTCAGCCACCATCATTACCGAATGTGGCGCCGCCATCGCGAGCAGGCTCACTCCTACAGGGTCAGGCGATGACCTGTCGCACTGCGAGCAATAACAGGAAATGCGCGGGATAGAGCGCATACGCCCAGCGCCGCATCGGCGGTGGTTTTACGCCCTTTGCATGTCGCAACAAGAACAGCCCGAGCCATGGCGCAATCAGGCACGTGACGATGGCCGGAATCGCCGCGACATTGCCCAGACGAGTGGCGTAATACAGTACCTGCCACTGATTGGCCGCCAGGCATACCACCCCCGCCAACAGCGCGAAATACCAGGGCCGCTGCAGTAACAGCAGCATCGCCAGCGGCAACAGCACGCCAAAAAACCCGAACATCAATCGCTGGGAGAAAACCCCTACCAGCAGCAACGCGCCAACGGCCAGCAGGCGCGAGGCAAACACCGGCTGCTGCCAGCCACGAATCACCAGCAAACCCAGGGCAAGGGTGGGCAGTACGTTCAAGGTGTCGGGATTGGGAATATACATCCGGTAAGGAATTTCACTCACCGCGCTAAACAGCAACAACCAGCCCAGATAGCGCCACTGGCCACCGGTCGTCGTAGTTCGCGCGCGCGCCAGATTGGCCGCCATTGCCAGGCAGAACCACGGAAACGCCAGGCGCCCCGGCACATACAGCCAATCGGCGGAATAACCGACATATCGCAGGTGATCGAGCACCATGCTCAAAAGCGCCAGCCACTTGAGCAGATCCAGTGCACCGTCGCGCTGTTTTAAGTGCATGGCCTTGTGCATGCTCTTGTGAATAGTCACGTGCATAATTGCCCTTCGACTGTGTATGTTCCCGACAGCGACATCCTGTGCGCTCTACCTGACGATCTTGGGTACAGTGCGCACCCTCATTACCACGGGACGCTTCACCATAGGCATCTCGACCACGGAAGCAGGCCATGACCGACAAGAGCCAACAATTCGCCAGCGACAACTATTCCGGCATCTGCCCTGAAGCATGGGCTGCCATGGAACAGGCCAACCACGGCCACCAGCGCGCATACGGCGACGACGAGTGGACCGCCCGCGCGTCCGATGATTTCCGCAAACTGTTTGCGACCGACTGCGAAGTGTTTTTCGCCTTCAACGGCACCGCCGCCAACTCGCTGGCGCTGTCGTCGCTATGCCAGAGTTACCACAGCGTGATCTGCTCGGAAACCGCCCACGTCGAAACCGACGAATGCGGCGCCCCGGAGTTCTTCTCCAACGGTTCCAAACTGCTGATCGCCCGCACTGAAAACGGCAAGCTGACCCCGGAATCGATCCGCGAAGTCGCGCTCAAGCGCCAGGACATCCACTACCCGAAACCCCGCGTTGTGACCCTGACCCAGGCCACTGAAGTCGGCAGCGTCTACACCCCGGACGAAATTCGCGCCATCAGCGCCACCTGCAAGGAACTGGGCCTGAACCTGCACATGGACGGCGCACGGTTCTCCAACGCCTGCGCATTCCTCGGCTGCACTCCGGCTGATCTGACCTGGAAGGCCGGCGTCGACGTGCTGTGCTTTGGCGGCACGAAAAACGGCATGGCGGTGGGCGAGGCGATTCTGTTCTTCAACCATAAACTGGCTGAAGACTTCGATTACCGCTGCAAGCAAGCCGGGCAGCTGGCTTCAAAAATGCGCTTCCTGTCGGCGCCGTGGGTCGGGATCCTGGAAAACGACGCCTGGCTCAAATACGCCAACCACGCCAACCACTGCGCGCAATTGCTGGCCGAACTGGTCAGCGACATCCCTGGCGTGGAACTGATGTTCCCGGTACAGGCCAACGGCGTGTTCCTGCAACTGTCGGAACCGGCCATCGCCGCACTGACCGCCAAGGGCTGGCGCTTCTACACCTTCATCGGCAACGGCGGCGCACGCTTCATGTGCTCGTGGGATACCGAGGAAGAGCGCGTGCGTGAATTGGCGCGGGATATCCGTGAAGTGATGTCTCACTAACGCCACAAACCCTGTGGGAGCGAGCCTGCTCGCGATGAGGCCCGATCATTCACCAGATCTGCTGGATGAAAGACCGCTATCGCGAGCAGGCTCACTCCTACAAAAGCCCTCCGCATCCCCTGACAGTCCGCACCTGAAGACTTCGTCTACATTGTCTGTCGAGCCACCCCGCTCACATAACAACAATCAGGAGCGTCAGCATGTCATTGCAAGGCAAAACCCTGTTCATCACCGGCGCCAGCCGCGGCATCGGTCGCGAGATCGCGCTGCGGGCCGCACGCGATGGGGCCAACATCGTGATCGCCGCCAAAAGTGCCGAACCCCACGCCAAGCTGCCAGGCACGATTTTCAGTGTGGCCAAGGAAGTGGAAGCCGCGGGCGGCAAGGCGCTGGCCTTGCAGGTGGATGTGCGTGAAGAGGATGCCGTACGTGCGGCCCTGGCCCAGGCCAACGAACATTTCGGCAGCATCGATGCACTGATCAACAACGCCGGGGCGATCAAGCTCACCGGGGTCCAGCACCTTGAGCTCAAGCGCTTCGATCTGATGCACCAGATCAACACCCGCGCCGTCTTGCTGTGCAGTCAGGCTGCGTTGCCGTACCTGAAGAAGTCCGGCGGCCACATCCTCAACCTGTCTCCGCCGCTGAACCTGGCCACCAAGTGGTTCGCCCAATACAGCCCCTACACCGTCACCAAGTACGGCATGAGCATGCTGACTTTGGGCATGAGCGAGGAATTCAAGAACTACGGGATCAGCGTCAACTCGCTGTGGCCACAGACCATGATCGCCACTGCCGCGATCGAGTTTCAGCTGGGGTCGAGGGAGTCGTTCAAGCATGCGCGTCTGCCGACGATCATGGCGGATGCCGCCCATGTGATTCTGAGCAGCGCAAACCGCAGCCTGACCGGGCGCTTGCTGATTGATGAGGAAATTCTGCGGGAAAGCGGTGTGACGGAATTCGAACACTATCGGTTCGCGCCGGACAGCAGCGACAAACTCATGACGGACCTGTTTGTCGACTGAACACCCTCCCCTGTAGGAGCGAGCCTGCTCGCGATGGACGTCAACGATATCGCTGGCAACCTGACACCCCGCGGTGTTCTCAGGTTCATCGCGAGCAGGCTCGCTCCTACAGTAGATCGGTGTTGATCAGAACTCGATCCGCACGTCGCCTTTCGGCACGCTGCAGCACGACAGGATGAACCCTTCAGCCTCGTCTTCCTCGGTGATCCCGCCGTTGTGATCCATCTCCACTTCGCCGCCCAGCTTCAGTACCTTGCAAGTCCCGCAAATCCCCATGCCGCAGGCTTTCGGAATCATCAGGCCGACTTTGGCCGCCGCCGCATGCACGGTCTCGCCCGGGGCCACACGAATGCTCTTGCCGGACGCCGTGAATTCCACCTGGTGCAGATCCGCCACGTCGACTTCCGGCGCCTCGGCCGCTTGTTCGGCGTGTTCCACGGCGTCAGCGCGCGCCTCTGGCGGGGTCGCACCGAAGGATTCTTCGTGATAACGCGACATGTCGAAGCCAGCGGCTTCCAGCAAGCGCTTGACCGCATTCATATAGGGTGTCGGCCCACAGCAGAACACTTCGCGCTCAAGGAAGTCCGGCGCCATCAATTCAAGCATTCTGTGGTTCAGGTAACCGCGATAACCGGCCCAGGGCTCACCCATGCCGTGCTTCTCGCAGATCAGGTGCAGGCTGAAGTTTTCGATCCGCGATGCCATATGTTCCAGTTCGCGGTGGTAAATGATGTCTTTGGGCGAACGGGCGCTGTGAATAAACACCATGTCGACATTGCCGTTGGTGTCATAGAACCAGCGCGCCATGGACATGACCGGCGTGATACCAACGCCGCCGCTGAGGTAGAGCACTTTCGGCGCGGTGAAGTCCATGGCATTGAACAGTCCGACCGGCCCGTGCACCGCCAGCTCCTGGCCTTCGTGCAGCGTGTCGTGCAGCCAGTTGGACACCTTGCCGCCCGGCACGCGCTTGATGGTCACCGAAAAGCTGTACGGCACTGACGGCGAGCTGGAAATGGTGTACGAACGCATGATCGGCTGGCCTTCAATCTCCAGCTCCAGGGTGACAAACTGCCCCGGTTTGAAGAAGAACAGGATCGGCTGGTCGGCCATGAAGCAAAAGGTGCGCACATCCCAGGTTTCCTGGATGACTTTGACGCAACGGACGATGTGTCGACCATTGGCCCAGGTCTGGGTGGTTACCGGGTTCAGGAAGCTGTTGGACATGCTGATCTCCACGGCCGACTGCCGGCCTTCATGTTGGCGATTCTGCGTATAGCGCGAATCATCCATTTACCTATCTGCGACATTGACATGCTTATCGCGACCAGCCCCCAACGACCGGGGCTTGCGCGTCGGGAACAGATTGCACCATGTCGCCCATGGATAAGGTTCTGGCCAGCGCCGGCCCCACACTCGCCCCATACCAAGACACAACCATTACACCTTGCGTAGCAACCCTGATTAGCCACTTTCGCCGGCCACGCAGATGGCCTTGAGGATTAAACGATGGACGTCACTACTACCCTGAGCCTGGGCGATCCGCTGGAACCCGCACGCAAGGCCACCGCACAGATGCTGCAAGAGCGCGAGCGCACGTTCTCGCTGCCGCAGCCGTTTTACTCTGACGAACGCCTGTTTGATATCGACATGCAGGAAATCTTTCAGAAAGAGTGGTTGATCGCCGGCATGACCTGCGAGATCCCGACCAAGGGCAACTACCTGACCCTGCAGATCGGCAAGAACCCGATCATCGTCATTCGTGGAGCCGAAGGCGTGGTGCATGCGTTTCACAACGTCTGCCGCCACCGTGGCTCGCGCCTGTGCACCAGCGACAAGGGCAAGGTCGCCAAGCTAGTCTGCCACTACCACCAGTGGACCTACGAACTCGACGGCCGCCTGCTGTTCGCCGGCACCGAAATGGGCGCCGACTTCGACATGAACCAGTACGGCCTCAAGCCGGTGAACGTGAAGACCGCTGGCGGCTACATCTTCATCAGCCTGGCGGAGAACCCGCCGGCCATCGATGACTTCCTGTCGACGCTCAACCATTACATGGAACCGTACGACATGGAAAACACCAAGGTGGCAATTACCACCACCTTGATGGAAAAGGCCAACTGGAAACTGGTGCTGGAAAACAACCGTGAGTGCTACCACTGCAACGCGTCGCACCCGGAACTGCTGAAAACCCTGCTGGAGTGGGACGACGTTACCGACCCGCGCGCGGACCAGGCCTTCAAGGACCACGTAGCCGCCTCCGCCGCTGCCTGGGAAGCCGAGAAAATCCCTTACGCCCACGCCAGCTTCGGCCTGCGTAACCGCATCGTGCGCATGCCGCTGCTCAAGGGCACCGTGTCGATGACCATGGACGGCAAACAGGGCTGCGCCAAGCTCATGGGCCGCATCAAGAACCCGGACCTGGGCTCGATGCGTATCCTGCACCTGCCGCACTCCTGGAACCACTGCATGGGCGACCACATCATCGTGTTCACCGTGTGGCCGATCAGCGCCCAGGAAACCATGGTCACCACCAAGTGGATCGTGCACAAGGATGCGGTCGAAGGCGTGGACTACGACGTGGAGCGTATGCGCCAGGTCTGGGACGCCACCAACGACCAGGACCGTCGCCTGGCCGAAGAGAACCAGCGCGGCATCAACTCCACCGCGTACCAGCCTGGTCCGTACTCCAAGACCTATGAGTTCGGCGTGGTCAACTTCGTGGACTGGTACAGCGAGCGCCTGCTGAGCAACCTGGGGGCCGAGCCTGCGCCGTACCTCAAGGGTGTACCAGTACAAGGCTGAAGCAACTCCCTGTAGGAGCGAGCTTGCTCGCGAAAAACCCAAAGCCACCGCTGGCATCTGGTTTTAAGCGTTATCGTTCACGACCTTCGCGAGCAAGCTCGCTCCTACAAGGGGCTTGCCCGCGACAGGTTTTCTCTCAGCGCATTAGAACTGTACGAAATATGACCTATCTCGTTCAGGCCTATGCCCGCCGCACCTCCCAGCCTTCCGCGAACAAGTTATCCACATCTCCACCCACAGCTATTGGGGACAACTGTGGAAAGACCGCAAATTTTCTTCACAAAACCCAAAGATAAATCGTGACTTGTCCAGAAGCATGCTTCCACGGGCGAGCTGATCGTTTTTTAGCCACAAGTCTGAAAGACACGGACTGCGTAGCTTACAGAGGATCGCAAACACCTTATCCACAGAAACGCCAACAGACTTTGGGGTTAACTTCGAAGGCTCTGTGGAAAACCGCTACAACCCGTAAGAAACCGGTGTTTGCGTGGAATTCCATGGCTCAAACACACCAATTGATCACTTTTTGATCGAACCCATGAAAGCCGCTGTTTATAAGGCCTACAGCCGATAACAAACATCTTATCCACAGAAGCGCCAACAGAGATTGGGGGCAAGTCGGCATCTACAGCAGCACTTATCCCCTTGAAAAAGCTTGGAAAAACCACGAGCAACACTGGTTGTTTTTTGAACGACGACTTGCAAGGCTTGATTTGTATGGGGTGTAGCGAGGGGCGAACATGTTATCCACAGAACCACCAACAGGGATTGTGGGTAAACACCGACGTTGCTCAAACTTTATTGAGGCATGAGCGACCTGAATCCAGGTCCAGGTTCAACTCAAAGTCTTTGAACGCGCGCCATCCGAGCAATATCGACGGGACGTATTGCCCACCAATCAGCGACGGCGGGATGGTAAAGCCCGGGTAGTATTTGTAGGTGACCGCCATGGTGTTGCCTTGCAGGGCCAATACGCCGTCGTAGCGTTGGAAACGCTTGTTGTCGTTGGTGGAAACGCTTGAGCTTCCGGGTGTCAGCCCCTGCACGACACTGAGCTGTCTGCCGGGCGACGAGGCCGTCAGGTAGTCGACATTTCCGGTATCGATGATGGCCTGCGTTGCCCGGCGATCCAGCTGTGCGGCCATCACCAACCGTTGATTGAGATCCAGGCGGCTAATGACAATCGACGCATCACAGCGTGTGGCCGGCGGCGGATTCAGCTCCAGTGTTCTGCTGGTGATCCTCAAGCGCCCCAGCTTGCCGATCAGATCGAGCCCCAACAGATTATCCCGGTCGCTGACAAAGACCAGGACGTTCCTGAACTCGCGGGTGCCGACTTTCAGCGACCGGAGAATTCCCAGTCTCGCGGCCAAGCCCTTTTCGCCATAAAACGTGCTGTAGCGATAAAAAGCATCGGGCAACAACCTGATGCCCATCTGTTTCGCAGTGTCGATGTTAACCCGGGTTTGCGGTGCGCCCGTGTCCAGGACAAAACGCGCCGAGACACCATTGGCCGCGCCGACCTCGATAAATGGCAGCACTTGTTCAGCAGTGTATGAGTCGTCAGCATACGGATGAAGCGGCAGCACCTCATGCCGCGCCGAACCGTTGATCGTGAAATCGCCGGTCGCCGCCAGGATAGCCAGTGATTTACTGCCAAACGTGGAGAACAGGGGCTTCAGATCGGCGCTGGCGGCAATCGCCCGGGCATGCCTGGCTTTTATCGCCAGGTAGTATTCGGGGATTTGGTTGACGGCCTTGGCTTCGAGCATTCTGGCGAAGACCGTCACCGAACAGCTGAGGTGTCTATCGGCATCCAGCACCTTGTCGCACTGGTGCCGCAGTTGCGCCAGGGACGCGTTGCGGCCCTGTTCGGAGTCTATCCAGCGGTAAAAATCCTGATCAGCCTCGGACACTTTTGTCTGGGCCGCAGAGATCAAGCCTGTGGATAACCACATGGCCAATGCAAAGAGCAACAGAAGAGCGAAAGTCCTCATATTCAGACCAGTCATAAAAACAGGGTTTTATGAGTCAGCGCTGAATGTCTGAAAACTCCCGAAAGCATGCCGCACCCTTGATCAGCGCATAGAAAACTGTAGCTCACCGGGCTGACGAGTGTGGTGCGGGACGAAGAGATCCTGTGGGAGCGAGCTTGCTCGCGATGACGGAGTATCAGTCGACTTCAATGCCGCCTGATACGACGCTTTCGCGAACAAGCCGCCCCCACAGTGTTTGCTAGCGAACTACACCTTCTTCAATCAGCAATTTGAGAATCGCCTCGGCGCCGGCCTGAGCCGTCACACCCTTGAGCACCTGCCCGCCTCCACCACTGGCCTTGGCCGTCGCGGCTTTCATGCGGTCGGCGCCACTCTTGGCCTTGATCACCTTCAAGCGCTTGGGCCGTGGCTTGGCCGGTTGCAGGGTGGCGACCGCGAGCAGCTCATCGTCGATGACCTCGACGTCCTGCGCTTGCAGCACGCCGCGTCGGGCCGGGCCATAAGCGCTCTGCCGAGGCTTGGGAGCGGCGTTATCCACCGTTGCCAGAAACGGCAAGCGCACCTTGAGCCGCCGACGTTGACCGCGCGGCAAGGCCTGCAGCACCAGCGCCGAACCGCCGTCGATGGACTCGACCTGCGCCAGCCCCACCACCAGCGGCCAGCCCAGGCTTTCGGCGAGCAGGAACGGCAGCATGCCCGAGCCTTCGCCGGTTTCCGCCTGACTGCCGGTCAACACCACCTGAGCACCGGCATCGCGCAGATACTCGGTCAGCGCTGGTAGTGCATCGGCGCCTTGCGGTTGCTCCAACACATGCAGTTGCTCCAGCCCCATGCCCAGGTAAGCGCGCAATGCAGGCTCGGCGATGTCGCCGGCATGCAGCACTTGCAGGTTATCCCCAGCCAATTGCAGGCCCAGTTCTACCGCCCGTGCATCCTGTTCCGCGCGACGCGGTCGACCGGACGTCGGGTGGGCACCGATGGACACCAGGCTGATGATTTTCGTGCTCATAACCCTTTCCTTCCCTTAAGCCGCATCGCGCTTGGCGTCGTTGCGGTAAGCCTCTACCGCCTCGATCAAGGCTTGAAGAATCTCCGCGCTCTCACCGATCACCGAGAGGTCCGCGCGCTTGATCATGTCGCAGCCAGGGTCAAGGTTGATCGCCACCACCTTGTCGCAGGCACCGATGCCTTGCAGGTGCTGGATCGCCCCGGAAATCCCCACTGCCACATAGACCCGTGCCGTGACCCAGGTGCCGGATGCGCCGACCTGGCGGTCGCGGGCCATGAAGCCGTCGTCCACCGCCACCCGCGATGCGCCTTCGGTCGCGCCGAGGGCTTCGGCGGTCCTGTGGAAAAGTCCCCAGTCCTTGACCCCGTTGCCGCCGGAGAAAATGAACTCGGCTTCGGCCATGGGAATTGCCGACGGATCGACGGCCACCGCGCCCAGATCTTCGATCCGCGACAGGCTACGCGCCACGGTTGTGGATAACTCCACCGGCAAGGCTTCGTGACGGGTTTCGCTGACCGGTTCGGCGCATTCGACAGCCGCCAGAATCAACCGCGCCAGCGGCCGCGCCAAGTCTTGCAAACCGGCACCGGCACGGCCGATACACTCCTGATCCTTGACCTGCCAGACCCGCGTGGCCGGGCGTTCGCCCAGGGCGGCGGCAAAGCGCCGACCCAATTCACCGCCACCGGTGCGACTGTCCGGCAGCAACCAGTGACGCGGGCTGAACTGGTTATCCACAGCCCGCAGGCCCTGGACCCGTTGTTCCGGTGCATAACCGTTGAATTCTTCGCCCTCAAGCACCAGCAGACGGTCGACGCCCGCCGTGGCAAAAGCGCTCTCCTTGTGCTCACCGAACACCACGGCCAGCACTGCGCCGTCGCTGCCGGCCAGTTGATGGGCCAGGCCCAGCAGGTCGCGGTCATGACTGCTCAAGCGACCACCGACCATGTCCGGCACCACGCTGATGTAAAACGCCGGCGCGGCCACCTGATGCAGCGGCAATTGCACTTCGACGGCAGCCGAGCGCTTGGTCGCCCCGCCCTGTTGAGCACCGCTGCGGTCGATGCGTTTGATGCCGTTGGGGCCAATGAAACCGACACCATGGGGATTTTTGCGGATGACGCCGTTAGGCCCCATCCAGCTGTGTTGTGCCGGCTGCATGGCCGCGTGCAACGGGTGCAGACGGTTGCGTGCAATCCATTCGGCCCGGGGGTCGCGGCGGATAATGTCGCTCATCAGTGCACCTCCGCAGGTTCACGTTTTGCCGGCGCGGCCGGCTTTGCCGCGTCGTCTTCCAGCAGCGCGTCGGCCACCAGTTCGGCAATGTCCTTGATCAGCGGACGGGGTTCGACCACGCCTTCGAGCATCGCCGTACATTGTGGGCAACCCACGGCCACCAGTTCGGCGCCGGTTTCGCGGATGTCTTCCATGCGCATGTCGGGAATCCGCTGCTTGCCCGGAATGTCGGTGATCGGCGCGCCGCCACCACCGCCGCAGCAGCGGGAGCGGAAGCCGGAACGTTGCATCTCTTTCACTTCGATCCCGAGGGCACGCAACACCTGACGCGGCGCCTCGTATTCGCCGTTGTAGCGGCCGAGGTAGCACGGGTCGTGGTAGGTCACACTGTCGCCTTTGTGCTGACCGAGATTGAGCGCGCCAGCATCGATGATTTCCGCCATGTAGGTGCTGTGGTGCTGCACCAGGTAGTTGCCATCGAAGGCGCCGTACTCGTTTTTCAGCACATGGAAGCTGTGCGGGTCACAGGTGACGATACGGTTGAAACTGTATTTGGCCAGGGTCTGGATGTTGCGTTTGGCCAACAGCTGGAAGGTCGCTTCGTCGCCCAGGCGCCGGGCCACGTCACCACTGTCACGCTCTTCGAGGCCGAGCACGGCGAAGTCGATTTTCGCCGCTTTCAGCACTTTCACGAAGGCGCGCAGGGTGCGCTGGTTGCGCATGTCGAAGGCGCCGTCGCCGACCCAGAACAGCACGTCAGTGGATTTCTTTTCGCTGAGCAGGTTGAGGTTCAAATCTGCCGCCCAGTTCATCCGTCCGCCCGGCGCGAAGCCGCCGGGGTTGTCGGTGGCGATCAGGTTTTCCAGGACTTCGGCACCCTTGTTCGGGGTTGCGCCTTTTTCCAGGGTCAGATGGCGACGCATGTCGACGATGGCATCGACGTGCTCGATCATCATCGGGCATTCCTCGACACAGGCACGGCAGGTGGTGCACGACCACAGGGTTTCGGCGTCCACCAGGCCGTTGACGATCGGTTGATGCGGATTGCCTGCGTGCTCACCGATGGCCTTGCCCGGATACGGACTGCCGGCAAACTTGGCATCGGTGCCGCCGGCCAGGCCGACGACCATGTCCTGAATCAGTTTTTTCGGGTTCAGTGGCTGGCCGGCGGCGAACGCCGGGCATGCCGCTTCGCATTTACCGCACTGCACGCAGGCGTCGAAGCCGAGCAATTGGTTCCAGGTGAAATCCTTGGGTTTTTCCACGCCCAGCGGCGCGCTCGGGTCGCTCAAGTCCAGAGGCTTGAGGCCCGTGGACCGACCACCGCCAAAGCGTTCGGCGCGACGGTGCCAGGCCAGGTGCAGCGCACCGGCGAAGGCGTGCTTCATCGGCCCGCCCCAGGTCATGCCAAAGAACAGTTCCGACACGCCCCACAACACGCCAACCCCGAGAACCGACGCCAACAGCCAGCCACCGAAGTTTTCCGGCAGGATGCCCGCCACCGGCAGGGTCAACAGGAAGAACGAGGCCGAGAACGCCAGCAGGCTTTTCGGCAGGCGCATCCACGGGCCTTTCGACAGGCGCGACGGCGGGTTGCGTCGACGCAGGTAAACAAAGATCGCGCCGACGAACATAACCGCCGTCATCAACAGCAGTGCGTAGCCGAGGAAGCGATTATGCAGGCCGAAACCATGCACCAGGATCGCCAGCACGATGGACGCCACCGCACCACCCGCCGTGGCGACGTGGGTGTTGGCAATGTATTTGTCCCGCGCGACCACATGGTGCAAATCGACCATGTAGCGCTTGGGCATGGCGAACAGGCCGCCGATCAGGTCGACTTTCGAAGCCCGGCCCCGGCGCCACATGGCCACCCGCCGCAACGCGCCCAGGACACCAAGGCCAAGGGCTGCGAACAACAGGATAGGAAGAAGGGTGTTCAACATAGGTGAAGCTCCCAAAGACATCGGGCTTAACTATCTGGATGCCTTGCTTGATCCCTTGTAGGAGCGAGCCTGCTCGCGAAAAACCTGAGAACACCGCGTTGAATCAGACTCCCCGCGTCATCGTTCACGTCCATCGCGAGCAAGCTCGCTCCTACAAGGGTTATCCACAAGCTCTTAGAAATCCTTGCACAACCGTAGCGCGTCGTAGATCGCAGCGTGTGTATTGCGCTGAGCCACGCAGTCGCCGATACGGAACAGCAAGTAGCCGTCACCCGTGGTGCTCAGCGAAGGTTGCGGCTTGATCGCGAACAAAGCTTCGATGTCCATCTGGCCTTTGTTGCGCGAGCCTTCCTTCAGCGAGTAGTAGATTTCTTCGTCCGGACGCACGCCGTTTTCCACCACCACCTGGTCGACCACCCGCTCCTCTTTGGCACCGGTGTATTCGTTCTCCAGCACCGCCACCAGCTTGTCGCCTTCGCGGTAGACCTTCTCCAGCATCATGTCGCCGGTCATGATCACTTCTTTGGGGTACATGCTGCGGTAGTAAGTCGGGAACGACGTACCGCCGATGGCCACACCCGGTTTGATGTCGTCGGTGACGATCTCGACCTGGCTGCCTTTGTCCGCCAGGTAGTCGGCGACCGACATCCCGGTGAACTCACAAATGGTGTCGTAGACCAGCACGTTCTTGCCCGGCGCCACCTTGCCGTCGAGCACGTCCCAGCTGCTGACCACCAGGCCTTCAGCCGCGCCCCAGTGTTCGTTCTGCTCCAGGAACGGATGACCGCCGACGGCGAGTACCACCACATCCGGACGCAGGTCGAGAATGGTCGCTGCATCCGCCGCCACGCCCAGGCGCAGGTCCACCTTCAAACGCGCCAGTTCCAGCTGGAACCAACGAGTGATACCGGCGATCTGATCCCGCTGTGGAGCTTTCGACGCGGTAGTGATCTGCCCGCCGATGAATTCTTTCTTCTCGAACAGGGTCACGTCGTGGCCACGTTCGGCCGACACGCGAGCCGCTTCCATCCCGGCAGGACCGGCACCGACCACCACGACTTTGCGCTTCACACCGGTCGACTTCTCGATGATGTGCGGCACGCCCATGTATTCACGGGAGGTCGCGGCGTTCTGGATGCACAGCACGTCCAGGCCCTGGTACTGACGATCGATGCAGTAGTTGGCGCCGACGCACTGCTTGATCTGGTCGACCTGGCCCATCTTGATCTTGGCGATCAGGTGCGGATCGGCGATGTGGGCGCGGGTCATGCCGACCATATCGACGTAGCCGCCCTCCAGAATACGGGTGGCCTGGTTCGGGTCCTTGATGTTCTGCGCGTGCAGTACAGGGGCCTTGACCACTTCCTTGATACCGGCCGCCAGATGCAGGAATGGCTCCGGTGGATAACTCATGTTGGGGATAACGTTGGCCAGGGTGTTGTGGGTGTCGCAACCTGAACCGACCACGCCGATGAAGTCGATCATGCCGGTGTCGTCGTAGTACTTGGCGATCTGCTTCATGTCCTCGTGGGACAAGCCATCCGGGTGGAATTCGTCACCGCAAAGGCGGATGCCGACGCAGAAGTCCGGACCGACTTCCTTGCGCACCGCCTTGATCACTTCCAGGCCGAAACGCATGCGGTTCTCGAAGCTGCCGCCCCATTCGTCGGTGCGCTTGTTGACCCTCGGGCTCCAGAACTGGTCGATCATGTGCTGGTGCACGGCGGACAGTTCAACGCCGTCCAGGCCGCCGGCCTTGGCCCGTGCCGCTGCCGTGGCGTAGTTGCCGATCACGCGCCAGATTTCTTCCGGCTCGATGGTCTTGCAGGTCGCACGGTGCACCGGTTCACGGATGCCCGAAGGCGACAGCAGGGTTGGCCAGTGCTCGCCGTCCCAACGCGAGCGTCGGCCCATGTGGGTAATCTGGATCATGATCTTGGCGCCATGCTTGTGCATGGCATCGGCCAGGTTCTGGAAGTGCGGAATGATCCGGTCGTCCGCCAGGTTGACCGACTTCCACCAGCCTTGCGGGCTGTCGATGGCGACGCTGGAGGAGCCGCCGCAAATCGCCAGGCCGATCCCGCCCTTGGCTTTCTCTTCGTAATACTTGACGTACCGGTCGGTGGTCATGCCGCCGTCGGTGGCATAGACCTCGGCGTGCGCGGTGCTGAGCACGCGGTTGCGGATGGTCAGTTTGCCGATCTGGATCGGCTGGAACATTGCTTCGAAAGCCATGGCGGGTTCCTCGACTTACAACGGCTTGACGGTGAACAAGCCGTCTTCGTGGCCCTCTTCGGAGCCACCGTAGACTTGTTCGGCCACGGTGCGGATCTTGCTGCCGCGAGCGGCGAGGATCTGGTCCATGGCCCCTGCAAACCAGCCAGTGAACATATAGTCGACCTTACGCCCGACCTTGCCGTACACGTAGACAAATGCCGAGTGTTCGAGCTTGACACTGGCGGTGCCTTTGTCGAGGTCGATGTCCTGGATCTTGAACAGACCCCAACCGCGCTGCGACAGGCGCTTCATGTAGTGCTCGAACACCGCGACGCCTTCCAGGCCGTGGCATTCGGCTTCTTTTTCACACCAGTGCCAGGCGGACTTGTAGCCGGCCTTGTAGAGGATTTCGGCGTAGGCTTCGGCGCCCAGCACTTCCTCGATGCCCATGTGGTTGTTGACGAAGAAATGGCGCGGCACGTACAGCATCGGCAGGGCGTCGGAGGTCCAGACACCGGTTTCGCTGTCGACTTCGATTGGCAATTGCGGGGCGATCTTGGCCATGGAAACTTGACTCCAGAAAATTCGTTGTGTTGCCCGCTGCTCGGATGGCAGCGGGAAAGGATTCAGAGGTGCTGTGGCTTACTCGCCCCAAACGTCCTTGAGAACGTTGACCCAGTTCTCGCCCATGATCTTGCGCACCACGCGCTCGGAGTGGCCGCGCTTGAGCAGGGTCTCGGTCAGGTTCGGGAACTCGCCCACGGTGCGGATACCCAGCGGGTTGATGATCTTGCCGAAGCTGGTCAGACGGCGGGCGTAGCCTTTGTCGTGGGTCAGGTATTCAAAGAAGTCCTGGCCGTGGCCCTGGGTGAAGTCGGTACCGATGCCGATAGCGTCTTCGCCGACGATGTTCATCACGTACTCGATGGCTTCGGCATAGTCGTCGATGGTCGAGTCGATGCCCTTGGCCAGGAACGGCGCGAACATGGTCACGCCGACAAAGCCGCCATGGTCGGCAATGAACTTGAGTTCTTCATCGGACTTGTTGCGCGGGTGCTCCTTGAGCCCCGACGGCAGGCAGTGGGAGTAGCAGACCGGCTTCTTCGATTCGAGGATGACTTCTTCGGAGGTCTTGGAACCGACGTGGGACAGGTCGCACATCACGCCAACCCGGTTCATCTCGGCGACGATTTCGCGACCGAAACCCGACAGGCCGCCGTCACGCTCGTAGCAACCGGTGCCCACCAGGTTCTGGGTGTTGTAGCACATCTGCACGATACCGACGCCCAGTTGCTTGAACACCTCGACATAGCCAATCTGGTCTTCAAAGGCGTGGGCATTCTGGAAGCCGAAAAGGATGCCGGTCTTGCCCTGCTCCTTGGCCTTGCGGATGTCGGCGGTGGTGCGGACCGGAATCACCAGGTCGCTGTTCTCGCGGATCAGCTTCTGGCTCGCGGCGATGTTGTTGACGGTGGCCTGAAAGCCCTCCCACACCGACACGGTGCAGTTGGCCGCGGTCAAACCGCCCTTGCGCATGTCTTCGAACAGTTCACGGTTCCACTTGGCGATAATCAGCCCGTCGATAACGATGCTGTCGGCGTGCAATTCGGCTGGGCTCATCAGGCTGTCCCCTATTAGCGATTCATGCGCCGAATCGTCTGCCGGCGCTTTGGGGCCAGCATATGCCTCGGTGCAGGGGCAGCCGGGTGCAAAAACGACAGGGGGTTTGCCGAAAGCGTCAATCCACGACAAAGGGTCGTCGCCAGGCACAATCTGCGACCTGTTCAAGGCCCTCGGCTTGGGCCAGAATTCGCCGCATCACTGGATGCTTCACTGGACAAGAGCGGCGACGATAATGAAATCGATCATTCTGGCAATGGCAATGATTGCGACCGGCGTACACGCAGCGCAGGTGTCCGACGACAACCCGTGCGACAAAGTCGAAAACGACATCCAGACCCTGGAATGTTCGGCCTTCAGCAAAACCTCCGCCGAAGACCTGTTGAGCGAAAACCTCAAAAGCCTGAACGACCGCATGCAGTCGCTCTACGGCAAGAACCCGTCGCAACTGACCGACGTCACCGCAAAAATCAAGGCCGCCCAGGCCCAATGGCTCAAAACCCGCGATGCCGATTGCGCCGTAGAAGCCTTTCCGGCCACGGCCGGCAGCAAGGCATTCACCATTGCCCAGAACGATTGTGTGGCGCGGATGAGTGATGAGCGATCGGAGTTTTTGGAGTCGATTGGGCAGGAGTGATCCGTTCCCCAGCCAGCTTGAGCTGTAAGCTGCACACCCTCTGTCACTAATGGGATTGAACATGAAAATCTGCGGCATCGAAATCAAAGGCAGCGAAGCGATCATCGCCGTGGCCACGCTGGACGGTCAGGCGCTGGGCCATGTCGCACTCGCCACCAAGAAAATCGCCCTGGACGATGACGACGAAGCCGCCAACGTCAAACTGTTCGCCGCTCAGGTTGCGTCCTTTGTTCGCGAGAACTCGATAGACCGCATTGCGATCAAGAAGCGCAGCAAGAAAGGCGAGTTCGCCGGGGGGCCGACCACGTTCAAGATCGAGGGGGTTTTCCAGTTGCTGGAGAATTGCGAGGTGATGCTGTTGTCGCCGCAGACCATCAATGCCCAGGCCAAGAAGCACAACTTCGAATTGCCGGGAACGCTGAACAAGTACCAGCATGAGGCGTACAAGGCGGCGTGTTCGGCGCTTTTGAAGAAGTAACAGGTCTTCCTGACAGAACAAACTAACTGTGGGAGCCAGCCTGCTGGCGATGGCGGTGCATCAGTCGATATTCATGTGTCTGACATACCGCTATCGCCAGCAGGCTGGCTCCCACAGGGGGTATCAAGTATTCATGCCTTGGCGGTACGCCGATCCTCCCGCGGGCACCGCTCATACTTCGCCCGATAACTGCGGGTGAAGTACGACGGCGATTCAAACCCGCAGGCAATACTGACCTCCAACACGCTCATGTCGGTCTGCCGCAGCAACTGCCGGGCCTTTTCCAGCCTCAATCGAAGATAGAAATTGCTCGGTGTGTCGTTCAGGTGCAGGCGAAACAGGCGCTCCAGCTGGCGCCGCGTCACCCTGATCGATTCCGCCAGTTCCAAAGTGCTAAGCGGCGGTTCGCTGTGCTGCTCCATCTCACCGATCACATGCACCAGTTTCTTGTTGCTGAGGCCATAACGCGTGGCGACTTCCATGCGCTGGTGGTCTTTACGCGGGCGGATGCGGCCGAGTACGAATTGTTCGCTGACCTGGATCGCCAGTTCCGGGCCGTGAGCCTGGGCGATCAGATCCAGCATCAGATCAATGGAAGCGGTACCGCCGGCGGAAGTAATGCGCCGGCGATCAATCTCGAACAGTTCCTGGGTGACGCTGAGCTGTGGATAAGATTCCTTGAAGGCATCGATGGCTTCCCAGTGCAGGGTCAGGCGATGGCCATCGAGCAGGCCGGCTTCTGCGAGGATGAAGCTGCCGGTGTCGATGGCACCGAGGGTCACGCCTTCATTGTCCAGGCGGCGCAGCCAGTGTTCCAGCGCCGGCGTGGTGAACTTCAGGGGTTCGAACCCTGCGACCACCAGCAGTGTCGCACCTTTCTTCAACGGTTCCAGCGCCGCATCGGCGTTGACCGACATGCCGTTGCTGGCCAACACCGCCCCGCCATCCGCGCTCAGCACATGCCAGCGATAGAGTTCGCCACGAAAGCGATTGGCGACCCGCAACGGCTCGATGGCCGAGATAAATCCAATGGCCGAGAAACCCGGCATCAACAAGAAGTAGAAATCCTGGGACATGGAGCGCACTCGCTTAGCAGGTAACAGGAGGCCAGGTAACGAGAGGGCGGGCAGCGTAGGGATGTTGATACGCCACTTGCGAGCGGCATTCAAGAGCGCAGGTCGCTGCAGTGCAAGAGCTGGTCGCCGCAGTGCGTTTTCATCGGTGCTTTGCTGCGTAACTTGGCATCACCGGCGCATCAGACACCGGAACTCACAATAAACGAACTGCCGAGGAACCTGAGATGAAACGACTGATCAGCAGCTGTGTTCTTGCACTCAGTGGTACCGCTTTGCTGAGCGCCAGTGTCATGGCCGCCGAACCCGCCGCGTGTCAGAACGTGCGCATGGGTGTAGTGAACTGGACCGACGTGATCGCCACCAGTGCCATGACCCAGGTATTGCTCGATGGCCTCGGCTACAGCACCAAACAAACCAGCGCCTCCCAGCAAATCATCTTCGCCGGGATCCGCGACCAGCGTCTGGACCTGTTCCTCGGTTACTGGAACCCGCTGATGACCCAGACCATCACCCCGTTCGTCGACGCCAAACAAGTCAAGGTGCTTGAAGCGCCGAGCCTGCAGGATGCCCGCGCGACTCTCGCCGTGCCGACCTACCTCGCCGACAAGGGCCTGAAAACCTTCGCTGACATCGCCAAATTCGAAAAGGAACTGGGCGGCAAGATCTACGGCATCGAACCTGGCTCGGGCGCCAACACCCAGATCAAGGCGATGATCTCCAAGAACCAGTTCGGCCTCGGCAAGTTCCAGCTGGTCGAATCCAGCGAAGCCGGCATGCTCGCCGCCGTGGATCGCGCCGTACGTCGCAACGAAGCTGTGGTGTTCTTCGGCTGGGCGCCGCACCCGATGAACGTCAACGTCAAGATGACCTACCTCACCGGCAGCGACGACGCTCTCGGCCCGAACGAAGGCAAGGCCACCGTGTGGACCGTCACAGCACCGACATACACCGAACAATGCCCGAACATCGGTCGCCTGCTGAGCAACCTGACGTTCACCGCCGAAGACGAGAGCCGGATGATGCAGCCACTGCTGGATCACAAGGACGCTTTCGAGTCGGCCAAACAATGGCTCAAGGATCACCCGCTGGACAAAAAACGCTGGCTTGAAGGTGTCACCACCTTCGACGGCAAACCGGCCGCTGAAAACCTGCAACTGACCACTAAATAAACACGATTGAACCACCGACTCGCAGCCCCAACGGGCTGCGGACGGGACCACCACGCCTGGCCAAAGCCAAAAACTCGCCTGTAAGGAATCGCCTCATGAACCACGACGTCATCATCACCTGCGCACTCACCGGTGCTGGCGACACGACCGCCAAGAGCCCACACGTGCCGGTCACCCCGAAACAGATCGCCGCTGCCGCCATAGAAGCCGCCAAGGCCGGCGCCACCGTGGTTCACTGCCATGTGCGTGACCCGCAAACCGGCAAGTTCAGCCGTGACGTGGCGCTGTACCGCGAAGTGATGGAGCGCATCCGCGAGGCGGACGTGGACATCATCGTCAACCTCACCGCCGGCATGGGCGGCGACCTGGAAATCGGTGCCGGCGAGAATCCGATGGAATTCGGCCCGAACACCGATCTGGTCGGCCCGTTGACCCGCCTGGCCCACGTCGAAGAACTGCTGCCGGAAATCTGCACCCTCGACTGCGGCACCCTGAACTTCGGCGACGGCGACACCATCTACGTCTCCACCCCGGCCCAGTTGCGTGCCGGCGCCAAACGCATTCAAGAGCTGGGTGTGAAAGCCGAGCTGGAAATCTTCGACACCGGTCACCTGTGGTTCGCCAAGCAGATGATCAAGGAAGGCCTGCTCGACAACCCGTTGTTCCAGCTGTGCCTGGGCATCCCTTGGGGCGCGCCGGCGGACACCACCACCATGAAAGCCATGGTCGACAACCTGCCGGCCGATGCAGTCTGGGCCGGCTTCGGTATCGGCCGGATGCAGATGCCGATGGCGGCGCAAGCGGTGTTGCTCGGCGGCAACGTACGGGTCGGGCTGGAAGACAACCTGTGGCTGGACAAGGGCGTGCTGGCGACCAACGGCCAACTGGTCGAGCGCGCCAGCGAAATCCTCAGCCGCCTTGGCGCCCGCGTCCTGACCCCGGCTGAAGGCCGGGCAAAAATGGGCCTGACCAAGCGCGGTTGACCCTACCCACTTTCCCCCTGTGGGAGCGAGCCTGCTCGCGATAGCGGTTTACCTGCCTCAATTGATGCATCGGATGTACCGACGCCATCGCGAGCAGGCTCGCTCCCACAGTTTTTTCCGAGCCAAATTCAGGAATCGACCATGAGCTTTATCACCGAAATCAAAACCTTCGCAGCGTTAGGCAGCGGTGTCATCGGCAGCGGTTGGGTGGCCCGCGCCCTCGCCCATGGCCTGGATGTAGTGGCCTGGGACCCGGCCCCCGGCGCTGAAGCCGCCTTGCGCAAACGCGTCGCCAATGCCTGGGGCGCGCTGGAGAAACAAGGCCTGGCGCCGGGTGCATCGCAAGATCGCCTGCGCTTTGTCGCGACCATCGAAGAGTGCGTGCGCGATGCCGATTTCATCCAGGAGAGCGCCCCGGAACGACTGGAGCTGAAACTGGACCTGCACAGCAAAATCAGCGCGGCGGCCAAGCCCAATGCATTGATCGGTTCGAGCACCTCTGGCCTGTTGCCGAGTGAGTTCTACGAGAGCGCCACGCATCCTGAACGCTGCGTAGTCGGTCACCCGTTCAACCCGGTTTACCTGCTGCCGTTGGTGGAAGTGGTTGGCGGCAAAAACACCGCCCCTGAAGCAGTGCAAGCGGCCATGAGGGTCTATGAATCCCTGGGGATGCGCCCGCTGCACGTGCGCAAGGAAGTACCGGGTTTCATCGCCGACCGCCTGCTCGAAGCGCTGTGGCGTGAGGCCCTGCACCTGGTCAACGACGGCGTGGCGACCACCGGCGAAATCGACGATGCCATCCGCTTCGGCGCGGGCTTGCGCTGGTCGTTCATGGGCACCTTCCTGACCTACACCCTGGCCGGCGGCGATGCCGGCATGCGCCACTTCATGGCGCAGTTCGGCCCGGCGTTGCAGTTGCCGTGGACCTACCTGCCGGCACCGGAGCTGACCGACAAGCTGATCGACGACGTGGTCGATGGGACCAGCGATCAACTGGGTAAACACAGCATTTCGGCGCTGGAGCGCTATCGTGATGACTGCCTGCTGGCGGTGCTGGAGGCGGTGAAGACCACCAAAGAAAAGCATGGGATGGCTTTCAGCGAGTAATCGACAATCTGGACTGGCCCCATCGCCAGCAGGCTGGCTCCCACAGGGGGAATGCATTCCAATGTGGGAGCCAGCCTGCTGGCGATGACGGCACTCCAATCATAATCTGTTCTGGATCAGCCATCATGCCCACCCTCACCACCTACCAAACCACCATCATCCCCGACTGGGTCGACTACAACGGCCACCTGCGCGACGCCTTCTATCTGCTGATCTTCAGCTACGCCACCGACGCCCTGATGGATCGCCTGGGCCTGGACAGCAACAGCCGCGAGGCCAGCGGCAACTCGCTGTTCACCCTCGAACTGCACCTGAACTACCTGCACGAAGTGAAGCTCGACGCCAAGGTCGAAGTGCACACCCAAATCATCGCCCACGACAGCAAGCGCGTGCACCTCTATCACAGCCTGCATCTGGTCGGTGATGCCCAGGAACTTGCAGGCAATGAACAGATGCTGCTGCACGTGGATCTCGCCGGGCCGCGTTCGGCGCCGTTCAGCGAACAATCCTTGAGCCGGCTGCAAGCCATCGTCGCCGAACAGGAGGACCTGCCTGCGCCCGATTACGTTGGCCGAGTGATCGCATTACCCCCAAAAAAATAACAAGGAGATCGCCATGAATACCGCCGCAGCATTTGCCGACTTTCGTACCTATCCGTTGATCAGCGCGCTGACTGGCGTGCAGACCCTGGCGGACCGTATTCTGGTGAAGTGGGCCGACGATCGCGTCAGCCCTTTCCACCATCAATGGCTGCGGGATAACTGCCCGTGCCCGCAGTGCGTCTACACCGTGACCCGCGAGCAAGTGCTGGAAATCGTCGATGTGGCTCAAGATCTGATACCCGAACAAGTGCACATCGACACCGATGGTTGCCTGTCGGTGGATTGGCGGGACGGCCACAGCAGCCGCTTCGACCCCGGCTGGCTGCGCGCCCACGCCTATGACGAGGAATCCCGCGCCGAGCGCCAGGCACGCAAGCCAAAAGCCAGGCTCTGGCACAGCGATTTGCGGTTGCCGGTGTTCGAATATCAAGCACTGATGACGGATAACGACGCTCTGTTGCAATGGCTGTTGGCGGTGCGGGATGTCGGATTGACCCAGGTCCGAGGCGTGCCCACCGAACCCGGTTCTCTGAAGCTGATCGCCCAACGCATTTCCTTCATCCGCGAGAGCAATTTCGGCGTGCTGTTCAATGTGCAATCCAAGGCCGACGCCGACAGCAACGCCTACACCGCCTTCAACCTGCCACTGCACAGCGATTTGCCGACCCGGGAGCTGCAACCGGGGCTGCAATTCCTGCATTGCCTGGTCAATGACGCCGAGGGTGGCGAGAGCATTTTTGTCGACGGTTTTGCCATTGCCGACGCCTTGCGCCGGGAAGATCCCGGATCCTTCAAAAGCCTCTGCGAAATCCCCGTGGAATTTCGCAACAAGGACCGTCACAGCGACTACCGCTGCCTCGCGCCGATCATCGCCCTGGATGCGTTGGGGCAGGTGTCGGAAATCCGCATGGCGAACTTTCTGCGCGGGCCGTTCGATGCCTCGGTGGAGCAGATGCCCAAGCTCTACCACGCCTATCGGCGCTTTATCGCAATGACCCGCGAACCTCGATTCAGGCTGATGCAGCGGCTCAATCCCGGCGAGCTCTGGTGCTTCGACAACCGTCGCACCCTGCATGCCCGCAACGCCTTCGACCCCGCCACCGGGGCGCGGCACTTCCAGGGCTGCTATGTGGACCGGGATGAGTTGTTGTCGCGGATTCTGGTTTTACAACGCTAGACCGCGTCATCGTTCATCGCGAGCAGGCTCGCTCCCACAGTTGACCGGGTTCTCTCATGGGAACGCGGTTGAATGTGGGAGTGAGCCTGCTCGCGATGGCACCCGGACAGACACCGCATATCTCCCTGAATCACAGACAAAAAAAACCCCGATCAAGCCGTGACAGGATCGAGGCAGAGGGTACTGTTGAGGAGCTGCCATGCGAGGGTGACCAAACCTTCGTGAAGCGAGCTGAGTCCAGTGTGCCCACTCCCCCGCGCGCCAGGTTAGCCGAAAACGACATGTTCATAACCAATTGAGCCATTGCGACAATTCGTCCTTGCCGACACCCGGTACCCCTACCAGAATCGAACCACGACACCGTTCCCTGAAGAAGGATTGCGTCATGATGCACGCCGATTTGATAGACCAGGAAGACCTGTTGGGCCAGCTCAAGTCGTTGGGCTTCAACGTGCCCAACGGAGCCACCGCCGAGCAGGCTTGCGAATGCGTGGTAAGGGGCCTGGACGATGCTCGGGCGTATGAGCTTCGCAAGATGGTCAAGGAAATGTACACCAGCAGCGCGACGATCCTGCCGGCAGTGCGCCAGGCCATCGACAAACAACTGCTGCCGGCGTTGTCGGAGTACCAGCAAAGCCACACCGCCCGATAAAACGCCTTCGCGAGCAAGTCGGATCGCCGCACCGCCGCTCCCACATTGGTTCTGTGAACAACACAGATCAAATGTGGGAGCGAGCCTGCTCGCGAATGAAGTCGACCTGGTCTAGAGCCTTACACTGGCAAACGTCGACTCATTGCGCGCCTGGCTCAGCGCCGACAACGGCCCGGACAACGGCGACAGCACCAGTGCTTGTGGCAGCGGCATCATCGCCACTTGCTGGGTGGTGTTGGACCCTACGCGCTCGTCACGTGGAGGAATGCCGAAGTATTCGCGGTAGCACTTGGAGAAGTGCGGCGTGGACACGAAACCACAGACCGATGCCACTTCGATGATCGACATCGGCGTTTGCTTGAGCAGCTGGCGCGCACGGATCAGGCGCAGCTTGAGGTAGTAACGCGACGGCGAGCAGTGCAGGTATTTCTGGAACAGCCGCTCCAGCTGGCGACGGGACACCGCGACATACACCGCCAGTTCGTCCAGGTCGATCGGCTCTTCGAGGTTGGCTTCCATCAGCGCAACGATTTCCTGCAACTTCGGCTGGTTGGTGCCGAGCATGTGCTTGAGCGGCACACGCTGATGATCCTGCTCGTTGCGGATGCGCTCGTAGACGAACATCTCCGAAATGGCCGCCGACAGCTCACGACCGTGATCGCGACTGATCAAGTGCAGCATCATGTCCAGCGGCGCGGTGCCGCCGGAGCTGGTGAAACGGTTACGGTCGAGGGTGAACAGGCGAGTACTCATCGCTACACGCGGGAAAGCTTCCTGCATCGCCGCCAGGCATTCCCAGTGCACGCTGCAATCAAAACCGTCGAGCAGGCCGGCGCAGGCCAGGGCCCAGCTGCCGGTGCACACCGCACCGAGACGGCGGGACTGGCGAGCCTGGCTTTGCAGCCATGACACGTGTTCGCGGGTAACAGTGCGCTGGATGCCGATACCGCCGCACACGATGACCGTGTCCATTGGCGGGGCTTTGTGCATGGAGGCGTCGGGGGTGATCTGCAGGCCGTCACTGGCCCAGACCTGGCCGCCATCGACGGTGAGGGTGGTCCAGCGATACAGCTCGCGACCGGACAACTGGTTGGCCATGCGCAGGGGTTCCACTGCGGAGGCCAGAGAAATCAGCGTGAAATTGTCCAGCAGCAGAAAGCCGATGGATTGAGGCGCACGGTTCTGGGGTTGGGCCCCGGAGTTGAACGTCGTCATCGCGGTATCTCCTCACACAAAGCGGGTGATGGCCTCAGGCGGAGGCTCTTTTTATTGCCATCGTTCTCGCGTGGGAGACGGGCTTTGTAATGACAGAGCAATTGCCATGCCTAAATTTGAATGCGCGTTCAATAACTCCTAAAAACGACGTCGGAATGTGTCTACATATGTCTTGCAAGGCAGGGGGATTTAAATGGCCATCAGGGCTGGCAAGCGCCCCGCCCCACAAGCTGTGAGCAATTCGGTAGCACTTGTGGGAACGGCGTTGCGCCGCGATGGAAGGGAGTGTCACCGCAGGCACGGGTGACAGGCGGTCGAAGGCCGGTTGGCCCTTGATCAGTGGCAAGACGATTTATCTGTGAGCGACGCGCCAAAAGGTGGCGCGTTTTAAACCGGGTGTTCACTTAGCGCGCAGTTTTGACTGGTCTGCCCCTATCGCCAGCAGGCTGGCTCCCACAGGTTTTGTGGTCGATACAAATCTACTGTGGGAGCCAGCCTGCTGGCGATAGGGGCGATGCGGTCTCAGCACTCCACTGCGCTAACCGCCAACCCACCCCGCGATGTCTCCTTATATTTGTCATGCATATCGGCACCGGTATCGCGCATGGTGCGGATCACCCGATCCAGCGAAATGAAATGCTGGCCATCACCGCGCAATGCCATTTGCGCGGCATTGATCGCCTTCACTGCGGCGATTGCGTTGCGCTCGATGCACGGCACCTGGACCAGCCCACCCACCGGGTCGCAGGTCAGGCCGAGGTTGTGTTCCAGACCGATCTCCGCCGCGTTGCACAATTGCTCTGGCGTGGCGCCAAGGATTTCCGCCAACCCGGCGGCCGCCATGGCGCAGGCCGAACCGACTTCGCCCTGGCAGCCGACTTCGGCACCGGAGATCGATGCGTTCTTCTTGCACAGGATTCCCACCGCCGCCGCGCCGAGGAAGTAGTCGACGACATTGGCGTCGGTCACGGCTTCGCTGAATTTCATGAAGTAGTGCAGCACCGCCGGAATGATCCCCGCCGCACCGTTGGTCGGTGCCGTGACCATGCGTCCGCCAGCGGCGTTTTCTTCGTTGACCGCCAGGGCGAACAGGTTGACCCATTCCATGGCGCTCAAGGTCGAGCCGATCACATTGGGTTTGTTCAGTTCCTGCAGGCTGCGATGCAGCTTGGCCGCGCGACGGCGCACGTTCAGCCCGCCGGGCAGGATGCCTTCGTGCTTCAGGCCTTGTTCGACGCAATCCTGCATGGCGCGCCAGAGCTTCATCAGGCCGCTGCGGATTTCGTCCTCGCCGCGCCACACCCTCTCGTTGGCCATCATTAATTCAGCTACACGCAGCTTGTGTTTTTTACACAGCTCCAGCAGCTCGGCAGCGCTGGAAAAGTCATATGGCAACACGGTGCGGTCGAGGTCGACGACACCGCTGGAGGCCTGAGCCTCATCGACGACAAAACCGCCGCCGACCGAATAGTAGGTGTCGCGATACAACTCGCCGCCATCGCCTTCGACAATAAGAGTCATGGCGTTGGGGTGGAATGGCAGGTTCTCGTCGATCAGGCGCATGTCCCGGGCCCAGATGAAGGGCACTGGCAAGCGACTGTCGAGCAGCAGCGTATCGGTCTCGCGCAGGGTGGCGATGCGAATGCCGATTTGCGACGGATCGATCGCATCCGGCCACTCGCCCATCAGGCCCATGATCACGGCATTGTCGCTGCCGTGGCCGATGCCGGTGGCCGACAATGAACCGAACAACTGGACTTCGACACGCCGCACCTGCTCAAGCAGCCCCCGCTCACGCAAGCCCTGCACAAACAACGCCGCCGCCCGCATGGGACCCACGGTGTGTGAACTGGAAGGGCCGATGCCGATTTTGAACAGGTCGAAAACACTGATAGCCATTACTGCCGAACTCCTGGATAGGCTCACTGCGCACGCAAAAGCGCACGATGACGGAGCTGCTACGCTCAAGCTGCAATCCGCCGAGATGACCGCATCATCAAGCTTTTATCCAGTTGTTCGACGTCTCTAACCGACGCACTCATGCCCACCAGCGCCGCGTGTCTTTTACGCTGTGTTTTCACCGTTTTTTTGCGGTTCAGAGGGGGAAATCGGGCTGAAAAAATCTGTAAACGACGTCACCGACACTGGATGCGACCATCCCTGTACTGGATACGACGCACCCTGTAGGCGTCAGATTTTCACTGGTACATGATCATATCGACTCGATTGCAAGGCGACGTGGTAGAGCTGTCTCCAGAACGCCATCCAACCGCAACCTATAAGTGCGGTGGTCCAGTCGGAACACTGCCAAAAAAAACACCAAGGAGTCCATCCATGAAAGGTTCCCCGTCGTTGTTGTTGGCCGCCATGCTTAGTCTGCCGGTTCTGGCGCAAGCCGCAGAACCGGCGCAATGCAGTACCGTAAACTTCTCCGATGTCGGCTGGACCGACATCACCGCGACTACCGCGACCACCAGCGTTGTGCTCAACGCCCTCGGCTACAAGACCAAGACCACCATGATTTCCGTGCCCGTGACCTACAAGTCCCTGGCCGACGGCAAGAACATGGACGTGTTCCTGGGCAACTGGATGCCGACCATGGAAAACGACATCAAGGCCTACCGCGATGCCGGCACCGTGGAAACCGTGCGCACCAACCTCAAGGGCGCCAAGTACACCCTCGCCGTCCCTCAGGCGCTGTACGACAAGGGCCTGCATGACTTCGCCGATATCGCCAAATTCAAGAAAGAGCTCGACGGCAAGATCTACGGCATCGAGCCTGGCAACGACGGCAATCGTCTGATCCAGAGCATGATCGACAAGGATGCCTTCGGCCTGAAGACCGCCGGTTTCAAAGTCGTCGAATCCTCCGAAGCCGGCATGCTGTCGCAGGTCGACCGCGCGCAGAAACGCGACACCGCCGTGGTGTTCCTCGGCTGGGCGCCGCACCCGATGAACAAGCGCTTCAAGATTCAATACCTGACCGGTGGTGATGACTTCTTCGGCCCGGACTTCGGTGCCGCCACCGTAGCGACCAACACCCGCAAGGGTTATGCGCAGGAGTGCGGCAACGTCGGCCAGTTGCTGAAGAACCTGGAGTTCACCGTCGACATGGAAAGTGAACTGATGGGCAACATCCTGGACGACAAGATGAAGCCTGACGCGGCCGCCAAGGCCTGGCTGAAAAAGAATCCACAGGTGCTCGATACCTGGCTCGCTGGCGTGACCACCATTGACGGTAAACCTGGCCTGGAGGCCGTGAAAGCCAAACTGCAGTAATCGCTTATGCCGGGCAGGTTCGCCTGCCCGGGCTGTTTATTTCCTTGCATGCGGACGTTCACTACCATGCTGATTGATCAGAAAATACCCCTAGGCCAGTACATCGCAGGCTTCGTTGAATGGTTGACGCAACACGGCGCCAACACCTTCGACGCCATCGCCGTGACACTGGAAACGATGATCCACGGCGTGACGTTTGCGCTGACCTGGTTCAACCCGCTGGCATTGATCGGCCTGATCGCACTACTGGCACACTTCATTCAACGCAAATGGGGCCTGACCGCGTTTGTCGTTGCCTCCTTCCTGCTGATCCTCAATCTGGGGTACTGGCAGGAAACCATGGAAACCCTCGCCCAGGTGCTGTTCGCCACCCTGGTCTGCGTGGTCATCGGCGTGCCGCTGGGCATCGTCGCCGCGCATAAGCCGATGTTCTATACTTTAATGCGTCCGGTACTCGATCTGATGCAGACCGTACCGACCTTCGTGTACCTCATTCCTACCCTCACCCTCTTCGGGCTGGGTGTGGTTCCGGGCCTGATCTCCACGGTAGTGTTCGCCATCGCTGCGCCGATCCGCCTGACCTACCTGGGTATCCGCGATGTTCCGGAAGAATTGATGGACGCCGGCAAGGCCTTCGGCTGCTCGCGTCGCCAATTGCTCTCAAGGATCGAACTGCCCCACGCCATGCCAAGCATCGCGGCCGGCATCACCCAGTGCATCATGCTGTCTCTTTCGATGGTGGTGATCGCGGCACTGGTGGGTGCCGATGGCTTGGGCAAACCGGTGGTCAACGCACTGAACACTGCTGATATCGCCTTGGGCTTCGAAGCAGGCCTGGCGATCGTACTGCTGGCGATCATGCTCGACCGTATCTGCAAACAACCCGACGCCAAAGTAGGGGGTGATGCATGAGCATTATTCGCTTTGATAACGTTGACGTTATCTTCTCCAGGGATCCACGCGAGGCGCTCAAGCTGCTGGATCAAGGCATGACCCGTAACGAGATCCTGAAAAAGACCGGGCAGATCGTGGGGGTCGAAAAGGCCAGCCTGGATATCGAAAAAGGTGAGATCTGCGTACTGATGGGCCTGTCCGGTTCCGGCAAGTCCAGCCTGTTGCGCTGCATCAACGGCCTCAACACCGTCAGCCGTGGCAAGTTGTTCGTCGAACACGAAGGCAAGCAGATCGACATTGCCTCCTGTACCCCGGCGGAACTGAAAATGATGCGCACCAAGCGCATCGCGATGGTGTTCCAGAAGTTCGCCCTGATGCCTTGGCTGACGGTGCGCGAGAACATCAGCTTTGGCCTGGAAATGCAGGGTCGTCCGGAAAAGGAACGACGCAAACTGGTGGACGAAAAGCTTGAGCTGGTGGGCCTGGCCCAGTGGCGCAACAAGAAACCCGATGAGCTGTCCGGTGGCATGCAGCAACGCGTGGGCCTGGCCCGTGCGCTGGCGATGGACGCCGACATTCTGCTGATGGACGAACCGTTCTCGGCCCTCGACCCGCTGATCCGCCAGGGCCTGCAAGACGAGCTGCTGGAACTGCAACGCAAGTTGCACAAGACCATCGTCTTCGTGAGCCACGACCTTGATGAAGCGCTGAAACTCGGCAGCCGTATCGCGATCATGAAG
Organism: Pseudomonas sp. IT-P74; assembly: GCF_949768175.1. NCBI lineage: Bacteria > Pseudomonadati > Pseudomonadota > Gammaproteobacteria > Pseudomonadales > Pseudomonadaceae > Pseudomonas > Pseudomonas sp. IT-P74. Next base: position 202,675 of record NZ_CATKQD010000077.1, on the reverse strand, counting down.
GACGGCCGGATCATCCAGTACAGCAAACCGGAAGAAATCGTCCTCAACCCTGCGGACGATTACGTGCGGACCTTCGTAGCCCACACCAACCCGTTGAACGTGCTGTGCGGCCGCAGCCTGATGCGCAGCCTGGACAACTGCAAACGCATCAACGGTTCGGTATGTCTCGATCCGGGCGGCGATTCGTGGCTGGACCTGGCTGAAGGCAACACCATCAAAGGCGCGCGCAAGAACGGCTCGAACATGGACCTGCAGAACTGGATGCCTGGGCAAGCCGTCGAAGGCCTGGAACGCAAGCCGACTCTGGTGGACTCCAGCATCGGCATGCGCGACGCGTTGCAGATTCGTTATCAGACCGGCAACAAGCTGGTGCTGCACGACAACAACAAGGTGGTGGGGATCCTTGGCGACAGCGAGCTGTATCACGCACTGCTCGGCAAGAACCTGGGGTAAGGCAACAGATGCAAAAACGCCGCGATAGAATCGCGGCGTTTTTGTTTATCTGGACAGCGGGCGCTGCTGTGTTGAAGTTGAAGGCCCCATCGCCAGCAGGCTGGCTCCCACAGGGGAATGCATTCCAATGTGGGAGCCAGCCTGCTGGCGATGATGCCGACGCGGAGCTTCTGACTGAAACACCGCGTCACTCACACCTTAGCTGTAAACCCGGCCAAGGAGCTGCCGATGGCTTTCAAACTGATCGAGCACGTCACGGGTGATCTGATCCTGGGTGAAGCCCATCAAGTCGTAGTCCTGGCTGCCGTTGTGCAGGTACACCTCGGCGCGATAGAAACGCTGACGTGCTTCATCGGACTGCGCCGACTCGGTCGGTGTGGCCAGGTAGCCATCCAGGCTCACTTCGTAGACGAAAGGGTTGCCCTCTTCCATCTCCACCCGTACGCCCATGCAACGCTTGGACTTGCCCAGCAGTGTCTGCACTTGCAGGCCTTGAGCACGCATTTGCGCCGTCGCGTCTTCCAGCGCCGGGCTCACGTGCTTGTCCATGAAGCGCTGCACCACCGACTGGCTCGGTTGCAAGTCCAGTTGGGTCAAGCGCTCGCTGAAACCACGGCGACCGCGCGATGCTAGCTCCGCTTGCTCCTGTTCGATCTGCACGTCCTGGCGCATGGCCTTGTGCAAGCCGAACATGAAGAACACCAGCACCACCGAGAATGGCAGACCGGCCAGCACTACCATAGTTTGCATGGCTTCGAAGTTGCCGGCGAACAGCAGGCCGATGGTCACCAGGGTGATCACCGCCGACCAGAAAATCCGCAGCCAGTGCGGCGCATCCTCATCGACATTGCCGCCCTTGCACGAAAGGTTGGCCATCATCACCGCGCCGGAGTCCGCCGGGGTCAGGAACAGCACGAAACCGACAAAGATCGACACGCCGATCACAACCTTCGACGCCGGGTAATGCTCAAGCAACTGGTAGATCGCCATGGACGGCTGTTCCAGCGCAGTCTTTCCGAGCTCCACCGCCCCATGGTTCATCACCAGGTCCAAAGCCGAGTTACCGAAGATCGACAGCCACGCCAGGGTGAAGCCCAGCGGAATCAGCAGCACACCGGCCACCAGTTCGCGCACGGTGCGACCACGGGAAATACGCGCGATGAACATGCCCACGAATGGCGCCCAGGAAATCCACCAGGCCCAGTAGAACAGGGTCCACAGGCCGAGCCAGCGGTCGGACTTCTCACTGTCGCCTTCGTACACATACAGATCGAAGGTCTTGAGCACCACGCCGTTCAGGTAGTCACCGACGTTTTGCACGAAGCCGTTGAGCAGGTGCAGGGTCGGGCCGAACAACAGCACGAAAATCAGCAGGCCGCTGAACAGCACGATGTTGAGGTTGGACAGACGGCGGATACCATTTTCCACGCCCGACACGGCAGCGATGGTCGCCACGGTGCTCATCACGATGATCACGATCAGCAGGTTGGTGTTGCTGTGTTCCATGCCGAACAGGTTTTCCAACCCCGATGACACTTGCAGCGAACCGATCCCCAGGTTCGTCACCAGGCCCAGCAGGGTCACGAACATGCCGAAGCCGTCCACCGCGTGTCCGGCCGCGCCCTTGACCCAACGCTCGCCCACCAGCGGATACAACGCCGAACGCAACGCCAGCGGCTGGTTATGCCGGTAGGCAAAGTACGCCACGGCCAAACCTACCAGCGCGTAGATCGCCCAGCCATGCAAGCCCCAGTGCAGGAACGTCAGTTGAACGGCCTGTCGGGCGGCAAGGTTGCTGCCGGCCACGCCTTCCGGCGGGTTGAAGTAATGGTCCAGGGGCTCCGACGCGCCGAAGTACAGCAGCGAGATGCCGATACCCGAGGAGAACAGCATTCCCGCCCAGGCGCCGTAGCTGAAGTCCGGGGTGTCGTCCTTGCTGCCCAGTTTCAGTTTGCCGTAGGACGAAAACGCCAGGCCGACGACAAAAATCAGATAGGCGGCAATCACCACCATGTAGTACCAGCCGAAGCTGCGGGACAACCAGGCTTGCGCCGTACCCAGCATTCTGCCGGCCTCTTGCGGGGCGATGATCAGAATGGCGGTCAACAACAGAATCAACGCGGTAGAGGTGTAGAACACCCAACCGTTGACCGTCACCTTCTCGGGTGGGGTCTTTATTAGCGAGGCAGAACTCATGGCACAGATGCTCCGGGCAGTGCGAGAGAAGAACGCAAGGCAAACGGGTTACCCGACCAATCGGTTAGTGGGCAGCCGACCGGCGGGTGATATAAAGACAGCCCGAAAAAAGCCCGAAACCCCTGGAGCGCCGCAGCGCGTAGGTTTCGAGCAGTTTCGGAAGTCGTTTTTTCCGCCGCTACATATAGGAAAAATCTGCAGGCAGCGACGATTTGTCGCAGATCTTATTCTTTGTTGATTGAACGTTCAATCAAAACAAAATAGACTGGCCTTCAACCCGGTTGCCGTCGTACGTCCACCGGAAGGCCTAAGGAGATGTGCAAGATGCCCAAGGTCGGTATGCAACCCATCCGTCGCCAGCAATTGATCGAAGCCACTTTGCAGGCCGTCGATCAGGTCGGAATGGGGGACGCCAGCATTGCGCTGATCGCCCGTTTGGCCGGTGTCTCGAATGGCATCATCAGTCACTACTTTCAGGACAAGAACGGCCTGATTGCCGCCACCATGGGGTACCTGATGGCCGTCCTGAGCGAGAACGTCACCCTGCGCCGACTGGCGCTGACAGATGACAGCCCGAGGGCACATCTGCAGGTGATCATCGAAGGCAACTTCGACGCCAGCCAGGTCAATGGCCCGGCAATGAAAACCTGGCTGGCCTTCTGGGCCACCAGCATGCACCAGCCGTCTTTGCACAGGTTGCAGCGGATCAACGATCACCGCCTGTATTCCAACCTGTGCTGCCAGTTCCGCCGCGTGCTGCCGCTCAAGGATGCGCGCAGTGCCGCCCGAGGCCTGGCAGCGTTGATTGACGGCTTGTGGTTGCGCGGCGCGCTGTCGGGAGACGCTTTCGACACCGAGCAGGCGCAACAGATTGCTTACGAATACATGGATACCCAACTGGCAAAGCGGGTGAGTTAGAGCACACATAAACGCTCAACCACCGAACCGCGCCAGCCACTTAATGCTCTTGCGAGGACTTTATGGCCCGTTTCGAACTGCAAAAACTCTACATCGATGGCGCGTACAGCGACGCCAGCAGCGACGCCACTTTCGAAGCCATCAACCCGGCTAACGGTGAAGTCCTCGCAAAAGTGCAACGTGCGACCTTCGATGACGTCGAGCGTGCCGTCGTCAGCGCCGAGAAGGGCCAGAAAATCTGGGCCGCCATGACCGCCATGGAGCGTTCTCGCATCCTGCGTCGTGCCGTGGAAATCCTGCGCGAGCGCAACGACGAACTGGCCGCCCTGGAAACCCTGGACACCGGCAAGGCCTACTCTGAAACCCGCTACGTCGACATCGTCACCGGCGCTGACGTGCTGGAGTACTACGCAGGCCTGGTACCGGCCATCGAAGGCGAGCAGATTCCACTGCGCACCACTTCGTTCGTCTACACCCGTCGCGAGCCGCTGGGCGTCGTGGCCGGTATCGGCGCATGGAACTACCCGATCCAGATCGCCCTGTGGAAATCCGCGCCAGCCCTGGCGGCCGGTAACGCGATGATCTTCAAGCCAAGCGAAGTCACCTCGCTGACCACCCTGAAACTGGCCGAGATCTACACCGAAGCCGGCGTGCCAAACGGTGTGTTCAACGTCCTGACCGGTAGCGGCCGTGAAGTCGGCACCTGGTTGACCGAGCACCCGCGCATCGAGAAAGTTTCGTTCACCGGCGGCACCGACACCGGCAAGAAAGTCATGGCCAGCGCTTCGAGCTCTTCGCTCAAGGACGTGACCATGGAACTGGGCGGCAAATCCCCGCTGATCATCTGCGACGACGCCGACCTCGATCGCGCCGCCGACACCGCGATGATGGCCAACTTCTACAGCTCCGGCCAGGTCTGCACCAACGGCACTCGCGTGTTCGTACCGGCTCACCTGAAGGCCGCTTTCGAAGCCAGGATCGCCGAGCGCGTTGCACGCATCCGCATCGGCAACCCGGAAGACGAAAACACCAATTTCGGTCCGCTGGTCAGCTTTGCGCACATGGAAAGCGTGCTGGGCTACATCGCCAAGGGCAAGGAAGAAGGTGCCCGCCTGCTGTGCGGCGGTGAGCGCCTGACCGACGGCGAATTCGCCAAGGGTGCGTTCGTGGCGCCGACCGTGTTCACCGACTGCACCGACGGCATGACCATCGTGCGTGAAGAAATCTTTGGCCCGGTGATGGCGATCCTGTCCTACGAAACCGAGGAAGAAGTGATCCGCCGCGCCAACGACACCGACTTCGGCCTGGCTGCCGGTATCGTCACCAAGGACCTGAACCGCGCGCACCGCGTGATTCATCAACTGGAAGCCGGCATCTGCTGGATCAACGCCTGGGGCGAGTCCGACGCGAAGATGCCGGTTGGCGGCTATAAGCAGTCGGGTGTCGGCCGTGAGAACGGCATCAGTTCGCTGAACAACTTCACCCGCATCAAATCGGTACAGGTCGAGCTGGGCGATTACGTCTCGGTGTTCTAAGGCGATATCCGCTTCGCCTGCGAGGCCGTCATCGCCAGCAGGCTGGCTCCCACATTGGAACGCGTACTCCTGTGGGAGCCAGCCTGCTGGCGATCGAGTGCACAGCACTCGCCAAGGCCAGACCTGACCAACATCAAAGAGGGTGCATTCAATGTCCCAAGAATTCGACTACATCATCATCGGTGCCGGCTCGGCCGGTAACACCCTGGCGACTCGTCTGACCGAAGACGCCGGCGTCACCGTCCTGCTGCTCGAAGCGGGCGGCCCGGACTACCGTTTCGACTTCCGCACGCAGATGCCGGCCGCCCTGGCGTTCCCGCTGCAAGGCCGTCGCTACAACTGGGCCTACGAAACCGACCCAGAACCACACATGGATGGCCGTCGCATGGAATGCGGTCGCGGCAAGGGCCTGGGTGGTTCCTCGCTGATCAACGGCATGTGCTACATCCGCGGCAACGCCATGGACTACGACGGCTGGGCGAAACTGCCAGGCCTGGAAGACTGGTCGTACCTGGACTGCCTGCCGTATTTCCGTAAAGCGGAAACCCGTGACATCGGCCCGAACGACTACCACGGTGGCGATGGTCCGGTCAGCGTGACCACGCCGAAAGCCGGCAACAACCCGCTGTTCCACGCCATGGTTGAAGCCGGCGTGCAAGCCGGTTACCCGCGTACCGAAGACTTGAACGGCTACCAGCAGGAAGGCTTCGGCCCGATGGACCGCACCGTGACACCCAAAGGTCGTCGTGCCTCCACCGCCCGTGGTTACCTGGACGTGGCCAAGAAGCGTTCGACCCTGACCATCGTCACCCACGCCCTGACCGACAAGATCCTGTTCGAAGGCAAGCGTGCGGTCGGCGTGCGTTACCTGGTCGGCGCCGCTGAAGAGCGCGTTGAGGTCAAGGCGCGCAAGGAAGTGCTGCTGTGCTCCGGCGCCATCGCTTCGCCGCAGATCCTGCAACGCTCCGGCGTCGGCCCGGCCGAACTGCTGAACAAGCTCGACATTCCGGTGGTCCACGACCTGCCGGGCGTCGGTGAAAACCTGCAGGATCACCTTGAGCTGTACCTGCAATACGCTTGCACCCAACCGGTCTCGCTGTACCCGTCGCTGCTCTTGCACAACCAGCCGGCCATCGGTGCCGAGTGGCTGTTCAACGGCACCGGCATTGGCGCCAGCAATCAGTTCGAGGCCGGCGGTTTCATCCGTACCCGTCCGGAATTCGAATGGCCGAACATCCAGTACCACTTCCTGCCGGTAGCGATTAACTACAACGGCAGCAACGGTGTGAAAGAGCACGGTTTCCAGGCGCACATGGGCTCCATGCGTTCGCCAAGCCGCGGGCGCATCCAGGCCAAGTCCAAGGACCCGCGCCAGCACCCGAGCATCCTGTTCAACTACATGGCCACCGAGCAGGACTGGCAGGAATTCCGCGACGGCATCCGCCTGACCCGGGAAATCATGCAGCAACCTGCACTGGACGCCTTCCGTGGTCGCGAGATCAGCCCGGGCATCGACGTGCAGAGCGACGAGCAACTGGACAAGTTCATCCGCGAACACGCCGAAACCGCGTTCCACCCGTCCTGCTCCTGCAAGATGGGCACCGACGAAATGGCCGTGGTCGATGGCGAAGGTCGCGTGCATGGCATGCAAGGCCTGCGGGTGGTCGACGCATCGATCATGCCGATCATCACCACCGGCAACCTCAACGCACCAACGATCATGATGGCCGAGAAAATCGCCGACAAGATCCGTGGCCGCAAGCCGTTGCCGCGCAGCACCGCCACTTACTATGTGGCGGGTGAAGCGCCGGTGAAGGGCAAGCCGGTGCGGGAACTGAGCCAGACTGCGTAAGGCGCTACACTGCGTTACGGCTAATCGCTGGCAGGCCAGCTCCCACAGGGGATCGGTAGTGAACACATATTTTGTGAACACTGAAGATCAAATGTGGGAGCTGGCCTGCCAGCGATGAGGCCCTACAAATCAGCGCACCTCTCCCTGATTCACAGTAATTCCTACCACACCCCCTCTTCACTTGATCCTCCCCCCTTGCAGGCCTAATCTAGCGCCACGCAATCGTTTCACCCCTCTCCTCGCAGCACCGCGCCATCGCCACTCCATTTCCAGGAGGTTCACGAATGTTCGATTTCCATCCCCAGCTCAAGCAGCGCTTCGCTGCCTTGCGCACGGGTGCCGAATTTTTTTCCCTGCGTTATGTGCGCGAATCCGGGCAGTACCTGTCGGTGCGCAAGAACGTCGCCGAACCGCCGAGCCTGAGCCGTGACGAAGGGGCGATGCTGACCGTGCGGGTCAATGGCGTCGAGGCCTATGCGGCCACCAACGATCTGTCGCAACAGGGCCTGCAAGCCGCCCTCGAACGCGCCGAACTCCAGGCCCGTCGACTCAAGCCCCACGCCTTGCTGGACCTGCGCGAACAAGCCGTTTCCAGCGACCGCGCCGATTACTTTTCACCCAACCTCGATCAGGCTTTCCCGTCCCTGAGCGACTGCTACCAGTTGCTCGGCGCCGAATCCGCCGCAGTGCCCAAGGATGACCGCCTGGTGAACTGGCAGGTCAGCCTCGGTATCACCCACGTCGAGCAGATCTACCTCAACAGCGCCGGTGCCGAACTGCGCCAGGCCCAACGCTTTGTGTACCCCGGTCTGGACGTCACGGCCTACGACGGCAGCGACAGCCAGACCCGCAGCCTTGGCCGCGAGAACTTCGGTCAGCAAGGCGCGGCGGACGTCATCAGCCGCTGCGGCCTGATCGGTGCCGGAGCCCAGGTGGCCGATCAGGCCCTGCAATTGCTCCTGGCGCCGAATACCCCGCAAGGCAAACGCGACCTACTGTTGATGCCCGACCAGATGATGCTGCAAATCCACGAGTCCATCGGCCATCCACTGGAACTGGACCGCATCCTCGGCGACGAGCGCAATTACGCCGGCACCAGTTTCGTCAAAGCCAGTGATTTCGGAAGCCTGCAATACGGTTCCGGCCTGCTCAACGTAACCTTCGACCCGGACATCCCCGAGGAGCTCGCCAGCTATGGCCATGACGACGACGGAACGCCTGCCAGCAAACAGTTCCTGATCCGCGAAGGCCTGTTGCTGCGTCCGCTGGGCGGCGCGTTATCGCAATTCCGTGCCGGCATGGACGGTGTCGCCAACAGCCGTGCCTGTGGCTGGAACCGCCCGCCGATCGACCGCATGGCCAACCTCAACATCGAGCCGGGCGATCGGTCCATCGAACAGCTGATCGGCGGCATCGAACACGGCGTGCTGATGTCGACCAACCGCTCATGGTCGATCGACGATGCGCGCAACAAATTCCAGTTCGGCTGCGAATGGGGCCAACTGATCGAAAATGGCGAACTCAAGGGCGTGGTGAAGAACCCCAACTACCGGGGCATCTCCGCGCAGTTCTGGAAGAGCCTCAGCGCCGTCGGCGATGCCAGTACCTTGAAGGTCCTCGGCACACCGAACTGCGGCAAGGGTGAACCGAACCAGGTGATCCGCGTCGGCCACGCATCACCGGCCTGCGTGTTCAGCAACGTTGATGTATTCGGAGGAGACGCCTGATGAATCCTTCAAACAGCCAGTCCGCGTCGTTCAAGGCGCTGGTCAACAGCTTGCGTGAGGCGCTTCTCGAGCCCGAGCAGTTCACCCTCAGCTACGCCGCAGAATCGTCGGCCTTCGTACGATTCAACCATGCCAAGGTGCGCCAGGCCGGTCAGGTGCAGCAGGCGAGTATCGGCCTGAAACTGATCAACGAAGGCCGCCATGCCGACCTGCACATCACCCTGGCCGGCGATCCGCAGGTGGATGCGCAGCGCCTGAGCGAAGGTCTGCAACAGTTGCGTGAAACCCTGCCACTGCTGCCTGCGGACCCGTACCTGCTGCTCAACCACAACGGCTGGCAGAGCAACAACGTGCAGTCGCACCCGCTGCCGGACACCGAGCAGGTCGTCGCGCAAATCACCCAGGCCGCCGAAGGCCTGGACCTTGTCGGGTTCTACGCTGCCGGCCCGATCAGTCGTGGCTTTGCCAGTTCTTCGGGCGCCTTTGGCTGGCATCAGGCCAACAGTTTCAACTTCGACTTCAGCCTGTTCCACGAGAACGGCCAGGCCGTGAAAGCCAGCTACGCCGGGCACGACTGGAACAGCGAAGGCTTTGCCAGACGCTTCCAGCAGGCCCGCGAACAGCTTGAGTTTCTGGGCCGGCCGCTGCGCACTTTGCCGCCCGGCCAATACCGCGCCTACCTGGCACCGGCGGCGCTGGAAGAAATCATGGGCATGCTGTGCTGGGGTGGTTTCTCGGCACAGTCGATTGCCAGCAAAAGCAGCCCGCTGCAAAAGCTCTACGGTGGCGACAGCGCGTTCAGCCCGCTGGTCTCGCTGGATGAAAAAGTCAGCGGCTCGCTGAGCCCGGCGTTTTCCGATGAAGGTTATCCACGCAACGATCTTAAGTTGATCGTCGACGGCAAGGCCGGGGCACAACTGGTCAGCTCGCGCAGCGCCGCCGAATACGGCTTGACCGCCAATGGCGCCAGCGGTGGTGAATCGCCGAGCGCGTTGAACATGAAAGCCGGGGCATTGCCTGACGCGGACATCCTCAAGCAATTGGGCACGGGGTTGTACATCAGCAACCTGTGGTACCTGAACTTCTCGGATCAACCAGCTGCACGCCTGACCGGCATGACCCGGTTTGCCACATTCTGGGTCGAGAACGGCGAGATCCAGACACCGGTCGGCACCATGCGTTTTGATGACAGCGCTTTCAGCCTGCTCGGTTCGCAGCTGGAAGCATTGACCGAAGAGCGGGAGTTGTTGCTATCGGCCAGTACCTACAGCCAGCGGGCGACGGCTTCGGCGTTGTTGCCTGGGGCGCTGGTCAGCCGACTAACTTTGACACTGTAAACACGCCTACCCCTGTAGGAGCGAGCCTGCTCGCGATGGTCGTGAACGATGACGCGTGCTGCCTGGAAAAACGCAGCGCCTTCACATTCATCGCGAGCAGGCTCGCTCCTACAGGAACGGAGTAAAGCTCACACTGACAAGGGGTCCCATGCCCAACCGCCCACCTCTCGACGCTGTGACCGCCCGCTGGATACCCTGGGTCGTCGCCATTGCCTTCTTCATGCAGTCCCTCGACGGGACGATCCTCAACACCGCCCTGCCCGCCATGGCCCGGGACCTCGCCGAAGATCCATTGCGCATGCAGGGCGTGATCATCGCCTACATGCTCACGGTCGCCTTGCTGATTCCCGCGTCCGGCTGGATCGCCGATCGCTTCGGCACCCGGAAAATCTTCTTCAGCGCGATTTTGCTGTTCAGCCTCGGCTCGCTGCTCTGCGCATTGTCGAGCAGCCTGAGCATGTTGATCGGCGCCCGGGTGATCCAGGGCCTGGGCGGCGCGTTGATGTTGCCGGTCGGGCGGCTGGTGGTGTTGCGCGCCTACCCGCGCTCGGAACTGGTGCGGATCATGGGCTTCATCACCATTCCCGGGCTGCTCGGTCCGTTGATCGGCCCGACCATGGGCGGCTGGATGGTGCAGTACCTGACCTGGCACTGGATCTTCCTGATCAACCTGCCGGTGGGGCTGGTCGGTTGCTACGCCGTGTGGAAATTCATCCCGGACCTGCGCGGTTCCGAGCGCACCCGTTTCGATAGCCTGGGTTTCGTGCTGTTTGGCGCGGCGATGATTCTGATCACTATCGCCATGGAGGGCCTGGGCGAACTGCACTTGCCGCACCTTCGGGTGATGTTGCTGCTGTTTGGCGGGATGGCGTGCCTGGCGGCGTACTGGTTGCGCGCCGGGCATATCGAAAACCCGTTGTTCGCGCCGTCGCTGTTCAAGACCCGAACCTTTGCCGTCGGCATTCTCGGCAATCTGTTCGCCCGCCTCGGCAGCGGCGCCCTGCCCTTTCTGGTGCCGTTGCTGCTGCAAGTGGCGCTGGGCTATTCGCCGTCCCAAGCCGGGATGAGCATGTTGCCGCTGGCGGCGGCGGCGATGATCGCCAAGTGGGTGGCGCGGCCGCTGATCGAGCGCCTGGGTTACCGCATCGTGCTCACCGGCAATACCCTGGCGCTGGGGATCATGCTGGCGAGCATGGGCCTGGTCAGCGAGCAGACGCCGTACTGGCTGCTGCTGTGCCTGCTGGCGATCCTCGGGGCGATCAACTCCTTGCAGTTCACCGCGATGAACACCGTGACTCTGATCGACCTCGACGACGCCAGCGCCAGCAGCGGCAACAGTTTGCTGTCGGTGGTCGCACAGTTGTCCCTGAGCTTGGGGGTTGCCTGCGCGGGTGCGCTGCTCGGTGGCTTTACCGCGGAAATTGGCAATGATGGCGTGGACACGGTCCTGGGGGCATTCCAATTGACCTTCGTGACCGTGGGAATCATGGCGATGCTGGCCGCGACGATCTTCTCGCAACTGTCAAAAAATGACGGACGGCGAGTTAAGCGTCCGGAAGAACACATAGAGCCTTAGGGCGAATGGCCACTGGACTGGTACACTGCGCGACATTTTGTTTTGCAGGCCAGTCCCGTGACCACCATCGCCACCGAATTTAATACTTTGCCGCTGTCCGCCGCCATGCTGGCTAACCTCGACTCCCTCGGTTATGCCCAGATGACGCCGATCCAGGCGCAAAGCTTGCCGGTGATCCTCAAGGGGATGGACCTGATCGCCCAGGCCAAGACCGGCAGCGGCAAGACCGCCGCCTTCGGCATCGGTCTGCTGAACCCGATCAATCCGCGTTACTTCGGTTGCCAGGCGTTGATCCTGTGCCCGACCCGCGAGCTGGCTGACCAGGTCGCCAAGGAAATCCGTCGCCTGGCCCGTGCCGAAGACAACATCAAGGTCCTGACCCTGTGCGGCGGCGTGTCCCTCGGCCCGCAGATCGCTTCGCTGGAACACGGCGCGCACATCATCGTCGGCACCCCGGGGCGCATCCAGCAGCACCTGCGCAAAGGTTCGCTGGTCCTTCACGGCCTGAACACCCTGATCCTCGACGAAGCCGACCGCATGCTCGACATGGGTTTCTACGATTCCATCGAAGAAATCATCATGCAGGCCCCGGAGCGTCGCCAGACCCTGTTGTTCTCCGCCACCTACCCGGTAGGCATCAAGCAGCTGGCCTCGAAGTTCATGCGCAACCCGCAGCAGGTGAAGGCCGAGGCGTTCCACGACGACACGCAGATCGAACAGCGCTTCTACGAGATTTCGCCGGATGACCGCATGAGCGCAGTGACCAAGGTTCTTGGCCACTTCCGCCCGGCCTCCTGCGTGGCCTTCTGCTACACCAAGCAGCAGGTTCAGGAAACCGTCGATCACCTGACCGCCAAAGGCATCTCCGCCGTCGGCCTGCACGGCGATCTGGAACAGCGTGACCGCGACCAGGTGCTGGCGATGTTCGCCAACCGCAGTACTTCGGTGCTGGTGGCGACTGACGTCGCGGCCCGTGGCCTCGATATCGACTCTCTGGACATGGTGATCAACGTCGAGCTGGCCCGTGATTCGGAAATCCACATTCACCGCGTCGGCCGTACCGGTCGCGCCGGTGAGAAAGGCCTCGCCATCAGCCTGGTGGCGCCGTCCGAAGCACAGCGCGCCCAGGCCATCGAGCAATTGCAGAAGACCCCATTGACCTGGGACCAGGTGGACAACCTCACCTCCAAGGGTGGCGGCCCGCTGTTGCCGCAGATGAGCACCCTGTGCATCGCTGCCGGCCGCAAGGACAAGGTTCGCCCGGGCGACATTCTTGGCGCACTGACCGGTGACGCCGGCATCCCCGGCGCCCAGGTCGGCAAGATCGCGATTTTCGACTTCCAGGCCTATGTGGCCGTGGAGCGCGGCGTCGCCAAGCAGGCCTTGCAGCGTTTGAACGATGGCAAGATCAAGGGCCGTTCGTTGCGCGTTCGCATTTTGTAAGCGATCTTCCAACCAAAGAAGATCCCCTGTGGGAGCGAGCCTGCTCGCGAATGCAATCTGTCATTTAGCCTATGGTTGACTGACACACCGCTTTCGCGAGCAGGCTCGCTCCCACAGTTTGTTTTGTGGCGAGTCATTGAGAGGACACCGTTTTGCGCTCTACCGAAGTCGTGATCATTGGCGCTGGCGCCGCAGGGTTGATGTGTGCACTGACCGCCGCCGGGCGTGGGCGCAAGGTATTGTTGCTCGACCATGCCAACAAGGCCGGCAAGAAAATCCTGATGTCGGGCGGTGGCCGCTGTAATTTCACCAACATGTACACAGAACCGGGCAATTTCCTCTCGCAGAACGCACACTTCTGCAAATCTGCCCTGGCCCGTTACACCCAGTGGGACTTCATCGGCATGGTGGCCAAGCACGGCGTGCCGTACCACGAGAAAAAACTCGGCCAGTTGTTCTGCGATAACAAATCCAGCGACATCCTCGAAATGCTGCTCAACGAGTGCGATCAGGTCGGCGTCAGCCTGCACCTGGACACCTCGATCCAGACCATCGAGAAGCTCGAAAGCGGCTACCTGCTGGACACGACACTCGACCAAATCACCTGCGAATCCCTGGTAATCGCCACCGGCGGCCTGTCGATCCCGACCCTGGGCGCCACCGGTTTCGGTTACCAGGTCGCCAGGCAGTTTGGCCACGAATTGCTGCCGACCCGCGCCGGTCTCGTGCCGTTCACCATCACCGATCAGCTCAAGGCCTTGTGCACCGAGCTGTCCGGTACATCGGTGGATTGCCTGGTGAGCTGCAACGACCAGAGCTTCCGCGAGAACATCCTGTTCACCCACCGCGGCCTCAGCGGCCCGGCGATATTGCAGATCTCGTCGTTCTGGGAATCCGGCGATACCGTCGAGATCAATCTGCTGCCGGATCACGACGTACCGGGCTGGCTGCAACAGCAACAGGCCGAACGTCCCAACAGCGAGCTGAAAACCCTGCTCGGTGAAATTTTCACCAAAAAGATGGCCAATCTGTTGGCGGACAACTGGTTCGCCTCCAAACCGATGAAGCAGTATACCCACGCGGAGCTGGCCGATATCGCGGAAAAACTGGCGAGCTGGAAAGTCGTGCCCGCCGGCACCGAAGGCTATCGCACCGCCGAGGTGACCCTGGGTGGGGTCAACACCAATGAAGTGTCGTCCAAGACCATGGAGTCGCTGAAAAGCCCGGGGCTGTACTTCATCGGTGAAGTGCTGGACGTGACCGGGCATCTGGGCGGGTTCAACTTCCAGTGGGCCTGGGCTTCTGGCTACGCGGCCGCGCAGTACGTCTGATCCAACCCAAAACCTGTAGGAGCGAGCCTGCTCGCGATAGCGGCCTAACAGTCGACATCAATATTGAATGTACCGGCCTCATCGCGAGCAGGCTCGCTCCTACATTGAATACGTGTGGTATCAAGGAACAGATTTTGCTGTCTGATGTGATCGACGCCATTGCGTCGGCGTCATTAGTGGCTCAATTTAGCGTCATTGCCTCGGAAGGCCTTCGCATTTCATGTCATCGACTTCGTTCCGCCAGTCTCTGCGTCGCCTTTGGGCGCTGGATAAATTCAGCTACAGCGTGCGGGTATTCATTGCCCTGACCGGCACCATGGCGCTGTGTTGGTATCAGGATGAAATGGGCCTGCTGATCCCCTTGTTCCTGGGGATTATCGCCAGTGCCCTGGCCGAGACCGACGACAGCTGGCAGGGCCGTCTCAACGCACTGGCGGTGACGCTGGTGTGTTTCGCGGTTGCCGCTCTGTCCGTCGAACTGCTCTTCCCCTACCCCTACCTCTTCATCATTGCCTTCGCCCTGGCCGCGTTCTGCCTGACCATGCTCGGCGCCCTCGGCGAGCGCTATGGCGCGATTGCCTCGGCGACGCTGATCCTGTCGGTCTACACCATGATCGGTGTGGACCAGCGTGGTGGCGCGGTCACCGACTTCTGGCACGAACCCCTGCTGTTGGTGGCCGGTGCTGCCTGGTACGGCGTGCTCTCGGTGTTGTGGCAGGCGCTGTTTTCCAATCAGCCGGTGCAACAGAGCCTGGCGCGCCTGTTCCGCGAGCTGGGCTTTTACCTGAAGCTCAAATCCTCGCTGTTCGAGCCGATCCGGCAGATGGACGTGGAGGCGCGGCGCCTGGAATTGGCCCAGCAGAACGGCCGGGTGGTAGCGGCACTGAACGCCGCCAAGGAGATCATCCTGCACCGGGTCGGCAACGGTCGCCCGGGGTCGAAAGTCAGCCGCTACCTCAAGCTGTACTTCCTCGCTCAGGACATCCACGAACGCGCCAGCTCATCGCACTACCCTTACAACGCCTTGGCCGATGCCTTCTTCCACAGCGATGTGCTGTTCCGTTGCCAACGCCTGTTGCGCCAGCAAGGCAAGGCATGCCGGGCCCTGGCCGAATCGATCCAGATGCGTCAGCCGTTCACCTATGACGCCGGTTTTGCCGAGGCCCTGAGCGACCTGGATGCCTCTCTCGAACACCTGCGCATCCAGAGCAACCCGGCCTGGCGCGGCTTGCTGCGTTCACTGCGGGCACTGGCGGCCAACCTCGGTACCCTCGACCGTTTGCTCAGCGATGCCAGTAACCCCGACGCCTTGGCCGACGCCACCGACAGCAGCCTGCTCGACCGTTCGCCGCGTAGCCTGAAAGACGTGTGGCTGCGCTTGCGCACGCAGCTGACGCCGACCTCGCTGCTGTTCCGCCATGCCCTGCGATTGCCCCTGGCCTTGAGCATCGGCTACGCCATGGTGCATTTGATTCACCCGTCCCAAGGCTACTGGATCATCCTTACTACGCTGTTCGTCTGCCAACCGAACTACGGCGCCACCCGCCGCAAACTCGGTCAGCGGATCATCGGCACCGCCATCGGCCTGACCCTGGCCTGGGCGCTGTTCGACCTATTCCCGAACCCGCTGATCCAGTCGTGTTTCGCCATTGCCGCCGGGGTGGTGTTCTTTACCAACCGCACCACCCGCTACACCCTGGCGACGGCGGCAATCACCCTGATGGTGCTGTTCTGCTTCAACCAGGTGGGTGACGGTTACGGGCTGTTCCTGCCACGGCTGTTCGATACCTTGCTCGGCAGCCTGATCGCCGGCCTCGCAGTGTTCCTGTTCCTGCCGGACTGGCAGGGCCGACGCCTGAACAAGGTGCTGGCCAACACGCTGACCTGCAACAGCATTTACCTGCGCCAGATCATGCAGCAATACGCGGCGGGCAAAAGCGACGACCTGGCCTACCGCTTGGCCCGCCGCAACGCGCACAACGCCGACGCGGCGCTGTCGACCACACTGGCCAACATGCTGATGGAGCCGGGACATTTCCGAAAGGAAGCGGACGTAGGCTTCCGCTTCCTGGTCCTGTCGCACACGCTTCTGAGCTACTTGTCGGGCCTGGGCGCGCACCGGGAAACCCAACTGCCGGCGGACGTGCGTGAGCACTTGATCGAAGGGGCCGGGGTGAAACTGGCCGCCAGCATCGACGCGATCGCCCAAGGGCTGGCGAGCAAGTCTTCGATCGAGATTCAGAGCGATGAAGAAGAAGCACTGGCCAATGAACTGGAACAGATGCCGGATGAAATCGATGAGGGTCAGCGGTTGGTGCAGACACAACTGGCGCTGATCTGCCGGCAGTTGGGGCCGCTGAGGACGTTGGCAGCGCATCTGATCAAGGACACCAGTGAGGATTGAGATCTGTGGTGTCTGGGCGGGCCTCATCGCGAGCAAGCTCGCTCCCACATTGGTTTTGTGAACGACGCAAATCTACTGTGGGAGCTTGCTCGCGATGAGGCCATCAGCAGCAACACAGAAACTGGCTCAACCCACTCACATCCCGTGCTGCTTCATCAGCTTCTCATAACTCCCGTCCGCCTTCATCGCCGCGATCTCCCGGTCGAAACCGGCGACGATCCGCGCATGCTCGGGATTCTTCAGGCTGACCATGATATGCAGGCTGTTCTCGCTCAATGGCTTGGGCAGGAATTCCACGGCGTTTCGCACCGTCGGCGACTCACGGGCCAGGTAGTAGCGGGCGACGAATTCATCTTCCAGCGTCAGCTTGACCCGGTCGGCCGCGAGCATGCGCACCGCCATGGCGAAACTGTGCACGGGGATTTTCTGCAACGACTCGTCGTTGTCGAACGGGGGCGAATAAGCGTATCCACGCACGACGGCAATCGGATAGGTGTGCAATTGCTGCAGGCTATTGAATTCGATGGGCGCGTCTTTGCGCTTGAGAAAGCGCACGCGATTGAGCAGGTACTCGCCGGAGAACTGGCCAAGCCGGGTCCGCTCCTCGGTGTACCAGGCGTTGACCAGCACGTCGTATCGGCCCTCGCCTAATCCCATCAAGGCCCGTGCCCAGGGCACCTGTTCGAAATCACTGGCATAGCCGGCCCTGGCGAGCGCGGTACTGACAATGTCCGTGGCCAAACCACCGTTGACGAGCGTGGCGTCGGTAAAGGGTGGCCAGGCATCAGCGACCAACCGCAGTTTTTCTGCCGCCGCTCCCTGAACCAGCAACAGCAACCCAATCAAGGCAAAAGCTCGATGCAACCGCGGCATGCCAGAAAATCCTTAGCGGGCGAGTTGCCCGACGTGTTTTCAGCCAAAACCCCAAGGCCCCTTTACCGGCAAGACTCGGGTACTCAACATCAGCTCATCGAAGCCATAGCACAGCGCTTCGATCCAGATTACACAAAGAAGACATCCACGCGAAAAATGAATGATGGCATTTTGGCCTTTGTCACAGATTCTTCCGCCATAAAGACTTCTGGCGTGAGTGCGCTTAGTATCGGAACGACGTTTTCAGGGAATCAAAACATGACAGTCGATTGGATCTGCAAACACCACAGCGACCTGGGCAAGGAGCAGCTGTACGCCATTTTGCAGTTGCGTGCGCAAGTGTTCGTCATCGAGCAAAAATGCATTTACCAGGATATTGATGGCCAGGACCTGGAAGGCGACACCTGCCACGTGATGGCTTGGGACGGTAACCAGCTGGTGGCCTATCTGCGCTTGCTTGACCCGCAATCACAGGGCGGCGACGTGGTGATCGGGCGGGTGATCACTGCCCCTCAGGCACGCGGCGCAGGCCTGGGGCACGAGTTGATGGAGCAGGCATTGAAACATATCGAAAAATACTGGCCCGGCCTGCCGGTCTACCTATCGGCCCAGGCGCATTTGCAGGGGTATTACAGGCGCTATGGCTTTGTCGTGGCGGGTGAGGAATATGTCGAGGATGGCATTCCACACATCGGGATGCGTCGTCCTTGAAGGCCCTATCGCGAGCAAGCTCGCTCCCACAGTTGATTTGAGTTGTGAACACAATCCAGTGTGGGAGCGAGCTTGCTCGCGATGGCGTCAGCTCAGGCAACGCAAATCTCAGGGATACTCCAACACCGCTTTGATCTGCCGCAGATTACGCTCGATCCAACCGCGATCAATCGCCCCCCACTCGCGAATCCGATAGCGCCCCGCATGGTTGCGCGCGCCTTCTTCCTGCTCGAACTCACAAATGATGTCCAGATCCGCCAACGCCGCGATGGTGTCCTGTGCCGTGCGTCGGGGCATGCCGGTGACCTCGGTCAGCGTCGGGACGCTGCTGGCCAGCCCGCTGTCGATCAGGTACGCCACGTACAACCGGCGGTAGAAGCTGCTCTTGGTCTTGCTCACGTCCATCTGATGCTCCATATAAAATCGCAGCCTGCGGCAGCGGCTACAGATCCCGCCACGTCAGGTACACCCGCACATCAAATTCCACCTGGTGATAACCCGGCAGCATGTGTTCGCACAGTTTGTAGAACGCCTTGTTGTGGTCCGATTCCTTGAAGTGCGCCAGCTCATGCACCACGATCATTTTCAGGAACTCGGAAGGTGCTTCCTTGAATAGTGAAGCAATGCGGATTTCCTTCTTGGACTTGAGCTTGCCGCCCTGCACCCGGGAAATCGTGGTGTGCAGGCCAAGGGCGCGGTGGGTCAGGTCCAGACGGTTGTCGAACAGCACCTTGTCGATGGCCGGAGCATTACGCAGGTACTCCTGCTTGAGGTCCAGGGCATAGGTGTACAGCGCCTTGTCGCTCTGCACCCCGTGCTTTTGCGGGTAACGCTGGCTCAGGTAATCGCCCAGCCGACCGTCGGCGATCAGCTGGCGCACCTGATCCTGCAAGGTAGCGGGATAAGCCTGGAGATATTTCAACACGGTCATCGGGACGGCAATACAGGTCACTGAAAGGCCGCCAGTGTAGCGAATTCAGCGAGCCAGCGCGCTCCAGTCAAACGGCTGGACAAAGACCCCCGTGTCTTCGGCCATCATCGGCCGGGCCACCAGAAAACCTTGCACATACTCACAGCCGTTGGCTTGCAACCATTCATACTGCGCGAGGGTCTCCACCCCTTCGGCAATCACCAGCATCCCGAACTGCCTGCACAGGTCGATCACACTGCGCACCAGCGCCGCATCCTTTGTCGACTCCGGCAACCGGGCAATCAGATGGCGGTCGATCTTGAGGGTATCCAGCTCCAGGTCGCGCAAGTGGCTCAGGGAACAGGGGCCGGCCCCGAAATCATCCAATGCCACTCGTACGCCCAGATTGTGCAGCAGGCGCAATTGCTTGCGGGCTTCTTCGGGGTTGTGCATCAAGGCCTCTTCCGTGACCTCGACTTCCAGATGACGCGGTTGCAGGCCATGGCGCTCCAGCACCTGGCGCAACTCGGTGACCAGATTGGACAACCCGAACTGCGTACTGCTCAAGCTGACGCCGAGCACCAGATCCTCGGCAAACAGGGACTCCCAGGCTTTGCGTTGCCCGGCGCCGCGATGGTAGATCCAACTGCCCAGGCGACTGATCAGCCGCGCCTCCTCCAGCAATGGCAAAAACAGCCCCGGAGGGACATCGCCGACGCTCGGGTGCTGCCAGCGCAACAAGGCTTCGAAGCCACGAATCCGCCCGTCGGCAATCGCAACCTGAGGCTGATACACCAGATTGAAATCCCGGTTCTCGATGGCCGTGCGCACACTTTCTTCCAGCATCAGCCGCGTGCGCGCCCGGCCATTCATTTCGTGATCGTAGAAGCGATATTGCTGGCGGCCGGCACGCTTGGCTTCATACATGGCGATATCGGCCGCCCGCAGCATTCCGTCGAGATTGGCGCCACAGTCAGGGAACGTGGCAATGCCGATGCTGGCACCCAGGACGATATCGAGGCCGTCGATCTGCTGACAGATCGACACTCGCTCGATCAGCTTCTCGGCAATCTTCGCCGCCTGCTCGGGGAACTCCAGATCCAGCAGCGCGGTGAATTCGTCACCGCCCATCCGCGCCAGGATGTCGAAGGGCCGCAGGCAGGCCTTCAACTGTTCGGAAACCCAGCGCAGCACCCGATCGCCGGCATCGTGCCCGAGGGAATCATTGACTCGCTTGAAGCCGTCGAGGTCCAGGTACATCAAGACCCAGGAGCTGTCCGAGCGCTCACCGCGCAACAGCAGGTTCTCTACGGTCTGGTAGAAACCCCGTCGATTGAGCAATCCGGTCAGCGGATCGGTGACCGCCTGAAATTCCAGTTGCTGATGCAGATGGCGCACCACCGACATGTCCAGTACGGTCACGACCATCGCATGTTGCTCGGCAGGCAATGGCGCGCAGGACAAAGCCACCGGCACCTGCTGGCCGGGCGCGGTTCGTAGCTGGGCATCGTGCAGGCGCAGGGTTTCGCCGCGTTTGTATCCGGCCAGCAACTCGGAATCGGCCCAGATCGGGATATGCGGTTTTTGCAGGTAGTCCAGAAACTCCTTGCCTTGCAGTTCCTGCACCGGGGCATTGAGCAACCGTGACATCGCCGGATTGGCAAAACGAATCAGGCCGTCCTCACCCAATACCAGAATACCTTCGGCTGCGTTATCCAGCACCGACGCATTAAAGGCACGGGCGGCTTCCAGATCATGACTCAGGCGCTGCAAGGCCCGACGGTTACGCTGGTGCTCGAGCAACGCCTGGACCTTGGGCGTGAAGATCTGTGGGTCGAACGGCTTGAACAGGTAATCCACCGCACCACTGGCATAGCCCTTGATCACGGCGTCCTGGGACTGTTCGTTGGCGGTCAGGAAAATGATCGGCGTGAGACGGGTCCGCTGGCTACCGCGCATCAGGCGTGCCACTTCATAACCGTCCATGCCCGGCATCTGCACGTCCAGCAGCACCAGGTCGATATCGTGCTCAAGCAACAAGCCGAGGGCCTCGAAACCCGAGGTGGCAGTAATGACCCGCCAGCCTTGGCGCTGTAGCAACGCGCGCATGCTGATCAGGTTTTCAGGGTAATCGTCGACGACTAAAAGGGTTGAGCCGCCTTCTACTGGCGTTGATTGCGCGCATTCCATGCTGCTTCTCTAATTGCGGGGTGTCAGGCCGGTTTCTCGTGAAAACCGGACAAATACTGTGACTTCACTCTAGACCCGGTTCTGCGAAAGCAGAAGGTGTCAGTGAGCCATCAATTAATCATTGTGTCTTTTTACCGACTAACGGTCGAACGCTCAGTCCGATGAAAACCCGGAAGAAGGCATTTCGACAGGATGTTGACGTCAACCACCCGTCAGGCGGGCATTAACAAAATCCCCCGCTACGCTTATAAAGACCGCCCTAAAAGGTGCGGCCTAGAGCTTCTGGCACGCCCGTGCAGCATGACCCAAGTGGAAGAACCGACATGATCGAACTCGCAACCTGGAACCTCAGCGTTCCCGTTGGCAGCCCGCCGTACACCGTCGAAACCGCCAAGCTGGTGGACGGCTTCAAGGATCAATACTTCCACTCCGACACCGGCACATTGTTTTTCTGGGCGCCCGTGACCGGCTCCCGTACCGAAAACGCGATTTATCCGCGCACCGAATTACGTGAAACCTACAGCAACGGCACGTTGAAAAACTGGTACTACCCGGAGGCTGACAATTTGTTGTATGCCACTCTGGCAGTAAATCAGGTGCCGAGTTCCGGGAAGATCGTCATCGGCCAGATCCATGCCTATCAAAGCCAGAAACCTTTGGTGAAGGTCGAATACCAATACAAAACCAGCACAGGTACCGGCAATATCGTTGCCAAGGTCCGGATGCATCCCTATGACGATACAAGCCGGGTGATCATCGTGGCGACCGGGGTGAAACTCGACCAGGAGTTCAACTACCTCATTCACCTCAGCCCCGGCGGCGCCTTGGGCATCAGCGCCGCAGGTTATCAATGGGATACGCAAATCAGCACAACCTGGCGCGACAAACCGCTGTACTTCAAGGCCGGGGTCTATGTGCAGGACAACACCGGGTACACCACTGAAGGCGGGAAAGTGACGTTCAGCAAGCTGGATATTGATCACAACTAATAAAACGTGCGGTACGCAAACTCAAACTAACGAGTGATGCAAAAGCCAATAAACCGGCAGGCTCTATGAGTCTGCCGTACGGCATCAGACCAACATCATTCGCGAACCTCTAGGAATTCAAAATCACCCGAGGCCGAAAAAGCCCCTTCTTCAACAAAATCGAATACTCCTTGAGGATACGGCTTGCCCCTCGTCAAACGAAACGTACCATCAGCATATTGATCACCAGGAATTTTATCAAACTCCAAATGCGCAAAAATAAGATCTTTGTTTCCTTTTAGTGGGTAGTCTTTATTAATCTCAAGATTCCAGCTACCCACAGCCGCCATATAATACAAATGCCCGTCAATGGTCTTAGCCAATTTAATCCTGAAGGATTCTTCACCCACTGATAAATAGCCGTAACCCGTAAGACTCTCAAACTTTTCATCATGATCTGGATGTTTCAATTTAACATTCAGGTTACCCCAAGACTCGATACCATCTTTTTGTTCGATTTCCATTTTTTTCATCCGGTAAGTAAGCGAGTTCAAAGAGCAGGCCTCCACCAGCACTGGCACACCTGTAATATCTGACAGTTTTTTATATCAGTTTGAAATTACTATTGCATCTTTAGCAACAAAACCCCACTCTCACCACAAACACTCGAGCGCAATAATTCCACAAGTAACACGCCCACAAAAAACCCGTCTCTCGACGGGCTTTTTTATGAAACTCAAACGCTAAAGGCTTAGTTGACCTTGGCGTTCAACTCACCTTTCAGATAACGCTGGTACATCCCTTCCAACGAGATCGCCTTGATCTTCGAAGCATTACCGGCAGTGCCGAAGGCTTCGTAGCGAGCGATGCACACGTCGCGCATGGCGGTGACGGTGGCGCCGAAGAATTTACGCGGGTCGAACTCGCTCGGGTTGGTGGCCATCAGGCGACGCATTGCGCCAGTGGATGCCAGGCGCAGGTCGGTGTCGATGTTGACCTTGCGCACGCCGTGCTTGATGCCTTCGACGATTTCTTCAACCGGTACGCCGTAGGTTTCCTTGATGTCGCCGCCGTACTGGTTGATGATCGCCAGCCACTCTTGCGGAACCGAAGACGAACCGTGCATCACCAGGTGAGTGTTCGGAATGCGCTTGTGGATTTCCTTGATGCGGTCGATGGCCAGCACGTCGCCGGTAGGCGGCTTGGTGAACTTGTAGGCGCCGTGGCTGGTGCCGATCGCGATGGCCAGGGCATCCACCTGAGTGCGTTTTACGAAGTCAGCGGCTTCTTCCGGGTCGGTCAGCATCTGGCTGTGATCCAGAACGCCTTCGGCGCCGATGCCGTCTTCTTCACCGGCCATGCCGGTTTCCAGCGAACCCAGGCAACCCAGTTCGCCTTCTACCGATACGCCGCAGGCGTGAGCCATGGCCACGGTCTGTTGGGTCACACGGACGTTGTAGTCGTAGTCGGTCGGGGTCTTGCCGTCTTCGCCCAGGGAACCGTCCATCATTACCGAGCTGAAGCCCAGTTGGATGGAGCGCTGGCAGACGTCAGGGCTGGTACCGTGGTCCTGGTGCATGCACACCGGGATGTGCGGGAACTCTTCGATGGCTGCCAGGATCAGGTGACGCAGGAACGGTGCGCCGGCGTATTTGCGAGCACCCGCCGAAGCCTGGACGATCACCGGGGAGTCAGTCTTGTCAGCGGCTTCCATGATGGCGCGCATCTGCTCAAGGTTGTTGACGTTGAAGGCTGGAACGCCGTAGCCGAACTCGGCTGCGTGGTCCAGCATCTGGCGCATGCTGATAAGTGCCATTGTGTATATCTCTCCCGGTTGAGGGTCGTTAATCGTGCCAGCCTGCCGTAGCGGCGGCGGCTATTCAAGTTTTTGCAGATCGGGGGTTGGCCCGGGCTGCGGATTCGGGTGTTGCGAAAATCTCAAGAACTTACCCAGAACCCCTGTGGGAGCGAGCCTGCTCGCGATGGTGGCCCAGACAACGAGGACATTCAGGTACCCCGCGTTATCGTTAACGTCCATCGCGAGCAGGCTCGCTCCCACAGGTACGGCGTAGTCCGTTTATTGCGTCTTGCAACCACGGCCGATCAAATCATTGGTGGCGACCCAGTACACCAGGCCTTCCTCACCTTTTATGTGAAACGCCAGCATGTCGTTGCTGTACAGCGAACCCGATGCACCCGGTTCCTGTTTCAAGCGGTAGACCTGATCGGCACCGCCCAGACGCACGTCGACTTCCCTGCGGCTGTCGTCGGTGTAGCGCCACAGCACTTTGGCCTGGCTGTCGCAGGTCCAGGTGGTCCAGTTATCCACAGGCGCGGACGACTGGAACAGGTCCAACTGAGCACAACCGGCCAACAACGCCAGCGCCGCAACGGCGATAAAACCTTTCATCCGTGTCCCTCGACTGACGGCGCACGCTGCCAGCCCTGAGTAATGAGTCAGACCCGTCAAGGGCAGCCATGTTCCTTGGCGGGTGCCTGAGTCTCGTATTTGTCCAGGCCTTCCGGCCCGGAACGCTTGTTGAGCACCGGGTTGGTTTCCGCCTGCCAGTCAGCCTGGTAGCAGCCTTTGTCCGACTCGGACGGCGCAGATTCCGGGGTGGCCTTCGGGCTACTCCCGCAAGCCACCAGCGAACCCGCGACGATCAACAGTGCTAACGTCTTGACCATTTCAACACTCCCTTGCCTGGTCGAACGGGCGACCCTCAGGCCTTGGCCCGGCTTTCCAGGACTTCAACGGCTGGCAGGACCTTGCCTTCGACGAATTCGAGGAACGCGCCACCGCCGGTAGAAATGTAGGAGATCTGCTCGGCCACGCCATACTTGTCGATGGCCGCCAGGGTGTCGCCACCGCCGGCAATGGAGAACGCGGCACTCTCCGCGATGGCCTGGGCCAACACTTTGGTGCCATTACCAAACTGATCGAATTCGAATACACCGACCGGACCGTTCCACAGGATGGTTTGCGACGACTTCAGCAGCTCGGCGAAATTCGCCGCGGTCTGCGGGCCGATATCCAGGATCATGTCGTCGGCGGCGACGTCAGCGATCAGCTTGACGGTCGCAGTGGCGCTTTCAGCGAATTCCTTGGCAACCACCACGTCCACTGGCAGCGGCACGCTGACCTTGGCGGCGATGGCGCGAGCGGTGTCCAGCAGGTCCGGCTCGTACAGGGATTTACCGACCGGGTGACCGGCAGCGGCCAGGAAGGTGTTGGCGATGCCGCCACCCACGATCAACTGGTTGCAGATCTGGCTCAGGCTGTTCAGCACGTCGAGTTTGGTCGACACCTTGGAGCCGGCAACAATGGCCGCCATTGGCTGGGCCGGGGCACCCAGGGCTTTGCCCAGTGCGTCCAGTTCAGCGGCCAGCAGCGGGCCGGCGGCAGCGACCTTGGCGAACTTGGCCACGCCGTGGGTCGAACCCTCGGCGCGGTGAGCGGTACCGAAGGCGTCCATCACGAACACGTCGCACAGGGCGGCGTATTGCTTGGCCAGTTCGTCAGCGTTCTTTTTCTCGCCCTTGTTGAAGCGCACGTTTTCGAACAGCACGATGTCGCCCGCTTTCACGTCGACGCCGCCCAGGTAGTCAGCTACCAGTGGCACTTCGCGGCCCAAGGCCTTGCTCAGGTAGTCAGCGACTGGCTTGAGGCTGTTCTCGGCCGAGAACTCGCCTTCGGTCGGACGGCCAAGGTGCGAGCAGACCATCACGGCCGCGCCTTTTTCCAGGGCCAGCTTGATGGTCGGCAGCGAGGCCAGGATACGCGCATCGCTGGTGACAACACCGTCCTTGACTGGGACGTTGAGGTCTTCGCGGATCAATACGCGCTTACCTTGCAGATCGAGGTCGGACATCTTCAACACGGTCATGGGTCGCACTTCCTACGGTTTTTTTGAAGTTGCTGTTTGCAGATAGTGTTCTGCAACGTCCAGCATTCGGTTGGCAAAACCCCATTCGTTGTCGAACCAGGCCAGGATGTTCACCAGCCGAGGGCCGGAAACGCGGGTCTGACTGGCATCGACGATCGCCGAATGTGGGTCATGGTTGAAATCACAGCTTGCGTGGGGTAGCTCGGTATAGGCCAGAAGGCCTTTGAGCGGGCCGCTGGTGGCGGCTTCGCGCAGTATCCGGTTGACCTCGGTGGCGTCGGTCGCGGTGGCGGTCTGCATCGTGATATCGAGGCAGGACACGTTGACCGTCGGCACCCGCACGGCTTTGGCCTGAATTCGGCCGGCAAGTTCCGGCAGCAGGCGCTCGATACCACGCGCCAGACCGGTGGACACCGGAATCACCGACTGGAACGCCGAGCGGGTGCGGCGCAGGTCTTCGTGGTGATAGGCATCGATGACCGGCTGATCGTTCATTGCCGAGTGAATGGTGGTGATCGACACGTAATCCAGACCAATGGCCTGATTCAGCAGGCGCAACAACGGCACGCCGCAGTTGGTGGTGCAGGACGCATTGGACACCAGTAACTCGTCGCCGGTCAGGCAATCCTGGTTCACGCCATAGACGATGGTCGCGTCGACGTCCGTCTCGCTGGCCATCGGCTGGGAAAAGAGCACGCGCGGGGCGCCAGCGTCGAGGAAACGCTGGCCGTCTGCGCGGGTGTGATAAGCGCCGGAACACTCCAGCACCAGATCGACGCCCAGGGACGCCCAATCGATGCCTTCGGGGGTGGCACTGCGCAGGACCTTCACGCAGTCGCCATTGATATGCAGACAATCGCCGTCGACTTTCACCTCACCGGGAAAACGCCCGTGGGTGGAGTCGAAACGTGTCAGGTATTCGATGCTGGCCATGTCCGCCAGATCGTTGATCGCGACAATCTCGAACCCGGCCTTCTCACCTCGCTCGAACAACGCACGCAAGACACAACGACCAATCCGGCCGTAGCCGTTGAGTGCAACTTTGTAGGGACGCGGTTGAGGCATGGGGTTCTCGATAGACGCAGGTAGATCGAAATCGCATTAACAACACAACCCTTGTAGGAGCGAGCCTGCTCGCGATTGCGGCTCAGGCAACGCGGGCATTCAGGCACCCCACGTTATCGTTGACGACCATCGCGAGCAGGCTCGCTCCTACAGGGGACAGCGGTGGTCGTGAAACCACCGCGTCGTGCTTAGTCTTCCAGCAGCTCTTCAGCCTGACCCAGGATATTTTCCAGGGTGAAACCGAACTCTTCGAACAAGGCCGACGCAGGCGCCGACTCGCCGTAGGTGGTCATGCCGATCACGCGGCCTTCCAGGCCCACGTACTTGTACCAGTAGTCCGCGTGAGCGGCCTCGATGGCGATACGGGCGCTGACCTGCAACGGCAGTACCGATTGCTTGTAGCCGGCGTCCTGGGCATCGAACACGCTGGTGCACGGCATGGAAACCACGCGAACCTTGCGGCCCTGCTCGGTCAGCTTGTCGTAGGCCTGAACGGCCAGACCAACTTCCGAACCGGTAGCGATCAGGATCAGCTCAGGCTCGCCTGCGCAGTCCTTGAGTACATAACCACCACGGCTGATGTCGGCGATCTGGCCGGCATCACGGGTTTGGTGCTGCAGGTTCTGACGGGAGAAGATCAGGGCCGAAGGGCCGTCCTTGCGCTCCAGTGCGTACTTCCAGCTCACCGCCGATTCAACGGCGTCGGCTGGGCGCCAGGTATCGAGGTTCGGCGTGCAGCGCAGGCTGGCCAGTTGCTCGATTGGCTGGTGAGTCGGGCCGTCTTCGCCAAGACCGATGGAGTCGTGGGTGTAGACGTGGATCACACGCTGCTTCATCAGGGCCGACATGCGCACCGCGTTGCGGGCGTATTCCATGAACATCAGGAAGGTCGCGCCGTAAGGCACCAGGCCGCCGTGCAGGGCGACGCCGTTCATGATTGCAGTCATGCCGAACTCGCGCACGCCGTAATACATGTAGTTGCCGCTGGCGTCTTCGGCGGTGACGCCTTTGCAACCTTTCCACAGGGTCAGGTTGGAACCGGCCAGGTCAGCCGAACCGCCGAGGAACTCAGGCAGCAACGGGCCGAATGCGTTCAGGGCATTCTGGCTGGCTTTACGGCTGGCGATGGTTTCGCCCTTGGCGGCCACTTCGGCGATGTAGGCCGAGGCTTTTTCGCTGAAGTCAGCTGGCAGGTCACCGCTCAGACGACGCACCAGTTCGCTGGCTTCAGTCGGGAACGCAGCGGAGTAGGCAGCGAAACGCTGATCCCACTCGGCTTCCACGGCGCGACCTGCTTCCTTGGCGTCCCACTCGGCGTAGATATCGGCCGGAATTTCGAACGGGCCGTGGTTCCACTTCAGCGCCGCACGGGTCAGGGCGATTTCCGCGTCACCCAGTGGGGCGCCGTGGCAATCTTCCTTGCCTTGCTTGTTCGGCGAACCGAAACCGATGGTGGTCTTGCAGCAGATCAGGGTTGGTTGATCGCTTTTGCGTGCAGTGTCAATCGCAGTCTTGATCTCTTCCGGGTCGTGACCGTCGACATTGCGGATCACTTGCCAGTTGTAGGACTCAAAACGCTTCGGCGTGTCGTCGGTGAACCAGCCTTCGACTTCGCCATCGATGGAGATGCCGTTGTCATCGTAGAAGGCGATCAGCTTGCCCAGGCCCAAGGTACCGGCCAGGGAAGCGACTTCGTGGGAAATGCCTTCCATCATGCAGCCATCACCCAGGAACACATAGGTGTGGTGGTCGACGATGTTGTGGCCAGGACGGTTGAACTGCGCCGCCATGACTTTTTCAGCCAGGGCAAAACCCACGGCGTTGGCCAGGCCCTGGCCCAGTGGACCGGTGGTGGTTTCAACGCCCGGGGTGTAGCCGAGTTCCGGGTGGCCCGGGGTGCGGCTGTGCAGTTGACGGAACTGCTTGAGGTCGTCGATCGACAGGTCGTAGCCGGTCAGGTGCAGCAGCGAGTAGATCAACATCGAGCCGTGGCCGTTGGACAGCACGAAGCGGTCACGGTCGGCGAACGATGGATTGCTCGGGTTGTGCTTGAGGTAGTCGCGCCAAAGTACCTCGGCGATATCCGCCATACCCATCGGGGCACCGGGATGGCCGCTGTTGGCTTTTTGCACGGCATCCATGCTGAGGGCACGAATGGCGTTGGCACGCTCACGACGGCTAGGCATCGCTGTTCTCCTGGGGGCTTGAATAAAACGAAACGGAAAAAAGGCGAGCATTTTCCCTCACCGGGACGCCTCGGGGCAATGACAGATAGTCATCTGAAGGCGTTTTTCCAATGGATAACGACGGTTTCGCCTGGTGAAACCTTTCCGCCGTCCGTTTGTTGACTGAAGCCAACGTCCGGAAGTGCCATCTATCGAGCAATATCAAAACTTTTTGATATTGCTCTTGCGATGCCTTCGACCCGTGACTAGACTGCCGGCCTTATGAATTTACGCGTGCCATCCATTCAACATGACGATTGCGATGAGCTGGCAGCCTTGTGCAAGGCTGGCGGCGATCCCCTGCGGTTGAATGTCTTGCGCGCGCTGGCCAACGACTCGTTCGGTGTGCTGGAACTGGCGCAGATCTTCGGCATCGGCCAGTCAGGCATGAGCCACCACCTCAAGGTGCTGGCCCAGGCCGACCTGGTGGCGACGCGCCGCGAAGGCAATGCGATTTTCTACCGTCGCGCCCTGCCCCACACCGAACTGCTGGGCGGCAAACTGCACGCGGCCCTGCTCGAGGAAGTGGACAACCTGACGCTGCCGACTGACGTACAGTCGCGCATCGCACAGGTCCATGGGCAACGGGCGGCCGCCAGCCAGGACTTTTTCTCACGGGTGGCGGAGAAGTTTCGCGCCCAGCAAGACTTGATCGCCGGCCTGCCGCAATACCGCGAAAGCGTGGTGGCCCTGCTCGACAAGCTGAGCTTCGACAAAGACGCCACGGCCATTGAAGTGGGCCCCGGCGATGGCGCCTTCCTGCCGGAACTGGCGCGCCGCTTCGCGCAAGTCACGGCGCTGGATAACAGCAGCGCGATGCTCGAACTGGCACGCCAAGTCTGCGAACGCGACAAGCTGACTAACGTTAGCCTGCAATTGGCCGATGCATTGAACGGCGTCAGCCTCAAGGCCGATTGCGTTGTACTGAACATGGTGCTGCACCATTTTGCCGCGCCGGCCGATGCGCTCAAGCACATGGCCAATTTGCTGCAACCAGGCGGTAGCCTGTTAGTGACAGAGTTATGTAGCCACAACCAGAGTTGGGCCAAGGAGGCCTGCGGTGATCTCTGGCTGGGGTTTGAACAGGACGATCTGGCCCGTTGGGCCACCGCTGCGGGACTCGTTCCCGGGGAAAGCCTCTATGTAGGCTTACGTAATGGTTTCCAGATCCAGGTCCGCCACTTTCAGCGACCGGCTGGCGACACTCACCATCGGTAATTTCAGGAAAACATCGAGATGAGCGAATACTCCCTTTTCACCTCCGAGTCCGTGTCTGAAGGGCATCCGGACAAAATCGCCGACCAGATTTCTGATGCGGTGCTGGACGCCATCATTGCTGAAGACAAGTTCGCCCGTGTGGCGTGCGAGACTCTGGTGAAAACGGGCGTGGCGATCATCGCCGGCGAAGTCACCACTTCCGCCTGGGTTGATCTGGAGCAGATCGTTCGTGACGTGATCACCAACATCGGCTACACCAGCTCCGACGTCGGCTTCGACGGCGCGACCTGCGGCGTGATGAACATCATCGGCAAGCAGTCCCCCGACATCAACCAGGGTGTCGACCGTGCCAAGCCTGAAGATCAGGGCGCCGGCGACCAGGGCCTGATGTTCGGCTACGCCAGCAATGAAACCGACGTGCTGATGCCTGCACCGATCACTTTCTCGCACCAGCTTGTACAAAGGCAAGCCGAAGCCCGTAAATCCGGCCTGCTGCCTTGGCTGCGTCCGGACGCCAAGTCGCAAGTGACTTGCCGTTACGAAAACGGCAAGGTTGTCGGTATCGACGCCGTCGTTCTGTCGACCCAGCACAACCCCGAAGTGTCGTACAACGACCTGCGCGAAGGCGTGATGGAGCTGATCGTCAAGCACGTGTTGCCTGCCGAACTGCTGAGCAAGGACACCCAGTTCCACATCAACCCGACCGGCCAGTTCATTATCGGCGGCCCGGTGGGTGACTGCGGCCTGACCGGTCGCAAGATCATCGTCGACAGCTACGGCGGCATGGCCCGTCACGGCGGTGGCGCATTCTCCGGCAAGGATCCATCGAAGGTTGACCGTTCGGCGGCCTACGCCGGCCGTTACGTGGCCAAGAACATCGTCGCTGCCGGCCTGGCCGAGCGTTGCGAGATTCAGGTGTCCTACGCCATCGGCGTTGCCCAGCCGACGTCGATCTCGCTGAACACCTTCGGTACCGGCAAGATCAGCGACGACAAGATCGTCAAACTGGTCCGCGAAGTGTTCGACCTGCGTCCATACGCGATCACCACCATGCTCGACCTGCTGCACCCGATGTATCAGGAAACCGCTGCATACGGCCACTTCGGGCGCACCCCGGCGACCAAGACCGTGGGTGACGACACCTTCACCACGTTCACCTGGGAAAAAACCGACCGCGCCGACGCCCTGCGTTCTGCTGCCGGCCTGTAAGACTTCCCCGCAACACCCGAAGCCCCGCACGGTTCGCGCCTTGCGGGGCTTTTTATTGCCTTGCTTGAGACCGCGTAGCCGCAATCGCGAGCAGGCTCGCTCCCACAGTTAATCTTTGGCGTGACTGATACCTGTGGGCAAACGCAAATCCCTGTGGGAGCGAGCCTGCTCGCGAAGAGGCCCGCCCAGTCACCAGAAACACTCGGTAAAAACCCCACCCGCTCCGCCAACCGATACTGACCTAGCCTTCAAGCACCTCACCGAGCAAGGACGCTCAAGATGCTTCCCGACCTGCGCCTGTTTTTTGCCGCCCTACTGACCTTCGCCCTCCTGACCGCCAACGCCGCCGAGTGCCCGGACTGGCCACCCGAACGCGCCCTGATTGAAGTCAACGAACTGCAAAAACAAATCGACCTCTGGGACGACAGCTATCACCGCCTGGGACGCTCACTGGTCGCCGACGAACTCTACGACCAGTCTCGCGCGCAACTCACCCAATGGCGCCACTGCTTCAACCTGAGCCCGTCCGCAGACCCCTTGCGCACTGCACGCGGCACCCTGCCCCACCCCATCGTCCACACTGGCCTGGGCAAACTGCACGATCGGCCCGCCGTGGAAAACTGGCTGCGTGGCCGGGTGGACGTCTGGGTCCAGCCTAAGATCGATGGCGTGGCGGTGACCCTGGTTTACCGCAATGGCCTGCTGGCCCTGGCCATCAGCCGCGGCGACGGCCAGAGCGGCCAGGACTGGACGGTTCCTGCACGGCAGATTCTTGCCATCCCGCAACGGCTATCGCAGGCCCGGGACTTGATCGTGCAAGGCGAACTGTATTGGCGCCTGGCCGATCATGTGCAGGCCCGGGCCGGTAGCCTCAATGCTCGTGGCTCGGTGGCCGGCCTGATGGCGCGCAAGGTCTTGAGCGCCGAGCAGGCCGCCAACATCGATTTGTTTGTATGGGACTGGCCCCAAGGGCCGGCGAGCGTGCCCGAGCGTGCCGCGGCGCTGACTGCGCTGGGCTTCCCGAGTACCACGGAATACAGCCAGCCAATCGCCTCCGTTATCGATGCCGAACACTGGCGCGAACACTGGTATCGCTCTCCTCTACCCTTTGCCAGCGACGGCGTGGTTCTGCGCCAGAACCAGCGCCCAGCCGCCGAACGCTGGCAGGCCAGGTCACCCTACTGGGCCATCGCCTGGAAGTACCCCTTCGCCCAGACACTGGCCGAAGTCCGCCAGGTTCACTTCAAAATCGGCCGGACCGGGCGGATCACTCCGGTACTTGAACTGACCCCGGTAAAGCTCGATGACCGGCAGATCAAACACGTCAGCGTCGGTTCGTTGCAGCGTTGGCAGGCGCTGGACATACGTCCGGGTGATCAGGTCGCCATCAGCCTGGCCGGGCTGACTATTCCCAGGCTCGATAGCGTTGTGTTGCGCAGCAGCGAACGCGCGGAGTTGAACGTGCCGCTGGCAGAGGACTTTCATTTATTGAGTTGCTGGCAACCGACTCCGGGCTGTGAAAGCCAGTTTCTCGCACGCCTGACCTGGCTCAGCAGCAAACAGGGCCTGGCGCTGCCCAATGTGGGTCCGGGCACTTGGGAAAAACTTCTTGCAACAGGTCGCTTGAACGGACTGCTGGATTGGTTGACCCTCGATGCTCAAGAGCTTGCTACCATTGACGGTTTCGGCGAGCGTAGCGCGGTTCGCCTTGCAGACAGCTTCAACCGAGCCCGGCAACGCCCGTTCGCGCACTGGCTCAAAGCCCTGGGATTACCTCCGACAGGTCAGGTGCACCTCGGCAACTCGTGGCAGGCACTGGCGCAGCGAGACATCGAACAATGGCGGGCCGAGACCGATATCGGCCCGGGACGCGCGGCACAACTGAACGCCTTTTTCCGCGATCCGCAGGTCCTGGCCTTGAGTGAAACGTTACGTGATGCCGGGATTGACGGCTTTTAGCGGTCAGCCTTGCGCCCAGCGGGAACCCAAGGGGACCGCCGGGCTCCAACAAGCCATTGCCACA
This sequence comes from Pseudomonas sp. IT-P74, assembly GCF_949768175.1. Lineage (NCBI taxonomy): Bacteria > Pseudomonadati > Pseudomonadota > Gammaproteobacteria > Pseudomonadales > Pseudomonadaceae > Pseudomonas > Pseudomonas sp. IT-P74. The sequence continues at coordinate 168,624 of NZ_CATKQD010000077.1, read as the reverse complement.
CCGGTTCGCTTGTCTTCTTGTATGGAGCTTTTATGAAATTTCTTTCGCCGCTCGTCCTGTTGGCCCTTTGCAGCGTGCTGACCACCCCGTTGATGGCAGACGAGGACGCGCCAGGGCTGACCGGTTGCGCGGCCAGGAAGCAAGGTATCGTCAACCAGATCGAATTGGCCAAGGTCCACGGCAACGCCGACCAGCAGGCAGGCCTGGAAAAAGCCCTGAGCGAAGTCGAGGCGAACTGCACCGACGCCTCGCTGAAGAAGGAACGGGAAAACAAGGTGCTTGACGCCAGGCACGAGGTCAGCAAGCGTCAGGCGGACCTCGACAAGGCCATGAGCAAAGGCGACTCTGACAAGATCAACAAGCGCAAAGACAAACTCGCCGATGCCCGCAAGGAATTGCAGGAAGCACTCGATGAGCTGGATAAGTAACGCAACAGTTCTTTTGTGGCGAGGGGGCAAGCCCCCTCGCCACAGGTCATGCGTAGCACCCAATCAATGATCCCGAAACGCCTTATGACACGCACTGCAAGCATCTTCGACTTTCTGCACCGCCGGCCCCAGGTTGCTGGCCTTGTAGGGTTGAACCTGGCTGGCGATCACCAATTCACCGGTGGCGCTTTCAAGGTCGCGGGCCATTGCCTGAAAGCGTGCCTGTTGCTCCCAGACATCGCTCTTGGCGCTGGTGTGATCTTCCTCGCGCACTTGCGGAAAATGCTGCCACGGCTCACGGGACAACGCATCGAGCTTCACCGCGCCCTCGGCGAACTTCGGGCCATCGAACGCAATGCGTCCACGCAACATGCCGCCCAGGTCTTCGCCAGTCTTGAGCATCTGCTTGAAAATGGCCTTGCGCTGGCCGAGCGGCGAGTTGGGGTCGACACCGCCACAAGCGGACAACGTCAGGCAGGCCAGCAATACAACAGAAAGTCTTTTAAGAGTCATGGTGGCTTCAGGTCACGGGAAACGGCGGCCAGTATCCTCGCGTCATCGGCAAAGACCAATAGCCCTATTATCAACAAGGGTTGCTTGAGCACATGGAGCGCTCAGGCAACCGGCAAAGGAATCACTCCATGAACAGCCGTTTCAAGGCATGGCGTCACAGCCTGGCCTGGACCCTGCCGATGGTGGCCCTGCTCGCAGGCTGCACCGGTGGCGACAACCAACAACCGAAAACCCACGCCCTGGCCACCTATTCCAGTGCTACATGGGAAGCTCTGCCGACAGTATCCGACAGCGACCTGGTCGCCGGTTTCGGTTCGTGGCGCAGCGCCTGCACCCGACTCAAGGCCGACCCGGTCTGGGGTGGCACCTGCGCAGCGGCTGCCAACGTGCCGCAAACCGCCAGCGACATTCGCGGTTTTCTCAGACAGAACCTGGATGTCTATGGCCTGCGCGCCGCCAACGACAACCCCAACGGCCTGATCACCGGCTACTACGAACCGGTCTATCCCGGAAGCCTGACCCAGACCGACGCTGCCAATGTCCCGGTCTATGGCGTCCCCGAGGACATGATCATCGTCGCCCTCGACAGCATTTACCCGGAACTCAAGGGCAAGCGCCTGCGCGGGCGACTCGAAGGTCGCGTGCTCAAGCCGTACGACGATGCGGCAGCCATCGAAACCAAAGGGGTCAAGGCGCCGGTCGTGGCCTGGCTGACCGATCCGATGAACCTGCAGTTCCTGCAAATCCAGGGTTCGGGTCGCATCCAGCTCGACAATGGTCGCCAGTTGCGCATTGCCTACGCCGATCAGAACGGCCATCCGTATCGACCGATCGGCCGCTGGCTGGTGGAACAGGGGGAGTTGAAAAAAGAAGACGTAACCATGGGCGCCATCAGCACCTGGGCCAAGGCCAATCCGTCGCGGATTCCCGAACTGCTCGGCAGCAACCCCAGCTATGTGTTCTTCACCCGCAACCCGGACAGCAACGAAGGTCCGCGCGGCTCGCTGAACGTACCGTTGACCGCCGGTTACAGCGCGGCGGTGGATCGCAAGGTGATTCCGCTGGGCAGTCTGTTGTGGCTGTCCACCACCAGACCGGATGGTACAGCCCTGGTTCGCCCCGTGGCAGCACAGGACACTGGCGGCGCCATTGCCGGCGAAGTTCGGGCGGATCTGTTCTGGGGCACCGGCGATGCGGCCGGGCAACTGGCCGGGGACATGAAACAGCAGGGCCAGATCTGGATGCTCTGGCCCAAAGGTGCTGCGCTACCGCAAGTGCCGCAGGTGGCGGATGCAGAGAAGACAAAACCCTGAGGACAGTGTTGTCCGTTAGATGGCTATCGCGAGCAGGCTCGCTCCTACATTGGAGCGCACACTCCTGTGGGGGCGAGCTTGCTCGCGAGGAGGCCGGCAAAGACACTGAAAACCTTTCAGACCGACACCACAAAAAAACTCACGATCAACGCCAGCCCCACGAACCACACCAGCGACCGCAGCGTCGCCCAGTCCGCCAGGTAGCAAATGATGTAGAGCAGGCGGCTGGTAATGAACAGCACGGCCAGCACATTGATCGTCACCAGTTCGGCATTGCCGGCCAGGTGCGCCACGATCACCGCCGCGGCGAACGCCGGGATCACTTCGAAACTATTCAACTGCGCCGCATGCGCCCGTCTGCCCAAGCCTTCCAGGGAGTCGAGAAAATCCCGAGGATCATGATTGTCTTTCAGTCTGAACCCGCCACTGATCTTGGCGACCCACGTACACACGTACGGCAGGAAAATCGCGATCAAAATGCACCATAGAGCAACCGTCATAAAGCAGTCCCTTCTTCAAGTTTCACAGCAGTCAGAATTTCATCACCAGTATGCCGATCAGCACCAGCCCACAGGCTAAGAGGCGCGGTCGGCCAAAAGGTTCTTTGAGGTAACGCATGCCAAACAGCACCACCAGAATCACGCTGATCTCGCGCAATGCCGCTGCCTCTGCAATCGAGCCCAATTGCATCGCCCACAGCACCAGAGCGTAGCTGAACAACACGCAGAACCCGACGGCCAGGCCCAGTCGCCACTGCTCACGCCAGAACAACATGAACGCGGGTCGTTTGCGCACCAATGCCAATAGCGGAAACGGCCAGGCGCTGAGCAAGGTGACCCAGACCAGGTAATCCAGTGGATGGGACCAGCGCCGCAATGCCTGACCGTCGATATAGGTGTAGCAACCGATGCACAGGCCGATCAGCGCCACCACCGGCAACATCGACCACGGCAAACGCGCACCGCCGCCGCCCTGCCAAAGCAAACAGAGCATGCCGAACGGAATCAGCAGGATGCCGAAAATCTGCTGATGGGTCAGCACTTCCCCGGCAAAGATCAGCGTCAGCGCCAGCACCACCAAGGGTGACAGGCCGCGCATCAATGGGTAGACCAGCCCGAGGTCGCCGACCCGATAAGCCTGGATCAGCAAATAGCGATAGAGCAACTCGAACGCCGCCGATGCCAGGATCCACGGCCAGATCTCCAGTGGCGGCACGCTCAGGAACGGCAGCATCAGCACGACAAAGAGCAGTGCCACGCTGTCCATGCAAGCCACCACCAACAGTCGCTCGGCACTGAACTTGATCAGGGTATTCCACGCCGCATGCAACAGCGCCGCCACCAACACCAACGCCGTCGCAAGCACGGCCGACTCCTTTTTTTGACCCCGCCCTTTGTAGGAGCGAGCTTGCTCGCGAAAAACGTGAGGACACCGCAGCCAACCAGTAAATACACGTCTTCGTTCACGTCCATCGCGAGCAAGCTCGCTCCTACAGGGGTCAGGTACAGAATTGATTCGCCATATTTCAGTGGCTGCTTATACTGCAAGCGACCACGCCGCACTCAGTTGCGCACAGACTAATTCCAATAAAAACTCTGCCCGGCCCGCTCTCCTCGAGAACGGTCGTCGGCCTGCGCATGCCTGATCACAGCGTCAAGACTACCGACAGAGACCTTGCGCATGCCACTCGCTTTGCTTGCCCTCGCTGTTGCCGCCTTCGGCATCGGCACAACCGAATTCGTCATCATGGGTCTTTTGCCCGATGTCGCCCGTGACCTCAGCGTGAGCATTCCCGATGCCGGATTGCTGATCACCGGCTACGCCCTGGGCGTGGTGTTCGGTGCACCGATCCTCGCGGTCGGCACCGCCAACATGCCGCGCAAGGCCACCCTGCTGGGCATGACGCTGATGTTCATCCTCGGCAACATGCTCTGCGCGCTGGCGCCGAACTATGCCACGCTGATGGCCGCGCGCGTGATCACGGCACTGTGCCACGGCGCATTTTTCGGCATCGGCTCGGTAGTGGCTGCCGGGTTGGTAGCCCCCAACAAACGGGCTCAAGCGATTGCCATGATGTTCACCGGCCTGACCCTGGCCAATGTGCTCGGCGTGCCACTGGGCACTGCACTCGGGCAGTACGCAGGCTGGCGCTCGACCTTCTGGGCGGTGTCGGTGATCGGGGTACTGGCGGCGATTGCGCAATGGGGCTGGCTGCCGAAAAACATTGCGATGGATAAGGCCAACCTCGCCAGCGAGTTCAAGGTACTGGGCAAGGCCAATGTACTGCTGGCCTTGGGCATGAGTGTGCTGGCCTCGACCAGCCTGTTCAGTGTGTTCACTTACATTGCGCCGATCCTGCAGGACATCACCGGCGTCAGCCCCCACGGCGTCACCATCATGCTGTTGTTGTTCGGCGTGGGCTTGACCGCCGGCAGCATGCTCGGTGGTCGCCTGGCGGACAGCCGCTTGCTGCCTTCGCTGGTGGGCATGGCGCTGGCGGTGATGGTGGTGCTGGCGGCGTTCACGCAAACCAGCCATTCGGTGATCCCGGCGGCAATCACACTGGTGCTTTGGGGGACGTTTGCCTTCGCGCTGTGCCCGATCCTGCAATTGCTGATCATCGATCAGGCCCACGAAGCGCCCAACCTGGGTTCGACCCTGAACCAGAGCGCCTTCAACCTGGGCAACGCGGCCGGCGCCTGGATCGGCGGGATGGTGGTAGCCAGCGGCGCCGACCTGGCGGACCTGCCCTGGACCGGCGCGCTGGTCAGCGGACTGACCGTACTGACCGCGCTGTATTTCATCTATCGACAACGCCGTGCGACCAGCCCGGTCAACGCACCCGGCTGAACCTGGTAACCCAGGCTCAGCCCCCGCGGGTCAAGACGACTACAGGATCGGGCTTTTCAGCTCACGGGGCCCTCAGTGAAAAACAGTTGTTGTGCCGATTTCGGGTCAAGGGTGGAGCGCATCAGGCTCAGCCGTCGTTCCAGATCACGGGCCTCGCCCAAACGTTGCTCGAAGCTAAGATAGGGATCGGCGTAACGGCGCAGATAGGCCCTGGAAAAGTCCACACCACTGCGGCTGACGGTGCCGACAGGATAGCGAAAGTGGGCGAACCAGATGATTTGCGGGGTCGTCACGGCGTCGCTGGAGGGGGCCACCTTGCTGATGTAGAAGCAGCGAAACAGTGGCGCCCTGCCTTCACCCGACACGATACCGGTGCCGGGTACTTCCTTGATTGATATGACGCCTTCGGCCAACAGGTCCTCGACCCCCGCCGCCGTCGGTTCACGGGCCAGCACCATACGTGCATATGCCTCACGGGCGAGGGTTTTCAGGTCGCTGGCCTGGTCAGTCATCTGCTGGTGCCACTGCTTGTCGATCGGGGCCTCGCCTGCAAAGTGCTCGCGCAATTGCAGCATGCTTTGCGCCAATGCCTCGAGCTCCCTCCTGATGGTGCGTGGCGCCAGGCGCAGATCGGCCTCCAGGGTCGGCAACCGCTCCCTGCAGCGCTCACCGAGTTGCTTGAGCTCGGCGGCCCTGAGGTAGTGCAAGGCACTCGATACGGGCGCCCCTGGTACACGCCGCAATGTCCAGTCCACCTGGCCGGACGTCGTGGTTTTTTCAAAGGTCGCGTAGACCCGCCGGCTGTAGGGATCGGTAAAGGTCAGAGCATCGCCAATGTCGGGATTGAGTGACTTTTCGCCGATTAACGCTCCCCATTCACGGCTTTGGACCCTGAGCGTTTGCCTGGCAAACTGCTTTTTCCGTGTTTCACCGGCACGCTGCGCATACTGCTTGAGGACATCCTTCAGGACATTTGCGCGCAGTTGCTGCAGGTATTTTCGAAAGTCATTGAATGCGGCCTGGTCAAAAAAATCGCCTGACGTTCCGCTCAGCCTGCCCAGCCGGACATCGGCCCAGGCGAGTGCGTCGATCACGTCATTCATCACCCGAATCCGCGTCTCCAGTTCCGGGCGTTCTGCGCCCTGCAACCGCCGATAGGTCGAGAGTTTCACCTGGCAGAGCAGTGTGATCTGCGCCAACTGTTCCAGGGGTTGCCCTACCGTGGATTGCTTGAGGCAATACAACATTTTCGGGCGTAAACCGGCTTCCTGCCAGGCGACCATCGCCCTTTGGTCCGCCCAGGGCGCGACGTCCAGTTCGCTGAGTTGAGCATCGCCGGTAACGGCCGTTCTGCGCATCTGCCCAAGCAGTAGATACGCTTGACGATGGAGACCGATGACCTGCTCATGAAGCTTGCCCAACTGAAACAAGGCGAGGCGGTTTTGTGAGGTGATGGATGTACGGGCAAAATCACTCAGGCTCAGGACGCTGATATCCTGTTGCGGCCCGCCCAACTCGGTATAACGCAATTGCCGTAACGCCGACTTGAGTACGATTTGCGCCCGCAGGCAACGGATCTGCCGGCCCAGGAATGCGCTGCGCATCGTCGAAAACCCGCTCACGACTTCAAACCGACGACGCTGTTCGAGCAACTCCGACAGTTGTTTCGCCCGGCCTCCCAAGGTTTCAACCCTGGCGAGCTCACTGCTGAGCTGCCTGATACCCGTTGCAGGGTTCTGAACTTTACCGAGCGCTTCCTGCGTATTCACCTCCACCCAGGCCTGCCCGTCGAATTCGGCATAGAGCGCATCAAATCGCGTTTTCAGTTCAACGCCCGCCTGAGCCGTCGTCGACGCCTGCTCGCTCGAGCTTCCCCCGAGCAAACGCAGTCTCAGGTCCAGCATCCATCCCCCACGACCATTGGACTTGAGCCACGGACCTGGACGCCCATCGCTCTCTGCCGACGCAATCCGAACCCCTTCGGAGAACCTCGACACCTTGAACCAGTCATCCTCGACATGGACATACAACTGACCAAGGGCTTCATGCAACCCTGTGTTCAGGCCGCTGGTAATCGACTCGGCTCGTTGGGGTTCAGATACCGTAAAGGCGTTCAGGCTGGCCTCCTGAGAGGCCGTCAATCGACTGGAGGGCGTTATCCAGCCATAGTCGACCCGCGCGGTCGGCATGCACAAGGCGCGCGCGACGGACGTTTGCGGCGTCAGTACCTGGGGGTTGTCTGATGCGACGACGGGAACAACCGCTTCGCCCGGCACTACGTCTGCATCAATGATCCGGGCGCCCTGCGACGCTTCCTGAGTCTCGCTGGACGATGCTTCATCCAGAGCGCTTTCGATGTTGGTGCGCGAGTAATGCGCCATCACCAACGCCATGTTCATCAGGAAACCGGCCATGGCCACCTCCTTGCCTTCTGCCTTATTGCCGCGGACCACATTGATTTGCTGTTGAACATCCCAGGCCACCAACAACCAGCCCACCGCAGCTAGCGGCCCCGTGACAAACGGCATGACACTGTTCAGCCCCAGGTACAAACCCTCCTTGCGGCGCGCCCAGCGGTTTTCGCTGTTCGACACCGACTGCCGGTCCGCTTGCTCCATAAGCGCCTGGACCTGACTTTTATAAAGGTGATCACCGTAATCGCCTTCGACCTCCTCGCGTCCAAGCTGGGCCGGCTTGCTGGTCATGGCGTCGATCAACATCGTCAGGCCATCGATACTGTTGAAGTGAGGGTCCTGGAACCCGCCAGCCTGATAAGTCGCGCGGCCGGTCTCGCTCATCCAGGCCAGAACCTGTTGCTGCAATTGGCCTGGTCGCTTGATGGCCTCGAACAATGCCCGATGACTGGCAAACGCCTGCAACTTCGTTGCGCTCATAGGGCAGTAGAGGATTTGCGGCCCCTGCTCGAAATCCCTGGGACCAATCACAAACATGTTGGTCACAGTGTCCGGTTCGCTCAGTGCACCCGCCTTGAAGGTCAACGGGCGCAACACGATAGCCTTCTGTGCCACGTAGCGATCCTCGGCCCGCTTGCTCATGACCGCTACCACCATCCGGTAAGCGGTGCGCGTAAAACCGGCCTGACCGCGAGCAAACAGTTCCAGGGCGAGCATGGGTAGCTCAATGCGCAATTGCTGGAGAAAGCGACGACGCCTCCAGCTCACTTCAATCTCGTCATCTTTGAGCGAGGAAGCAATAAGGGCGGGATAGTTCTGGCCGATGTCGACTTCGCTGATCCACTGCTTGATGGTCTCAGGCGTCATCCATGAGGGCACCGCACTGCCGTCCCTGCGCTTGAGGGTGATGGAGCTGCCCGGCAGCCCCCCCAGGTTTTCCAGGGCGACATTGAGCAAAGTGGTGATGATTCTCACCGGAAAACCGCCTGCCGCGGAACCCCCCCTGACGGTATGAATGGTGACCACCACGTCATCGGGTTTCAGCGTCTCGGGCTGTGGATACTTGTCCATGAGCTTTTGCCGGGTGTAATCGAGAATCGATGGCAGGCCGTCGCTGAAGAACTTCCAGTCCGCCTGCTTGAACAGCGTGCCCAGCGCTTCGAAGTACTCGCTGAACAAGCCACGGACATCACGATTGGCCTGTTTCAGCCAAAGCGGCATGGCCGCGTACAGTCGTTGCAGGTCGCTATGTGGCTTGAGATCAAGGCTGTCAAAGTCACCGGTCGCCAACTCGTGAGCCCGGTCCAGCAAGGCTGCGCTCCAATAGGGCGAGCCACGGCCATGGGCGACCGCGTACTCCAGGTCGGCCAGTTGCTTGACCAGAAAGGTCAAGGCGAAACCGTCGAAAATGTTTGTATCGGGTTCAAACAGGCGCCATTGCATCAAGCTCTCGGGCGCCAGTCCGGTCATACGGTTGAATAACGCCGCTCCCAGCGCGGCCAGGGAAGCAAATACCTCGATACCTGCGGCCAGGGTAAACAGGACGACGTCGGTGGTGGCGCCCTGACTTGATACCAGCACCATGCCCCTGAGCAGCTCAAACTGCTTGCCGCCCTGCTCGCCCCAGTGATCGATCAGATAAGCACGGGTCGTTCCTGTGCGCAGGTTGTTATCCGGCGTTTGCAGGACGTCCGCTATCATCTGTTGCTGCTTGGCATCGAGCGTTGGTGTCTGGCAGGCCACGTCCCTGAGTGCATCCTTGAGCAGTGCAGCCAGAAGTTCGAAGCGAGTTTGCGCGGTTTCCGACAGTTCGCTCCAGTCCTCCAGCAACGCCTGCTGGCAAAGCTGGAGCAAACGGGCACCACAGTCATTGACGGCGGTCTGGGCATCGAAGTTCTTCAGGGCACCCGGCACCACAGGTTGCGCGTCGGGCTGATCCGTAATGACCTGGCCTTCACTGTAATCAACCAGCTTGTCATCGACGAAGCGGTTGATCAGTTCATCCGTCATGGCGGAGCGGCTGAACCGCGTTTTGCGGACCGCTTGATCGACATACTCGTATTGCGGTGACATCAATACCGGGGTGCTGTCGGTAATCACCAATTGCGGATAATTGCAGCGCAGAGTCTTCTGCAGATCTCGAGCGGCAACCACCTGCAATGAGGAGCGGGCGGCAAACAGCGTTTGAATCTTTCGAGCGACCGCCAACAGGGCAGTCAAATGTGGAGGGAGTGACGGTGTGGCCATTAATCGATTCCTTGATCGAGAAGCGGGCCCTGTACGCAGAGTGAAGAAAGTTCGCCAGTCAGCCCGTGCACCAGCGTGGCTCGCGCAGCAACTGCAAAGGTGGTAGCCGGTTACCACCCGTGCCGTACGAACATAGGCTCTTCATGGCGAATCAGTGCTTCGCTTCTTGTCCGAAGGGGCTGCTCCGCTTTCGCTGCGAATCTGCGCATGGCTGATCAGTGCGAAAATAAAACTGCCACCGATGATGTTCCCCACCAGCGTCGGCCCGGCGAACACCAGCCAGAAATCACTCCACGGCAACTCGCCGGCAAACACCAGATACGACACCTCCAGCGAACCGACCACGATGTGGGTGAAATCCCCCAGCGCCATGAAGTAGGTGATGAGGAGGATGATCCACATCTTGGCGCTCTCCATGGACGGAATCATCCAGACCATGGTGGCGATCATCCATCCGGAGATGATGCCCTTGGCGAACATCTGGCTGGCGTGGTTTTCCATGACCTTGCGGCCGATGTCGAGAAAGGCCACGTCAGTCTTGCTGTCGAAAATCGGCAGTTCCAGCATCACGTACGCCACCAGCAAGGTGCCGCAGAGGTTGCCGACCAATACCACCGTCCACAGCCGTAGCAACCGACCGAAGTTGGCCAGCGTCGGCCTGGTCATCACCGGCAGCACGGCGGTCAGGGTGTTTTCGGTGAACAGTTGCTGACGGGCGAGGATCACCGCGAGAAAACCGGCGCAATAACCGAAACTCGCGATCACCTTGAATCCTTCGCCATCCGGCAGGCGTGAATTGAGCAACCCCATGCCCATCAGCGACAGGCCCATGGTCAACCCCGCCGCCAGCGCCGACCACCATAACGCGGCAATGCTGCGGTCCAGCTCCTGATCGCCCTGTGTACGGATGATCTCGTGCAGCACCGCGGCGCGGGGCGGCTGGCTCTTTTCGACCTCGTGCTCTTCTTGCGCCGAAAGGTTCGGGGTCTTGCCGTCTTGTGCCGAGTTCATGGGATACGCAACCGGTGGCGGGCTATTTAGCTACGACACGCGGGGCTCACGGCTGTTCAGTACCCCAGACAAATCTTCGGTGAATACAGAACCGCTTTCGCGAGCAGGCTCGCTCCCACAGGTAAAGCGCCGCCCATGTGGGAGCGAGCCTGCTCGCGATGGGGACACCACCGATCTCACTGACCGGCGTCATCATTCTTGAACTGGTCCTTGACGTACTTGATCTCGGTCCGGCCGTGAGGCGCCGGCAAGCCGTCTTCACCGAGGTTTACGAACACCATTTTTTCAACGGTGAGGATGCTCTTGCGGGTGATCTTGTTACGCACTTCACACGTCAGGGTGATCGAGGTGCGGCCGAACTCGGTCGCCGTGATGCCCAGTTCGATGATGTCGCCCTGGCGCGAGGCGCTGACGAAGTTGATTTCGGAAATGTACTTGGTGACCACACGCTGGTTGCCCAACTGAACGATGGCGTAGATCGCCGCCTCTTCGTCGATCCAGCGCAGCAGGCTGCCGCCGAACAGCGTGCCGTTGGGGTTGAGGTCTTCGGGTTTTACCCATTTGCGGGTGTGGAAATTCATGTTCACTCCTGAGCGTCTTGCCGAATGATGCTGACCATCATGGCAGAGCCCGCCCCAGAGCTCTATTGAGCATCATCTATGGTCTCGATTACCGTTCGGACATTGAACGACGGAAACGCTTTGGAAGATCAGCAGAGCCCGCTATAATCGCCACCGTTTCAAAACGGTCATCTTCAATTGCTACCGTTTTCCCGCCACCTGTCCGAGGGGCGCTGCAGCAGGTTTGACCTGTCAGGCTCGGATGGGGCGTTGCCTGGCCTTCACTGGCCGGACACTAAACGCACAACGGCGCCCATTCGCATACATTACGAATGGAGGCTCTTCATGAGCGCTGTTATCACGCCTGCAGATTTTACCGACTACAAAGTCGCCGACATGTCCCTGGCTGCCTGGGGCCGTCGCGAAACCATCATCGCCGAGTCCGAAATGCCGGCTCTGATGGGTCTGCGTCGCAAGTACTCCGAAGAGCAACCGCTCAAGGGCGCAAAAATCCTCGGCTGCATCCACATGACCATTCAGACTGCCGTGCTGATCGAAACCCTGGTTGCCCTGGGTGCCGAAGTGCGCTGGTCGTCCTGCAACATTTTCTCGACTCAGGACCAGGCTGCCGCTTCCATCGCCGCTGCCGGCATCCCGGTCTTCGCCTGGAAAGGCGAGACCGAGCAAGAGTACGAGTGGTGCCTGGAGCAGACCATCCTCAAGGATGGCCAGCCATGGGACGCCAACATGATCCTCGACGATGGCGGCGATCTGACCGAACTGCTGCACAAGAAATACCCAGCCGTTCTGGAACGCGTCCACGGCGTGACCGAAGAAACCACCACCGGCGTTCACCGCCTGCTGGACATGCTGGCCAAGGGCGAGCTGAAAATCCCGGCCATCAACGTCAACGACTCGGTGACCAAGAGCAAGAACGACAACAAGTACGGCTGCCGTCACAGCCTGAACGATGCGATCAAGCGCGGCACCGACCACCTGCTGTCCGGCAAGCAAGCGCTGGTCATCGGCTACGGCGACGTGGGCAAGGGTTCGGCCCAGTCCCTGCGTCAGGAAGGCATGATCGTTAAAGTGTCCGAAGTCGACCCGATCTGCGCCATGCAAGCCTGCATGGACGGTTTCGAACTGGTTTCGCCGTTCATCGATGGTATCAACACCGGTACCGAAGCGAGCATCGACAAAGCGCTGCTGGGCAAGATCGACCTGATCGTGACCACCACCGGCAACGTCAATGTTTGCGACGCGAACATGCTCAAGGCCCTGAAGAAGCGCGCTGTTGTCTGCAACATCGGTCACTTCGACAACGAAATCGACACCGCTTTCATGCGCAAGAACTGGGCATGGGAAGAAGTGAAGCCGCAGGTTCACAAGATCCACCGTACCGGCGCTGGCGATTTCGACCCACAGAATGACGACTACCTGATCCTGCTGGCCGAAGGCCGTCTGGTTAACCTGGGTAACGCCACCGGCCACCCGAGCCGCATCATGGACGGTTCGTTCGCCAACCAGGTTCTGGCGCAGATCTTCCTGTTCGGCCAGAAGTACGCCGACCTGTCGCCAGCCCAGAAAGCCGAGCGCCTGACCGTTGAAGTACTGCCGAAGAAACTCGACGAAGAAGTGGCCCTGGAAATGGTCCGCGGCTTCGGCGGCGTCGTGACTCAACTGACCAAGACCCAGGCCGACTACATCGGCGTGACCGTCGAAGGTCCGTTCAAGCCGCACGCTTACCGCTACTGATCGGCTGACGCCTCTCCTGTAGGAGCGAGCATGCTCGCGAGAAACGTCACGGCAACGCGTTTAACCAGAATGTACGCGTTATCGTTGACGTCCATCGCGAGCAGGCTCGCTCCTACAGGTGGTCGGCGCTTGCCTCACGCGTTTCCAAGGATATGACCATGTCCCAAGATCGTCGCTACAGCTTCGAATTCTTCCCTACGAAGACCGATGCTGGGCAAGAAAAGCTGCTCGCCACTGCTCGCCAGCTGGCCGCCTACAACCCCGATTTCTTCTCCTGCACCTACGGCGCCGGCGGTTCGACCCGTGATCGCACGCTGAACACCGTGTTGCAGCTCGAAAGCGAAGTCAAAATCCCTGCCGCTCCGCACCTGTCCTGCGTGGGCGATAGCAAAGCTGACCTGCGCGGCCTGCTGGCCCAGTACAAAGCCGCCGGCATCACGCGTATCGTCGCCCTGCGCGGTGACCTGCCTTCGGGCATGGGCATGGCCAGTGGTGAAATGCGCCACGCCAATGACCTGGTTGAATTCATTCGCGAAGAAACCGGTGATCATTTCCACATCGAAGTCGCTGCTTACCCGGAAATGCATCCGCAAGCGCGCAATTTCGAAGACGATGTGGCCAACTTCGTGCGTAAGGCCAACGCTGGCGCCGACAGTGCGATCACCCAGTACTTCTTCAACGCCGACTGCTACTTCTACTTCGTCGAACGCGTGCGGGCGCTGGGCGTGAACATCCCGATCGTGCCGGGCATCATGCCGATCACCAACTACAGCAAGCTGGCGCGTTTCTCCGATGCCTGCGGTGCGGAAATCCCGCGCTGGATCCGCAAGCAACTGGAAGCCTACGGCGACGACACCCAAAGCATTCAGCGCTTTGGCGAACAGGTCATCACCGAGATGTGCGAACAACTGCTGCAGGGTGGCGCTCCAGGGCTGCACTTCTACACACTGAACCAGGCTGAAGCGAGCCTGGCGGTGTGGAATAACCTGAAGTTGCCGCGTTAAAAGTCGTTAAAGCACGATCAAAAGATCGCAGCCTGCGACAGCTCCTGCCACGGAATGTGTATTCCCTGCAGGAACTGTCGCAGGCTGCGATCTTTTGCTTTCAACGCACCATTAATGTGCGGCAATCCACGGAGTTAGAGCATCTGCGGTCAGTTTCTGGCTCTTTCCGGTTTCTCGTCGTAATCTCAAGCCCATGCCTTTGATCACGCAGTTAGTCGCCGTGCTTGTCTTCACTTGCCTGAGCTTCACCGCCCGGGGCGAGAAGCTGCGCATTGTCACGGAGCCGTGGGCGCCTTATGTGTACGAAGACAACGGCAAATCCCTGGGCCTGGACTACGAAACCACCGCCATTGTCTTCAAGCGCCTGGGCATCGAAGTGGAGTGGCAATTCCTGCCATGGAAACGCTGCCTGTCGATGCTTGAATCAGGCCAGGCCGACGGCGCACTGGACATCTTTCACAGCGACGAACGCGAGGCGACCCTGCTCTACCCCAGCGAACCACTGTCTGAAGTCCAGTTCGTGATGTTCTACGCCAATGAACGGCCCCATCCGTTTCGCACCCTCGATGACCTGCAAGGCCTGACCATCGGCACCTCGCCAGGCTACCTGTACAGCAAGGATTTCAGCGATTCGACGCTGTTCACCCGCGAGCCGGCCCCCACCCATGAAGCCAACTTCGGAAAACTGGTACGCGGGCGGATTGACCTGCTGATCACTGACCGCCGGGTCGGCCAGCATTTGCTCGACGAGCTGGGAATCCGCGACAAGATCACCGAAAACCCCACGATCATCAGCCAGCAAAGCCAGTTTCTCGCGGTGCGACGCAATGCGGGCATGGACCTGCTGGTGCAGCGTTTCGGCGCCGAACTCAAGCGTTTCAAGCGCGAGCCCGCCTACGCTGAACTGAGTGCCCGCTACGGCGCGGAACCGGCAGCCAGCGTGAAAACCGAAAAGGCCACGGCTGCCGCGGAAAAAACCGTTGAGCAGCAGGAAAGCGGCGCGCAGTGATTGCTCTGTTATACTCCGGCCTTCCCGCCAGGCTCACGCCCGGACGCTCGGAATCGTTAAAGGCATCTCAACCCCGCTACTGCGCAGCTTTCAGCCCGCGCGAGCGCTTGTAGACGAGCCTTCGAGACCCAGCAGGACCGGACGGGATTGCGTCCTCTTAAACGCGATTCGCGCCAGGCAAGACTCCCATTGGGCCAAGCCCTAACTAGAACAGGATTACTCATGTCCTTTGCTTCCCTCGGTCTCTCCGAGGCTTTAGTCCGCGCCATCGAGGCAGCGGGCTATACCGAGCCTACTCCGGTGCAACAGCGGGCCATTCCCGCCGTGTTGCAAGGTCGCGACCTGATGGTCGCGGCGCAGACAGGTACTGGTAAAACCGGCGGTTTCGCCCTTCCGATCCTGGAGCGGTTGTTCCCCAACGGTCACCCGGACAAATCCCAGCGTCACGGCCCGCGCCAACCGCGCGTACTGGTCCTGACCCCGACTCGCGAACTCGCCGCGCAAGTGCATGAAAGCTTCAAGGTCTATGCCCGTGACCTGAAGTTCGTCAGCGCCTGCATCTTCGGCGGTGTCGGCATGAACCCGCAGGTTCAGGCCATGTCCCGTGGCGTAGACGTGCTGGTGGCCTGCCCTGGCCGCCTGCTCGACCTGGCCGGCCAAGGCAGCGTCGATCTGTCCCACGTGGAAATCCTCGTACTGGACGAAGCCGACCGCATGCTCGACATGGGCTTCGTCCATGACGTGAAGAAGGTCCTGGCCCGTCTGCCGGCCAAACGCCAGAACCTGCTGTTCTCGGCGACCTTCTCCAAGGACATCACCGACCTTGCCGGCAAGCTGCTGCACAACCCGGAACGCATCGAAGTCACGCCGCCGAACACCACGGTCGAGCGTATCGAACAGCGCGTATTCCGCCTGCCCGCCAGCCACAAGCGTGCCTTGCTGGCGCACCTGATCACAGCCGGCGCCTGGGAACAGGTACTGGTCTTCACCCGCACCAAGCACGGCGCCAATCGCCTGGCCGAGTACCTGGACAAGCACGGTCTGAGCGCCGTCGCGATCCACGGCAACAAGAGCCAGAACGCCCGCACCAAAGCCTTGGCCGACTTCAAGGCCGGTACCGTGCGCATCCTGGTGGCCACCGACATCGCCGCTCGCGGCCTGGACATCGACCAGTTGCCACACGTGGTCAACTTCGAGCTGCCGAACGTCGATGAAGACTACGTGCACCGCATCGGTCGTACCGGCCGTGCCGGTCGTTCGGGCGAGGCGATTTCGCTGGTAGCCCCGGACGAAGAAAAACTGCTGAAAAGCATCGAACGCATGACCAAGCAGAAAATCGCCGACGGCGACCTGATGGGCTTCGATGCCAGCACCATCGAGGCGGAAAAGCCTGAAGTGCGCGAGCGTCCGGACATGCGCAACCCACGCAGTCCACGTGGCCCGCGCGGCGACGGTCCGAACGGCAGCGGTGGCGGCGGTGGTCGCAAGGACAAAGGCAAGGACAAGGGTAAGGAAAAACCGGCCGGCGAGCGTGGTGAGCGCCCTGCCCGTCAGCAAAAGCCACGTGAAGGCACTCCGGCTCGCGAACAGCGTCCGTCGCAACCTCCTCGTGCCGCCGCTGACCGTGCCCCGGACGAGTTCCTGGACGACGATATCGATAACTTCGGTAACCGCGTCGACTACGTGCCGCAGCAGAAACCGGCGCAAGGCCGTGGTCGCCGTCCGGGTGCTCCGGCACAAGGCACTGCGACAGGTTCGGGCGCTCCACGCTCCGGCAAGCCACAAGGTCGCCAGAACGGTCCGCGCAACAGCGATGGCGCCAGCACCGGCACCCCACCGGCCAAACGTAGCGGTCCTCGCAGTGGCGCACCGCGCGACGGCCAGGCCCGCCGCGAAGATTCGCGCAATCGCCGGCCGGCCCGTGACGACCAGCCGCGTTCGGAACCTGCCGTGCAGAACCCGCGCGGTCCCGCACCGAAGATCATGCACAAGGAGTCGAAGGCTGACCGCTTCCCGACACCTGAGCAACTGGATCAACTGCCAAGCCGTCCTCGTGGTGAAAAACCAGCACTGCTGACCCGCAATCGCTGAGTTATCGCTGAAATAAAAAATGCCCCTGATCGCGAGATCGGGGGCATTTTTTTATGGCTGATGAAATCCTGTAGGAGCGAGCCTGCTCGCGATGGTCGTCAACGATAACACTGGAAGCCTGATGCTCCGCGGCGCTCTCAGGTTTTCCGCGAGCAGGCTCGCTCCTACAGTCTCAGCATTACTTCGCTTTAACACCTTCAAACGTGACGTATAGATCAACCGCGTCGGACTGTGGACCCAGGTCCATCATCTTGCCGAAGTCGGAACGCTTGATGCTGGTAGTGCCCTCGAAGCCTGCACGGTAGCCGCCCCATGGATCCTTGCCTTCACCCAGGAAAGTGGCCTTGACCACGACTGGCTTGGTTACGCCAGCAATCGTCAGGTCGCCACTCACGTCAGCAGTGTCTTTGCCAGCGGCGTTTTTGCCAGTGGATTTAACGCTGGTGGACTTGAAAGTAGCCTTGGGGAAATCAGCCACTTTCAGGAAGTCTTTGCTGGAGATGTGCTTGTCACGTTCAGCGTTGTTGGTGAAGACGCTGGCGGTGTTCACGTTGAACTCGATCTTGCTGTCTTCAGGCTTGGCAGCGTCGAAGCTGAACTTGCCGTCGATGTCCTTGAAAGTACCGGTGATGAAGCTGTAGCCCAGGTGGCTGATCTTGAAGTCAACGAAGGCGTGCTGGCCTTCCTTGTCGACGGTGTAGTCAGCCGCCATCACATTGGCAGACAGAACAGCAGAACCGATTGCCAGAGCGGCGAGAGTCTTTTTCAACATGCTTTGTTTTCCTTGGGAGTCGAGGTTGAACTTCAGGCTTTGCGACCCAGCATTCGCTTGAGGGTCACATCATGGTCGATAAAGTGGTGCTTCAATGCTGCCAACGCATGGAGGCCGGAAAAAATTACCAGCACCCACGCCAGGTAGAGGTGAATCGCACCGGCGTTATCTGCCTGGTCCGGCAGTCCGGAAACCAGGGCAGGCACTTCAAACCAGTCAAACACCGGAATTCCGGCACCTTCTGCGGTGGAAATCAGGTAACCGGCAATCATCACCGCGAACAGACAGAGATACAGAAAGGCATGGCCGAGCATGGCGCCCAGTCGCGTCATGCGGCTGTAGCTGGCCAGGGTTGGCGGCGGCGGGCTGATGAAGCGCCACAACACACGCAATACCATGACCCCCAGCAGGATCAAGCCAATGCTCTTGTGCAGATCCGGCCCGGCCTTGCGCCAAGGGTCGTAATAACCGAGGTCGACCATCCACAGCCCGAGGGCGAACAAGCCGAACACGGCCACTGCCACGCCCCAGTGCATGAAGATGCTGACCCAGCCGTAGCGGGAGGTAGAGTTACGTAGCTGCATTGCCTAGATCCCTGTAAGTGCTGGCCCAAGACTATCGAGTTATCTATCGAATTAAAGCGGAAAATTTTGCTTTGAAATATCGAGAAATACGATAAAGAGTCTGAAACAGGCGAGTTAAGAAAAGATTAAAGGCCAATGTGTGTACAAAAATGTAGCCCAATTCAACAACACTTCTTACCAAAGGTTTATTCGTTTGTGTGCCCGGATTTCTCCGGGCATAAAAAAACGCGGCATTTACGCCGCGTTTTTTTGATCCCGGGGCTTACTACGCCTTGGTATCCGTTGCCGGGGTTGCAGCAGATTTGGCAGCCGGCTTCTTCGCCGGTTCGGCTTTTTTGGCCGGTGTCTTGGCCGGGGCTTTTTTCGCCTCGGTCCTGGCAGCCGGTTTCGCCGGAGCCTTCTTGGCCGGCTCGGCTTTTGCCGGGGTTGCTGGCTTCGGTGCTTCGACCGGAGCCGGTGCAACAGCCGGGGCGGGGGCCGGCACAGGAGCAGGTGCTACCGGCTCAGGTGCCTTGACTGGCTCTGGCTTCTTCTCGTCATCCGAGCCGCCGAACAGGTTGCTGAAGAAATTGCCTTTCTTCGCCACCACCGCACCAGCGCCCGCCGCTGCGGCAGCCGGACCCACTTTCGCCGGTTCGAACGACTTGCCCGCCGCCAGGTCTTCAACCTGGCCGGCTGCACGTTGACCGGTACGCAGCGCGCCTTCCAGGGTGCCTGGGTACAGAGTGTCGGTGTGTTCGCCAGCGAAGGCTACGCGCTGAACAGGGCGTTCCCACAGGCGCCAGAACTTGCTGATCTGGCCCGGACCGAAGGCCAGGTAGGCGCCGCCAGTCGATGGGTCGGTGCTGTAGCGACGGATTTCATAACCAGTGAACGAGCCACGCGCCTGTGGATAGAACGCATGCAGGCGAATCAACACCTGATCGACCATCTGCTTGTCGCCGAATGCCTGCATCACCCGCGCGTTGTCGCCGGACAGGTTGATCACCACGTTGGCGCCACCCTTCAGGGCAGGCTCGATCCACAACATGCCCAGGCCGGTGTTGCTGTAGATTTCGCCAGACATGCGCGCCTTGGATTCCCATACCGGCGTCTTGAACTTCAGCATGATCTGGTCGCGCCAGCCGTAGTTGGTGCCCTTGATCGCCGCCAGGTGCTGGGCGTCCAGCGCCGGGGTCATCTGGATCTTGTTCAGAGCGCGCAGTGGCACGGCCAATACAACGTAGTCAGCCTTATAAGCGACACTGTCGACTTTGACGGTCACGCCGTCCTTGTCCTGAATGATCGACGAGACCGGGGAGCTGGTCTTGATGGTTTTCAGCTGTTTGACCAGGGCCTGGGCCAGTACCGGGCTGCCACCGACCAGGCGCGAAGCACGCAGGTCGCGATCGGAGACGCCACGGTAAACGCGGCTCTGCTGCGCGAAATACAGCAGCGACAAGCGCGAAGGTTCGTCGTAGCGGGTGCGGATCTGCTGGTTGATCAACTGGCGGGCAGTGGCCGGCAGGTTCTGCTTGTCGAGCCAGTTCGATACGTTCATCTGGTCCAGTGCGTGCAGCGTATTGTTGGCGGCCGGATTCTGCGGGTCGTCGATCGAGCGCGCCAGGTCGTCCACGGTCTTGTCGAAGCGTTTGAGCGCCTCGGCGGTGGCTGGCTGCTTGGTCGCCAGGTCGGCGGCGGAGAAATACTCGCCATCGATCAGGTAGCCTGGGGTCCGCACGAATTCAGGGGCCGGCGTGGTGCTCAGCTTGAAGGTCGATACGTACTTGTTCAGCACCGGCTGGGCCTTGTCGTTGCCGATCCACTCGCTGGTGGCCATGCCGGAACGGCCGCCCAGGCTCGACTTGGCTTCCAGCAGGGTGACCTGCCAGCCCTTGTTCTGCAGCTCATACGCGGCAGTCAGGCCCGACAGGCCACCGCCGATCACGATCGCGGTTTTATCCTTGGCCAGCGCAGACACGCTGAACAGCCCCAACATCACCAGCGCACAGGCGCGCAGCCAACCGACAGACATTCAGCGAACTCCGGAATCACACGAGGAAAACAACAGTTTTTGCGAGCCAGACGGCTCAAGAGCCGCGAAGGATACGTCAGCCTTCAGACACCTGCCAGCAACGTCTATCGGCCTGTACAAAGTAGCTCATTCGACACAATGGGTTGTCCCCGTGGCACGCATTGCATAGGCTTGCGCGATTGTTTGTCCGCGCAGTTCACGGACCGCCTCCAGGAGAGTGAAAATGGGCCTGAATAATCAGTGGATGCAACGCGATCTCGCCGTGTTGTGGCATCCCTGCACCCAGATGAAAGATCACGAACAACTGCCGCTGATCCCGATCAAGCGCGGGGAAGGCGTGTGGCTGGAAGACTTCGAAGGCAAGCGCTACCTCGATGCGGTCAGCTCCTGGTGGGTCAACGTGTTCGGCCATGCCAACCCGCGGATCAACCAGCGCATCAAGGACCAGGTCGACCAGCTCGAACATGTGATCCTTGCCGGCTTCAGTCATCAACCGGTGATCGAGTTATCCGAGCGCCTGGTGAAGATGACACCGGAAGGCCTGACCCGGTGCTTCTACGCCGATAACGGCTCGTCCTGCATCGAAGTCGCGCTGAAAATGAGCTTTCACTACTGGCTCAATCGCGGCACGCCTGCCAAGAAGCGCTTCGTCACCCTGACCAACAGCTACCACGGCGAAACCATGGCGGCGATGTCGGTGGGCGACGTGCCGCTGTTCACCGAGACCTACAAAGCGCTGTTGATGGACACCATCAAGGTGCCGAGCCCGGACTGCTACCTGCGCCCCGAGGGCATGAGCTGGGAAGAACATTCGCGCAACATGTTCGCCGCCATGGAGCAGACCCTGGCCGAAAACCACGACACGGTCGCGGCAGTGATCGTCGAGCCGCTGATCCAGGGCGCCGGCGGCATGCGCATGTACCACCCGGTATACCTCAAGCTGCTGCGAGAGGCCTGTGACCGCTATGGTGTGCACCTGATCCACGACGAAATCGCCGTCGGCTTCGGCCGCACCGGGACGATGTTCGCCTGCGAACAGGCCGGCATCCGCCCTGATTTCCTGTGCCTGTCCAAGGCCCTGACCGGTGGCTATCTGCCACTGGCGGCGTGCATGACCACAGACGAAGTCTACAGCGCGTTCTACGACGACTACCCGACCCTGCGCGCCTTCCTGCACTCCCACAGCTACACCGGCAACCCGCTGGCGTGCGCGGCGGCCCTGGCGACCCTGGATATTTTCGAAGAAGACAACGTCATCGAGAACAACAGGGCCTTGGCCCAGCGCATGGCTTCGTCCACGGCGCATCTGGTCGATCACCCGAATGTTTCCGAAGTGCGGCAGACCGGCATGGTGCTGGCCATCGAGATGGTCAAGGACAAGGCCACCAAGGAAGCTTACCCATGGCAGGAACGTCGTGGCCTGAAGGTGTTCCAGCACGCACTGGAGCGTGGTGCTTTACTGCGTCCATTGGGTAGCGTGGTGTATTTCCTGCCGCCGTATGTGATTACCCCGGAGCAGATCGACTTCCTCGCCGAAGTGGCCAGCGAAGGGATCGACATTGCGACCCGTGACAGTGTCAGCGTGGCAGTGCCGAAGGACTTCCATCCAGGCTTCCGTGATCCGGGCTGATGATGCGGTCAATGTGGGAGCGAGCTTGCTCGCGATAGCGGTCTTTCAGCCACCATCAATGGTGAATGTCAGATCGTCATCGCGAGCAAGCTCGCTCCCACAGAAGTCCCCACCGATCCATGACCAACACCCTTTTTCAGAGACCCAGCATGAGACTGTCCCGCTTCTTCATCGACGCCCCCCTGAGCATCGGCGAGCACGAGTTGCCCGAAGCCCAGGCCCATTACATCAGCCGCGTACTGCGCATGGTCGAGGGCGATGCGTTGCAGTTGTTCGACGGCTCGGGCCAGGAGTTTCGCGCCACACTGGTCGAGGTCGGCAAAAAGCGCGTCGTGGTGCAGATCGATGAAAGCTTCGCCGGGCAGGTCGAGTCGCCGCTGCAAATCCACCTCGGCCAGGGCCTGTCCCGGGGCGAACGCATGGACTGGGCGATCCAGAAAGCCACGGAGCTGGGCGTCACCGAAATCACCCCGATCTTCACCGAGCGCTGCGAAGTCCGGCTCAAGGACGAGCGCGCCGATAAACGCCTGCTGCACTGGCGCCAGGTGGCGATCAGCGCTTGCGAACAGTGCGGCCGCTCGCGAGTGCCGGTGATTCATCCGCCGCTGTTGCTGGCCGACTGGCTGAAGCAGACGCAGGCTGAATTGAAGCTGGTGCTGCATCCGGTGGCTGAACCGCTGGTGAGCCATGCCAAACCTTCAAGTCTGGCATTCCTGATCGGTCCGGAGGGTGGTTTGTCCGATGCCGAAGTCGATCAGGCCAAGGCCGACGGCTTCCACGCCGCCCGCCTCGGCCCACGGGTGCTGCGCACCGAAACCGCGCCGGTTGTTGCACTGGCCGTGGCCCAGCAGCTTTGGGGTGATTTCTAGGGCCTCATCGCGAGCAGGCTCGCTCCCACAGTAGATCTCCAGTGATCACAAAATCTGTGAGCACCACAGGTCCAATGTGGGAGCGAGCCTGCTCGCGAATGGCCACGACACGGTCTGGATGACTACTGCACCGGATCACTCACCGGTTTGGCAATGATCGCCTTGAGTTCGCTGGTCATCGGGAACTCAAGGTTCAAACCCTTCGGCGGGATCGGCTGCTCGAACCAGCGTTTGTAGATGCCATTGATCTCGCCCGAGCTGTACAGATCCGCCAACGCGCTGTTGACCAGCGCCAGGAACTGCGGATCGTCCTTGCGCACCATGCAGCTGTAGATCTCCCGCGATTGCTCCTCCCCGACCACCACCCACTTGTGCGGGTCATTGGCCTTGGCGCGCTCGCCGTAGAGCAGCGCGTCGTCCATGTAGAACGCCACCGCCCGGCCCGATTGCAGCATCTGGAAGGCTTCGCCGTGGTCCTTGGCGCTGATCACGAACATGTCGATCTTGTGATCGACGTTGTAGCTTTTCAGGAAGCGCTCGTTGGTGGTGCCGGCGGTGGTCACCACGTTCTTGCCGCGCAGGTCGGCAAAGCTCTTGATCCCGCTGTCCTTCGCGGTCAGCAACTGGCCTTTGACGTAGATGAAGCCATAGGAGAACGCCACCTGCTTCTGCCGTTCGGCGGTCACGCCGGTGGAGCCGCACTCCAGGTCCACGGTGCCGTTCTGCACCAGTGGAATGCGGGTCTGCGAGGTCACCAGGTTGTAGTTCACCTTCAAGTCTGGCAGCGCCAGTTGCTGCCGGATGCGCTCGACGATCTTGCCCGCCAGATCCACCGAGTAACCCATCGGCTTGCCGCTGTGATCACCCACGTAGGAGAACGGCACCGAAGCATCGCGATAACCCAGGGTGATGCTGTTGGCGCTGGCGATCTTGCTCAGGGTGCCGGTCAGCGGCGCCTCATTGGCCTGAACCTGGCTGCCGAGCAACAGGCCAAGCGTACAAGCGAGCAACGTGATTTTTTGCATTGTTATTCTCCGTTGTGGGTGTTGGTTTATCAGACGCGTGCAGCGATGACGGTGATTTCCACCAGCACTTGCGGGCGGGCCAGTTCGGCCTGCACGGTGGTGCGGCTCGGCGCCTGCCCGGGCGACAACCAGGCCGACCAGACCTCGTTCATCGCGTCGAAATCCTCGGTGATGTTCTTCAGATAAATGGTCGCACTGAGCAGATGATCCTTGTCGCTGCCCGCCTCGGCCAGCAAGGTATCGATTTTCGCCAGCACTTCGCGGGTCTGGCCGTCGGCATCCCGGGCATCGCCGGGCACCTGCCCGGAGAGAAACACCAGGTCGCCAAAGGTCACGGCGCCGGACAGGCGCGGGTTGCTATGCAGTCGGGTAATGGTCATTGCAGTGTCCTCTTCTGAAAACGGTGTTCAGGCGGCCCGGTGGTTGAAACCACGCAGGTCGATGGAAGGCCGGCGCTCGCCAATCAGCTCGCTGAGCAGGCGCCCGCTGCCGCATGCCAGGGTGAAACCCAGCGCGCCGTGGCCGAGGTTGAGCCACAGGTTGCGATACGCCGTCGCGCCCAGTAATGGCACGCCGCTGGGGGTGGCCGGGCGCATGCCGGCCCACTCGACGGCTTCGTCATAGGCGCCGGCATTTGGAAAGGTGTCATGGGCCTGACGCTTGATCAGCGCCAGGCGTTTGGGGTCCAGCGCAGGGTCGAAGCCGACAATGTCGACCATCGCCGCCACGCGCAATTGCTTGCCGATGCGCGCGTAGACGATCTTGCGATCGTAGTCGGTGATGCTCACGTCCGGCACGCGGTGACCAGCGCCGATTGGTACGGTCAGGCTGTAGCCTTTGAGCGGATAAAGCGGCAGTTGCAGCCCGGGCAGCGCCAACAGCGGACTGCGGTGACCGGCAGAGATCACCAGCTGATCGACTGGCAGCACTTGCTCGCCCAGTTCGATGGCGTTGACGCTGCCGTTGCCGTGGCGAATGCCGGTCACCGCTTGCCCGAGACGAAATTCGCAACGGCCAGACGCCTTCAGTCGTGCGGCCAATTGCTGGCAGAAACCGTGGCAATCGCCGACCTCTTCGTCCGGGGTGTAGATCGCCCCGACAAAGGGCGCATCGATCAGCGCCGGTTCCAGTTGCGCGCATTCGGCCGGCGACAACACCTGCTGTTGCTGCGGGTCGGCCAAGCCCTGGCGTGCATGCTCGAAGCTGCTGTTCTGGCGGAAAGTCACCAGTTTGCCATTGCGCCGCCACTGGAATCCCGCCAGTCCATCGTCCTCGCGCCAGGACCTCAAGGTGTCCTGGCTCAACAGCGCCAGGCGCAACAAGTGCGCGGCGTTCTCGCGGTTGACCGAGCGGCGGCAGGCGCCGAGGAACGACGCCATCCAGCGCCACTGGGCCGGGTCGAAGCGCGGGCGCAGCTTCAACGGTGAGTCGCCGCGCAGCATCCAGCCGATGGCTTGCAAAGGCACACCGGCGTCGGCCAGGGGCGCGACATAGCGATAGGACAACTGGCCGCCGTTGGCGAAGCTGGTTTCGCTGCCCAGCGAGTCCCGAGCCTCGACCACCGTCACCTCGAAGCCGTCGCGCACCAGCGCATAGGCCGTTGCCAGGCCAATCACGCCGCCACCGATGATGCACACACGCTGAGCCATGTCCGTCCCTAAAACCGTTGTGAAGACGAGGCCAAGGTTAGAACCAGGTGACAGACCTTGAACAATGCATAAAGATGGCAAACCCATAAACAAAGGTTATGGACTTGCCATGCGCCTTCGCCATATCGAGATTTTCCAGGCCATCCGCCAGACCGGTTCGATCAGCGCTGCCGCGCAATTGCTCCACATCTCGCAGCCGGCGGTGAGCAAGGTGTTGCAGCACGCCGAGCAACAATTGGGTTTTCCGCTGTTCCTGCGGGTACGCGGCAAGTTGCAGGCGACGCCGGAAGCGCTGGAACTGGAGCGCGAAGTAGACAAGGTCAGCGAAAGCCTGCAAGGCGTGCGACGCCTGGCGCAGAGCCTGCGCCGCGAACCTGGCCACAGCCTGCGCATCGGTGCCACCCCGGCGCTGGCCCTGTCATTGCTGCCGCCGGCCATTCACGAATGGACCGGGCGTTACCCGGACATCGTTTGCGAACTCTCCAGCGCCCACAGTCGCGAACTGGTGCAGAACCTGTTGATGCGCGAAGTGGACGTCGCCCTGACCCTGCAATGCCCGGATCACCCGGGGCTCAAGGCCCAGGCGCTGGCGTCCGGCGTGCTGGTGGCGCTGGCGCCGAGGGGTTACTGGCCTCAGGAAGAGGTGGGTAAACCGTTGCCGCTGATGGCGCTGGCGGATGCGCCGCTGATCGGTTTATCCAGCGCCGATCCACTGGCCGCGCGGCTCGACAGTTACCTGGAAGCGGTCGAACCGCCACCCCGGGTACGCATCGCCGTGCAAACCTACTCACTGGCACGGGCGATGGTGGAATCCGGCGCCGGCCTGGCGGTGATCGATCCGTTCACCGCCCTTGGCGCCTCTCCCGCCACCACAACGATCCGCCCTCTGGCACCGCCGCTACCCATCACCCTGTACGCAGTGACCCGCGCCGCCGAACCACCGCCCCACACCTTGAACGACCTGTTGCAGGTGTTCAGCCGTCGAGCCCGGGAGCAGTTGGATCGCCTGGTCCCGGTACAGCCTTAAAGCACATAAAAGAATATCGCCACAAAGTGCAGCAAGCTCCCGGCGATCACGAACAGATGCCAGATCCCGTGGGCATGGCGCAGGCGATGATCGAGGGCAAAAAAGATAATCCCCACGGTGTACAACACCCCGCCCGATGCCAGCCAGGCAAACCCGGCGCCGCCCAGCGCCGCGAGCAACGGCTTGACCGCCACCAGCACAATCCAGCCCATCACCGCATAAATCACGATCGACAGAATCCGCGCTTCCGAACGCGGCTTGATCTCCTGCAGGATGCCGATCAGCGCCAGCCCCCAGACAATCCCGAACAACGTCCAGCCCCACGGCCCGCGCAGGGTCACCAGGCAGAACGGCGTGTAGCTGCCGGCGATCAACAGATAGATCGAAAAGTGATCGACCTTCTGCATGATCGCTTTCTTGCGCCCACGCACGCTGTGGTAAACGGTCGATGCGCTGTAAAGCACCAGCAAGGTAAAGGCGTAGATCGCCATGCTGACGATCTTCCACGGACTGCCGTCAAGACTGGCCAGCACAATCAGCCACACCCCGCCGATAAACGCCGCCACTGCCCCGACCAGATGCGTCCAGGCATTCAGTTTTTCCCCGTGATACATGCGTTGCTCACCTCGAATTTCATTGCCGCAGAGCGCAAGGCTCGGGCTTGAAGCGTAAAAGCGCAATGTTTCTGTACGACGGGCCCGGTGTAATTGGGCACAATCGAGTCATTCCAAAAAGAGTCCGCCCCATGCTGATCGATGAAGAGTTGACCCTGAAAAAACTCGAGGTGTTCCTGGCTTTCATGCGCACCGGCAACCTGGCGCGGGCCGCTGCCGAGTTGCAGACCAGCAACGTCAGCGTGCATCGGGCCATCCATTCACTGGAAAGCGCCCTGCGCTGCCCGTTGTTCAAGCACGAAGGCCGCAGCCTGACGCCGCTGGAAAGCGCTTACGTGCTGGAAGAGCGGGCGCAGAAGCTGATTCAGGATGTCGTCGAAAGCGTGCGCCTGACCCGTGAAGCCGCCGGGTTCTCGGCCGAACGTTTCAAACTGGGCTCGCTGTATTCACTGACGGTGAAGACCGTGCCACAGCTGATCATGGGTTTGAAGATCCGCCGCAGCGAGCTCAACATCGACCTGATTCTGGGCTCCAATATCGACCTGCTCTACAAGCTCAAGAACATGGAAGTCGATGCGATCCTCGTGTCGCTGGACGACAGCGTCAACGATCCGGATTGCGAGCAGATCCCGCTGTTTTCCGACGACATCTTCCTCGCCACACCCGCCGATTCCAAGTTTGCCCAGCGCACCGAGGTCGACCTGGCCGAGGTCCGCGACGAAACCTTCATCACCCTGACCCAGGGCTTCGCCACCCATCAGGACGGCAAACGGGTATTCGAGCAGGCAGGGTTCGAACCGAAGGTGGCGATGCAGGTCAACGACATCTTCACTTTGCTGAGCATGGTCAGTTCGGGTGTGGGTTATGCGTTGCTGCCGGGGCGGATTGCGGCGGTGTACGAGAACCGGGTGAAACTGATCCCGTTGCAGGAAAAGTACCGGTTGCAGCAGCACATTGGCGTGGTGTTCCTGAAAGCCAAAGAGCGTGATCCGAATCTGCTGGCGTTGCTGGCGGAGTGTCGGATGTATGCCAATCGGCAGGTTTGAAACCGCGTCGCCGCCAATCGCCAGCAGGCTGGCTCCCACAGATGTTGTGTTGAACACAATATCTGTTCCAACAGATCACCCTGTGGGAGCTAGCCTGCTAGCGATGGCGTCAGTTCAGACAATTCAGAATTTGAAACCTAGCCAACAATCCCGCGAACAATGAAGTACAACAACGAAGGCCCGAGCAAGCACCCAAGCCCGGTGTGGAAGGTCGCAGTCAGTGCGCCATAAGGCACCAAGCGTCTATCCGTCGCCGCCAAACCGGCGGTCACGCCACTCACGGTGCCGGCCAGCCCACCGAACACCATCGCCGAGCGCGGGTTGTCCAGGCCCATCCAGCGCGCCGCCATCGGCGTGCCGACCATCACCAGAATCGCCTTGATCAGGCCGGTGGCAATCGACAGCGCCATCACATCCGAGGTTGCACCGATTGCCGCACCAGTCACCGGGCCGACGATATAAGTCACGGCTCCCGCGCCAATGGTGGTCATGCTCACCGCATCGCGATAACCGAAAGCCCAGGCCATGCACGCGCCGACAATAAACGGCAGCACCGTGCCCAACAGCAGCGCGATCACGCCGATCAAACCGGCCTTTCTCGCTTCAGTGGCTTGCACCTCGAATGCCGTGGCAACGATGGCGAAGTCGCGCAGCATGGCGCCGCCCATCAACCCGATGCCGGAAAACAGCGTCAAGTCCGCCAGGCCTTTTTGCCCGCCGGTCATCGTGCCGCCGACCCAGGCCAGTACCAGGCCGATGACGATGGCGATTGCCGAACCGTGGATACGCCCGAAGGTCAGGCGTTTGGAGATCACCACTGACACCCACATGATCACGCCAACGAAGGCGAATGCAGTGACCAGACCGTTGTGTTCCAGACCGTTCTTGATGAGATCCCACATATCAGCGACCTCCTGCCGGTGCGACAACCGGTGTTACATCCACCGGTTCATCGGGCAAGGGTTCGCCTTTGTGGGTCCGGCTGATCAGGGCAATGGTGCAGCCGCAGAGCACCACCGAACCGATCGCCGCCAACACCGCCACCGGACCACCGTGCAGCGCCGTGACCACGTTCTGTTGCGCCGCCATCGCCACCACCACCGGGATGTACATCGCGCCCCAGAAGCCGACGCCCAGCTCGCAATCCTTGGTCATGCCGCCATGCTTGTGCATCCACAACCGTGCGCAGATCAACAGGATCATCGCGATCCCGACACCGCCGACGTTTGACTTCACTCCCAGCAACACACCGAGCATGTCGCCCATGATCACCCCTGCCAGCGTACAGATCGCCAACAGCGCCACACCGTAAATAATCATTGTTGTAGTCCTCAAAGTGCATCGTCGAATGTTGTTTTTGTTGTTCGAAGCCTGAGTCGGTCATTTAGGAGTGACGGCTTCCCTCCTCACGCATCAGCGCCTGCAAGGTATCGAGCCGGGCACCGTCGAAGGCAATCACGGTGCCCTGCTCGAACACCCGGCGCGCCAGCCCGGTCAGCACCGCACCGGGCGGCAGTTCGATCTGTAGACGTACGCCACGCTCGTAGGCGCTTTGTACCGTGCCGCGCCAATCGACGATGCGGCACATGTTGAAGGCCAGGTCGTCACGCAAGGCTTCAGGCTTGATCAGCGGACGCGCGCGACTGCCGCTCAGGTAGCCCATCTTTGGAGTGTGCAGCGGCACCTTGGCGAAGGCGTCGGCCAGTCGTTGCGCAGAGGCCTCAAGCAATGGGCAGTGGGAAGGCACGTTCACTGTCAGACGCTTGGCCAAGCCAGCTCCGCAACCCTTCGCCAACTCGGCCACCGCTTTCATCGCCGCGTCGCTACCGGCAATCACCAGCTGGTTATCGGCGTTGATATTGGCCAGATAAACCGGCATTTGCGCGCAGTGCACCCGGGCCAGCAATCCTTCCACCGTGGCCAGCTCCAGACCGATGATCGCGGTCATGCCGTAGCCCTGTGGATAAGCCTGTTGCATCAACTCACCGCGCAGGCTGACCAGATGCAACGCATCGCCGAAACCCAGCGCGCCAGCCACCACCGCTGCCGGATAAGCGCCGATCGACAAGCCGGCCACGTAGTCCGGGGCCATGGCCAGCTGGCGTGCAGCGGCGACGCCGGAGATCAGCAGGCAAAGCTGCACCGCCCTCGTCGACCGCAACGCCTCGGCAGAATCCAGCTGCGTCACATCTTCACTGAGCAGGTCGCTCGCCTCGATCAACGTTTCCCGAGGCAAACGCGCCAGCATTCCGGGTTGTTGCGCGCCCTGGCCGGGAAACACCAGCAAGCTGCTCACGCTGCTTGCTCCTGTGGATTCCACGGATCAGTAACCAGAGTGGCTTGAATGGCGTTTTTCAGCAGGACCCGCGACGAAGCACCGGCCCATTCGCGCAAGGCAACGGCGCCCGATGGTGTCTGCAATTGCAGGTCCACGCGACACACGGCTGTGTCGAGAACGGCCACCAACGCCTGGGCGTCGACACGACTCAACGGACTCGGCGTACGCAGGATCAGGTCGAGGTCGCTACCCTCGTGCAAAGCGTAAAACCCACTGGCCAGCTCGAACCCGGCGCTGCCGCTGACACCCCAGTTCCAACCACAGTCATCGAGGTGCGAGCGCAGTTGCGCCAAGGCCCGCAGCGCCGGGAAATCGCGCTGGCCTTGAACATGGCGGAGCTCTTCCGGCCGCACCCGCCGCGTGACGGCAGCGACTTCCATCACCGCCGCAAATCGCTGCTCGCGCAACGGCCCGCGCACGCCGACCGCCACCTGCCCCACCGCGCTCAAGGCGCGACGGACCACCACCGGCTGGCCGGCAATGATCGACTCGATCACCCAGGCCGGCGCGTCCGCAGGCAACTGCTGCGGGTTCATGCCCCACAGCAGGTCGTGAGCCAGAAACGTATTCACCACTGCGCTCTCAGCAATTGGCGAACCTTGCTCGACGCCGCACGATTGGCCGCCCCCAGGCGACCGCTTAGATCAGGGCCAGCGGCGGCCACATCGTCAATCGCCTGATGCAGGCACTCGATCACACGCGCCAGATCCGCCGCCGTAGGCTGCTCGATCCGGTCCACCGACAAGGTTTCCCACAGCAGCCCGAGGCTGGCGTAGCTGTCGATGTCATAGGCCATCGGCGGCACGCTGGCCGCCAGGGCTTCGAGCTCTTCGACGCTGCGCAAGGTCACCCGCGCCGCCGACGCCTTGCCCATGGCATGCACCATCACCCCCGGATCGCGCAGGGCGATCAAGCGGTTGGCCTGATAGCCGTGGGCCAGAAACGCCCCGGACATCGCCTTGCCCACCAGCAGTCCGATCACCGCATGGCCAGCGAGACGGGCACGGGCATAACTGTCCGCCGCAGCGGCCAGCGCCTGATGAATGCCGAGGGCTTCCTCCCGTCGACCGTAAGCCTGGCTCGGCACGTCGACGATGGCGATCACGGCGTGCTTCTGCGTTTTGTCAGCATCGGCGGCAATCACCTCATCCACCGCCTTCGCCAGGCCCCAGCCTTCGAGCAAACCCACCTCGCCGTTGCGTGCACGGACGAAGCGGTTTTGCGGGTCGGCCACCACCGCGGTGAAACGCACAGGCTGATCGCCCAGCGAACCGTCCGCGACCTTCAGCGAAGCCGGCAAACCCTCGACCGCTTTCGCCCCGGTACTCAAGGCGTTGAACCAGTTCAAGCCTCGCAGGGAATACGAACTCATGGGCGTTCTCCTTGGTACAGATCACGAACCACGGACGGCTCGATTTGCGGCTCGGCATCCAGACGCGCCAGGCGTTGCAGGAACAACTCTGCCTGACGGCTGCGCGGTTGTTCAGGCAAACCTTGCTGGAGTAACTCGCCGACTTGTTGGCGAATCTGCGCCACATCGTCGGCAACATAGCGATCCACCAGGCCACTGGCGAAACGCTGCTCGCCACCGGTCAGGCCCCAGATGAAGGGGCGGTCGCGGGAGTCGTACTCCTCGAGTCCGGCTTCCTGTTCGATCACCTGTGGACCGTTCAGGCCCAGTCGTGCTTCCTGAGTCACCAACAGATAGCTGCACAACCCGGCGGCAATCGACATGCCGCCAAAGCAACCGACGCTGCCCGCCACCACACCGACCACGGGTTGGTACTGCTGCAAATCGACAATCGCCGCGTGGATGTCGGCAATGGCCGCCAGGCCGAGGTTGGCTTCCTGCAAGCGCACGCCGCCGGTTTCCAGCAGCAGCACGGCGCGGGTCGGGATGCCGTTGCGGTTGTCTTCGGCGGCCACTTCCAGTGCGCCGGCAATTTTTGCTCCGCCGACTTCACCGAGGCTGCCGCCCTGGAACGCACCTTCGATGGCCGCGATCACCACCGGCAAACCATCGAGTTTGCCTTTGGCGATCACCACGCCGTCGTCGGCTTGTGGCACCACGCCCTGGCGCGACAGCCACGGCGACATGATCCGTTGAAAGGGGTCGAGCAGCTCGCGGAAGGTGCCGGCGTCGAGCAGGGCCCTGGCCCGTTGCCGGGCACCGAGTTCGACGAAGCTGTGCTTGTTGAGCAGGGATGCACTATCAGTCATGGCCGATCTCCTCGAAACCCTGTTCCAGACGCAGGCGCACCACGCCAGGGGTCGCGCCGAAATCGTGGATGTCGATGGCCATCGCCGGTGGCGTCTGACCGTCGAACATCCGTGCGAACAGATGCTGCCAGCGTTGTTCACTGCCATTGACCGAGGTCTGCACGTTGATCGTCAGCTTGCCGGCCTGACCCGGTTCGATCAGCACCTCCAGATCGCCCGAGCCGACACAACCCACCAGGGTGCGACCGCGTGGCGGCTGCCCGGCGGGGAATTCAAAGGATAAGGTTTCCATCAAAAAGCTCCCTGGATGAGGCCGTCGCCCGACGCGATACGGTCGATGAACAGACAGGCTGCGAGCAGGTCGGCAGCGCCGCCGGGCGAGGCATTCAACGCGATGAGTTGTTGGTCCAGCTCATGCAGGCGGCGACGTCCGCCGAGGCTGGCACTGCCACCTGCATCGAGCACCGCCCGGGCACCCAGTTGCATGGTGTTCAGGCCCTCTTCACCGGCGCGGTAAAGCACACAGGTGTCGGCCAGATTCGTCATGATCGCCAACAGCGCATCGAGCCGGGCGTTCTGTTCGCCATGGCCGGCGGCGCGGCTGCGCAGCAGTTGGGGCAGAGCACGTTGGGTCACCGCCGGAAAACCCAGTTGCGCTTCTTCACGGGCACCGCGAGCGCCGTAGCGCTGGGCGACTTGCGCACCGTGACTGAGCGGACGTGGCGCAAAACGGTCGTCGAGCAGGGCCAACCGCGCAGCACGTAACGCCACGCTATTGGCACTGCAGGATTGAGGTTCCAGTGCAGCGGCAGTGACCAACAGGCCCAAGGCCCAGATCGCCCCGCGATGGGTGTTCACCCCGCCAGTGGTGTCGAGCATCGCTTGCTCGCCTTCGCGACCGATGCGGCCCACGGCTTCGCGCAGGGGCAAGCCGATTTCGCCGAACTCGATGGCGGCTTCCGCCATTTCTTTAAAGGCCGGCCACAAGGACAGCGCTGAAGCGTGCATCAGCCCCAGGTGCAAATCGGTGTGGGCGCCATTGCCGCGACGGTCGACCAGTGCCGGTTTTGGCGACAGATCAGCCTCATCGATCAGTGCGTCCACCGCCAGGTCCGCCAGCCGTTCGGCCAGGCTCAGGCTTTTCGGTTGCAGGTTAAGTGCGTGCATTACCAACTCCTGAACTTGGCGGGCGGGTTGTAGAGGCCACCGGACCACTCCACCAGATCGGCCACGCTTTTCGCCGCGAGCAACTCGCGAGTGGCGTCGGTGCGGCGGATGCCGAGGTCTTCGGGTAAGGCGATCAGGCCTTCGCGGCGCATGCGCGCGGTGTCTTTGGGGTTGTGGCGCAGGCCGATGGCGGTCACTCCGGCGACGGCGGCGATCATCGCTTGGCGTTCTTCCAGCGAGCGCGCCTTGTACAGGTAGGCGATGCCTTCTTCGGTCAACAGGTGGGTCACGTCGTCGCCGTAGACCATGATCGGCGCCAGTGGCATGCCGCTTTTCTTCGCCACATCAACCGCATCGAGGGTTTCAACAAACGTCGGTTTGCCGCCCTCCTGGAAGGTTTCGACCATCTGCACCACGAGTTTCTTGCCGCGTTCGAGCATCGGCTCTGCCACGTCGGTGTTGCGCATGTCGAGCCAGGCCGGTGTGCCGTGGCGACGACCACGCGGGTCGTGGCCCATGTTCGGTGCCCCGCCGAAACCGGCCAGGCGCCCACGGGTCACGGTGGAGGAATGACCATCGCCATCGACCTGCAAAGTCGCGCCGATGAACAGGTCCACCGCGTATTGCCCGGCCAGCTGGCTGAACATTCGGTTCGAACGCAGGGAGCCGTCGCGCCCGGTAAAGAACACATCCGGACGCGCCGCAATGTAGTTTTCCATCCCCAGCTCGGTGCCGAAGCAATGCACACTTTCGACCCAACCGCTTTCGATGGCGGGGATCAGGGTCGGGTGCGGGTTGAGCGTCCAGTTGCGGCAGATCTTGCCTTTGAGACCGAGAGACTCGCCGTAGGTCGGCAGGATCAGCTCGATGGCAGCGGTATTGAAACCGATGCCGTGATTGAGGGATTGCACGTTGTGTTTTTCGTAGATGCCGCGGATCGCCATCATTGCCATCAGCACGTGCACGGGCTTGATGTGCCGAGGATCGCGGGTGAACAGCGGTTCGATATAGAACGGCTTGTCGGCCACCACCACGAAATCGACCCAGGAGGCGGGAATGTCGACACGCGGCAGGTCGCTGACGTCGTCCACCAACTGGTTGACCTGAACGATGACGATGCCGTCGCTGAAGGCCGCCGGTTCGATCAGCGCCGGGGTGTCTTCGGTGCTCGGCCCGGTGTAGATGTTGCCGGCGCGGTCGGCCATGAACCCGGCCGATAGCACGACGTTGGGAATCAGGTCCACCACCAGCCGTGCGTAGAGTTCGATGTAGGTGTGGATCGCGCCGACTTCCAGCAGGCCGTCTTCGAGCAACTGGCTGATGCGCAGGCTCTGGGTACCGGCGAAAGAGAAGTCGAGCTTGCGGGCGATGCCGCGTTCGAACAGGTCCAGGTGCTCGGAGCGCCCGACGCTGGGCATGATCATGTGCAGGTCATGCAACTTCGCGGGGTCGGCCTTGGCCAGGGAGCGCGAAAGAAAATCCGCCTGCTTCTGGTTGTTGCCTTCGAGCACCACGCGGTCGCCAGGCAGGATCAACGCCTCCAGCGCCGCCACGATGTTGTCGGTGGGCAACACCACGCCGTCGGCAAGACCTCGCACCAGCTCGAGGCGCCGCTGCTTCTCGCTGCGCCGCCGCGTCCATCGCGAGTCGGGGGATATTGTTGTTGTCATGACCACTCCACGGGTTCGCTGTCGTGGAGCTACCTTAGGAGTGTTGGGTGTGGCGTATCAATCAAGCAGAGTGATGGATCGTTACGCTCAGGGTAATGGTTGTCAGAACTGACGCCTTCGCGAGCAGGCTCGCTCCCACAATGGATCTGTGTCGCACACAAAAACCCTGTGGGAGCGAGCCTGCTCGCGAAGGGGGCAGTGTAGTCACAGCAAAACCAGAGTCATTCGACTAACCCGGCATCTACCAATAACCCCTCCAGCGCCAACAGATTCGGCACCTTGGCCACCTGCTCGCCCACCTGTACCGCCGCCTGCTCCAGCGAACACAACGGCACATCCACGTAACTCAACTGACTATCGAGCTTGCAGGAGCGCGGAATCCCCTGCACCAGCAGCGCGATGAATTTCAGTTCGGGGCGCCCGCCCAGGGCGTTGAGAATGACGATCCGCGCACGTTCGCCGATGACGATTTTCTGCCCGCAGGCCGACTCGAAACTCAGCAGCGGAATCTGCCGGTCGCGCCACGTCACCAGGCCCAGGTACCACGGCGGTGTGTCGAGGTCGAACGTCCCCGGCTGCTGGTAATCGATCAGCTCGGCAACGGCGACGTTGGGCAGGATCAGGTTGCGGTCGGCCAACGGCAGCAGCAGGCCGGTGAGGTTACTGGTGCGGTGCTCAAGCATGGGTCTTGCTCCACAAGGCAATGCTTTCGAGCAGCACCGATTCCTGGTACGGCTTGCCCAGGTAGTCGTTGACGCCGATGGCCATGGCGCGGTCGCGGTGTTTCTGCCCGGTGCGGGAGGTGATCATGATGATCGGCAGGTGTCGCAGACGTTCATCGTTGCGCACCTGGGTAGCGACTTCGAAGCCATCCATGCGCGGCATCTCGATGTCCAGCAGCATCAGGTCGGGCATGTGTTCTTCCAGCAGCAGCATGGCATCGACCCCGTCCTTGGCGGTCAGCACGTTCATGCCGTGGCGTTCGAGCAAGCGGCTGGTGACCTTGCGCACGGTGACCGAGTCGTCGACCACCATCACCAGCAGCGGCCGATGCGGTTCGGCCTCGACTTCTTGCCCCGCCGGACGCTGGGGTACACGGGCCTGCATGGCGCGGATCGGCGCCAGCAAATCCAGAATCAGCACCACCCGGCCGTCGCCGAGAATCGTCGCCCCGGACACCCCTTGTACCGCCGCGAACTGCGGCCCCAGGCTCTTGACCACGATCTCGCGGGTGCCGGCCATGGCATCCACCTGCACCGCGATGTGCCGTTCGTTGCACTGCACCAACAGCACCGGTAACGGCAGGCTCTGCCCCAACAGTTTCGGGCGCGGGCTGGTTTTCAGCAACTCACCCAGATAGCACAGCTCGTAACGTTGTCCGGCGTATTCGTAGGTCGGCGCATCGAAACGGAAATACCCTTCGAGTTCATTGGGCAAGACGCGCACGATGCCGTCGATGGTATTGAGCGGGATCGCGTATTGGTCCTCGCCGCACTGCACCATCAACGCCCGGTTGACCGATACGGTAAACGGCAGGCGAATGCGGAAATGCACGCCCTGCCCCGGCACCGAGTCGATGCTCATGGTGCCGCCCAGCTGCCGCACCTCTTCATGCACCACGTCCATACCGACGCCGCGCCCGGAGATCTGGGTGATTTTTTCAGCGGTGGAAAACCCCGGTTGCAGGATGAACTGCAACACGTCGTGATCACTGATGACGCTGTCCGGGGCGAGCAGGCCCCGCTTGATCGCCTTGCGCCGCACCACATCCAGCGGCACACCGGCTCCGTCGTCGCGGATGTCGAAGATGATGTCGCCCCCTTCGCGCAGCAGATCGAGGGTGATCTTGCCCTTGGCCGGTTTCCCCGCCGCCAGCCGCACCTCGACGGACTCCAGGCCATGGTCGACGGCGTTGCGCAGCATGTGTTCCAGCGGCGCGGCCATGCGTTCGAGAACGTTGCGATCCATCTCGCCTTCGGCGTTGTCGACGATGAAATCCACGTCCTTGCCCAGTTCGCCGGCCACCTGCCGGACGATGCGCTGCAAACGCGGGAGCATGCGTTCGAAGGGCACCATGCGCGTGCGCATCAGGCCTTCCTGCAGTTCGGTGTTGATGCGGCCCTGCTGTTGCAGCAGGTTTTCTGTGTCGTGATTGCGTCGCTCGAGGGTTTCCTTGAGGTCGAGCAAGTCAGAGGCCGATTCGAACAGCGCCCGGGACAATTGCTGCAACTGTGAGTGTCGGTCCATTTCCAGCGGGTCGAATTCCTCGTAGTCCAGGCGTTCGGCATCGACTTGCTGGCGGCTGAGGATCCGCCCCTGGGTCTCGGTATCGAGGCGGCGCAACTGGTCGCGCATCCGCTCGATGGTGGTCTCCATCTCGTTCAGGGCGATGTGCGCATCGTTGACCTGCTGTTCGATCCGGCCACGGAAGATCGATGTTTCACCGGCCAGGTTGACCAGATCGTCGAGCAGCTCTGCCGAGACCTTGACCATGTCGGCACCGGCACCGGCATCGGAAGGCGGCGTCAGCGGCTCGGCCTTGGGCATGGCCGGCGCCGCAACCGGCGCGGGTGCTTCAGGCACGACCGGGTGGCTGAAGTTCTTGATCGCATAGATCAAACGGTCGGCCGGCGGCATCGGCTCACCGGCGCGGGCCGCATCGAGCATCTGCGCCAAGCGGTCATGGCTGCGCTGCAACAGCGCGAACAACGCCTCCGTCGGTTGCAGCACACCGGTGGACAGGCCTTCGTAGAGAAACTCCAGTTCATGGGCCAGATCGCCAATCGCGGAGATTTCCACCATGCGCGCACCGCCCTTGAGGGTGTGCAGGTCGCGCAGCAGGGTTTCCACTTCCTGACGACTCGAAGGCTGGGCCTGCCAGCGCTCCAGCGCCGCCCCGGAGCTTTCGATGATGTCAAAACCTTCCTCGAGGAAGATCTCCAGCAATTCCGGATCATGCGCAGCCGAATCGTTGTCGGTCGCCTGCCGGACGGACTCGGCGATACCCGCATGACCTTGACGGTAGGCACGAATGGCTTCGATCAGCTCACGGGAGTGGTCCAGCGGCTGGTTGAGCTGCAACTGTTCGAGGTACAACGCCAGTCGCTCATGGCACTGTTTGAGCAGCACCGCCAGTGAATTACTGAAGGCGTAACGACGATCCACCAGGCCCTGGTAAAGGCTTTCCAGTTCATGGGCCAGATCGCCGACCGGCCCGACCTCGGCCATGCGCGCGCCACCTTCGAGGGTGTGCAAATCCCGTTGCAGGGACGACAGCGGCGCGGCGTTGTCCGAGTCGCGCAACCAGCGCTGCAAGGCCTGACCGGCGCTTTCAAGGATATCCACCGCTTCCTCAAGGAAGATCGCGACTATTTCATCGTCCAGCCCGCGCCCCTCTCCTGTAGGAGCGAGCTCGCTCGCGATGGTCTCACCGGCGCCGCGTTTATCCGATGACAACGCGTCATCGTTAACGTCCATCGCGAGCGAGCTCGCTCCTACAGGGGGTAGCGTGTGCTCAAGCTCTGCG
Organism: Pseudomonas sp. IT-P74; assembly: GCF_949768175.1. NCBI lineage: Bacteria > Pseudomonadati > Pseudomonadota > Gammaproteobacteria > Pseudomonadales > Pseudomonadaceae > Pseudomonas > Pseudomonas sp. IT-P74. Next base: position 129,278 of record NZ_CATKQD010000077.1, on the reverse strand, counting down.
GTGGCGCTGCCCAGTTCACGGATGCTCAGGCTGCGGCTGCCATCGCTGCGGATCAGGCCCATGGCCGACGGGTCGAGGCTCTCGTCGAGCAACTCGCGCAAGGCCCTGATCCGCTGCGGCTGCGGGCTGACTTCCTGGCCGGCGGCCAGTTCGTCGAGCATGTTGATCAGCGCTTCATGGGCAGCCTGTGCCTCGTGGAAAAACCGCTCGCTGACCGCAAGGCTGCTTTCCTCCACGGCACCGTACAGATCGAGCAATGCTTCGCACAATTCATCCACCGGGTGCAGGTCGGCCAGATGGGCGCCTTCGCCGAGGGTGGTCAACTCGTCCAACAGCGCGCTGAGTTCCTGACGTTCGCCGGGGTGTTGCTGCCAACGCAGCAACAGGCTTTCGACGTCCAGCAGGATGTCCATGCCCTGGGCGAGGAAGTTGTTGATCAGTTGCGGATCGCGCTTGATCCGCAGCCCGGTGTTCGGTGTGCTCAGGAGATTTTCCAGGCGCTCGGCCAGCAGCGCCCTGGCGCGTTCGGCCAAACCCCGGGCACCGGGAACTTCCGCCAGTGGATCTTTCTTGAGCTGACGCAAGCCGAGGCGAAACAGCCCTTCTGCTTCCAGCAGCAATTCGACTTCATCCAGATCCAGCGCGATCAGGTGCGCCTTATATTCCCGGGCCAGTTGATCCAGCGGTGCGGCCAGCTCGGCAATCGGCAACACACCGGCCATATAAGCGCTGCCCTTGAGGGTGTGCAAGGCGCGCTGCAATTCGTCGCTAGCCTGCAACGGCACATGTTCGGCGGCCTGATCGAGGAAACGATTGAGGCTGCCCAAGTGGGTTTCGGCTTCTTTGCGGAAGATCTCCAGCAACAGCGGGTCAAGCGCCGCGACATCTTGCGTATCCTCATCGGACACAGGTTCATCGCCCTTGGCCAGGGCATGGGCGCGGGCGGCCAACTGATCGACATCGTTGCGTTGACGCTGGGCATTGGCGGCGTATTCAGCCACCAGCTCCGGCAGCAGATGCAGCACATCGCCGATCAGTTGCTGCACCGTAGCGCCCGGCTCCACGCTGCCTTCCAGAACACGATTGAGCAGGTTTTCCACGGCCCAGGCCAGCTCGCCCAGCACCAGAGCGCGCACCATGCGACCACTGCCCTTGAGGGTATGAAAGGCACGGCGCAGCTCACTCAGGGCCGAGTGGTTGTCAGGGTTGACCGACCAGCGCGGCAAGTACTCGCGCAGGATCTCCAGGACTTCTTCGGTCTCTTCGAGGAACACCTCGCGCAGTTCCTCGTCCACCGGCTCTTCGCCTGCCGGCGGCGGCAGCAGGCTGCCCGGGGTGTTCTGCGCGGGCGGGTTCAGGCTCGAAACCGGGCTGGCGAGCACATCGGCCAGGGTCTGGACGACCTGTGGATCATCCAGCTCCTGCATCATCTGCATGACCTGCGCTTCGCTCGGGTTGAGCACATCCTCCAGCACGGGCACATGCTGCTCACGGGGGAAAAACCCGAGGCTCGCCAGGCTTTTCTCCGCGACATCGAGCAGGTTTTCGCCCAGGGCCTGCGGGTCATCGCTGAGGCGCTCGAGGTAGTACTCGATGCTGGTGATCACGTCGGCCAGGCTGTCCAGTTCCTGCCAGCCCGGTTGACCCGGCTCGAGCAACAGGTGCTCGCGAATAAAGTGATTGCAGGTTTCGACCAGGCTCGCCGCCCGGCTCAAGGGAATCATCGCCAGCGCCCCGCGCACCTGGGTCAGCAAGGCCGGCAGCGCCTGCAAATGCTGGCGATCCCAATCGGCGTCGATGTAGTCGACGATCATGTCCTTGGCCTGCTGCAGACAGATGCGGGCCTCCTTGATCACGATCTGATGGATCTGCGTCAGGTCGGTGGTCGGCAGGCGGTTGTCGTCCTGGCTTTCCGGCTCAACAGTTCCGACCATGCCGGCCAGTGTCGCTTCGACGTACAACAGGGCCCCGGCAACGTCCATGAGGATCGCATCATTGGGTTCGCGCTGGCCCTGAGCGAGGCTGAGCACCACCGCCAGTTGATCGATGATCACCTTGCGCGGCTGGCCGAAACCCAGCACCGCCAAGGTGTCGGCGATTTGCCGCAGCGGCGCCAGCAGGCTGTCGAGGTCGGAGGTGTGCTGGCGGTCACTGCGCACGAACAGGTCCAGGCGCTCCTTGACCCGCACCAGTTCTTCGCACAGGGCAGCCAGCACCGAGCGCATGGCGTCACGGTCGGGACCGGCCAGCCGCGCGCGTTCTTCATCGACCATCGCGCTGTCGGGCAGCGCGTCGTCCAGTGAGTAGCGTTCTTTCATGGTCAGCATCTGCCCGGTGGGATGTTCGGCCTTTGCAATGTAGAACAGCAAACTCTTGAGCAGCTCCGGCGGGGCCGGTTGATTGATGCCGGGCATGCCCTGTTCGAGCAGGCGCTTGAGTTCCTTGTCGGCCTCCTTGAACAGGCTGCGCAAGGCCGGGCTGTTGGCGATCGCACCGCCCTGCATGCCTTCGACCAGCGCCGATGCCACCTGCCATAACGGGTTCAGGGGGGCGTTGGCGCACAGTGCTTCGAGGCGGGTAAAGACCTTGGCCAGGTAATCGAGGTTGGTGTCGTTGTTCTGTTCACGCAGGAACCCGACCAGCGCCATTTGCAGCATCTGCCGCAGCTTGCGCAGCACACTTGGCAATTCGGCCGGTTCCAGTTGCGCCAGCGTATGTGCGTCCAGCGCTGGCAACTCGGGCAATTGCGGGCTGAACAGGCTGGTTTCCGACAATAGGCTTTCGCCACGGGCGCTGCGCAGGTCGTTGATCAGTGGCAACACCACCAGTGGCAAGTCGCGGCGCGCGCCTTGCACCCGGTCGAGGTAGATCGGTAACTGCCCAAGGGCCTGCATCAACAGGTGCAACGCCTCGTCGCGATGGCTGACACGGTTGCCCTGCAAGGCCATGGCCAGTTGTTCCATTTCTTCGGCGAGCAGCGCCGCGCCGTAGAACTCGACCATCTGCAAACTGCCGTGGACCTGATGGATGCATGCCAGGCAATCATCCAGCGCTTGGGTCGCCTGCGGGTCATCGAGCAGGTTTTCAATCGCGTGATGAGCCTGTTTCAGCGTTTCGGCAATCTCGCCCTTGACCCACTCGAGGGCCACGTAGTCGTGCCGATCACCCATAACCACTCCAATCACAATTCAGATACCCATGGGCGGTTCAAGCCTTGTCCACAACCTGCGCCTTGGCATCCGGCAAGGTGAAACCGGACACCGAACGACGCAACTGACTGGCCATTTTCGCCAGGTTACCGATGCTGTCGGCCGTGGCGGTGGAACCCGACGACGTCTGCGAGGTGATCTGCTGGATCACGTTCATCGTCAGGGAAATCTGACCGGCCGACGACGTCTGCTGTTGCGCCGCATTGGAAATGCTCTGGATCAACGCCGCCAGTGTCTTGGACACGCCTTCGATTTCTTCCAGGGCCACACCGGCATCCTGCGCCAGACGAGCGCCGCGCACCACTTCGGTCGTCGTCTGTTCCATGGAAATGACTGCTTCGTTGGTGTCGGTCTGGATCGCCCGCACCAGGGTTTCGATCTGCCGGGTGGCGGCGGATGAGCGCTCGGCCAGGCGCTGCACTTCATCGGCGACCACGGCGAAACCGCGACCGGCATCACCGGCCATGGACGCCTGGATGGCCGCGTTGAGAGCCAGGATGTTGGTCTGATCGGCAATGTCATCGATCAGGCTGACAATGTCGCCGATTTCCTGTGAGGACTCGCCCAGGCGCTTGATGCGTTTGGCGGTGTCCTGAATCTGTTCGCGAATGTTGTCCATGCCGTGGATGGTGTTGTGCACCACCTCGTTGCCCTTGTTGGCGATCTCCACCGAGCGCTCGGCAACCGCCGAAGACTCCGCCGCGTTGGCCGATACCTGGTCGATGGACTCGGCCATGTCGTTGATCGCCATGGAGGCCTCGGAAATCTGCTGAGCCTGATGTTCCGACGCCTGGGCCAGGTGCATGGCGGTGGCCTGGGTTTCCTGCACGGCGGCGGCCACCTGGCCGGCGGTGAGGTTAATGGTCGCGACCAGATCGCGTAGTTGGTCGACGGAGTAATTGATCGAGTCGGCGATGGTGCCGGTAAAGTCTTCGGTCACCGAGGCCGTCACCGTGAGATCGCCGTCAGCCAGGTCTTCGATCTCGTCGAGCAGGCGCATGATAGCGTTCTGGTTACGCTCGTTTTTCTCCGCGGTTTCGCGCAACTGACGATTGGTTTCACGAACCATCACCATGCCGATCAGGATGATCGAAGTCAGCGCCAACAACCCCAGCACATAGCCGCCAATGGTGTCGGTGGTACGTCCGCCGACCATGTTTTCGAAACCGCTGGCCAGGTGTGAGGCTTCGTCGAGCAGAGTCTGCGACAGGCTGAAAATGTTCGAGGCCGATTCGCGAACCTTGAACAGCTCAGGCGAGGTTTCGAGGATCTCGTCCACCGAACCCGAGACGAACTCGAACAGCTCGGAGATTTCTGCGAGTCGCGCACGGGCATCGCGGTCTTCGACCTGGCTGACCTTGAGCGCAGGGTCGCCCTGGAGCATGCCGTTGAGCACCTTGCCGAACTGCGTCGCGTCACGTCCGAACGCATCGGCGGCCTGCTGTGAATTTTCGTCGCCGGCCAACACCGTGTTGACCGCACCGAGGATCCGTTCGGCCAGCAACGACTGGCGCTGGGCCATCGCCACCTGGGCCGCCGGGGCGCCCCGTTGCAGGAGTATCTCGACGACTTTCTCGTACTCGACCTGCAACTGCGGCACGGTTTCGGCCAGAGTCGCGGCGACTTGATGCAGCGACAGTACGGTTTGCTCGCTGGAAAGAATCGCATCGGTGTTTTTCAGCAGGCGTTCCCAGTCCTGTTGCACCGCGCGCATCTCCGGACGCACGGTGGCGGGGGCCGACGGCAGGCCGGTGGCCGGGTCGCCCTTCTTCAGATAACCCCAGCGCCGGGCAAAATCGTTGCGCGCATCGCTGAGCAACTTGAACGCGGCAGCCTTGCCGGCAGCGGCTTCGGTGGCGTTCTTGGCGATACGCTGGGACAGCACGCGCAGTTCGCCGGCGTGGCCGATGTACTGTTTGTCGTAGATAGCCTGAGTGTTGAGGTACGCGAAGTTGGCGAACAGCAGCATGATGAAGACGATCAGCGCGATGAACAGCACGATAATCTGCGACCGGCTGCGCGACCCTTCCATTGGCTTGCCTGCTTTTGCTTTTATCATCGGTCCTCGCCTGTTAACCAACACCCTGTAAAGCATACCAAGCCCCTTGTGGGAGCGAGCCTGCTCGCGATTCAGGCGCCGCGGTGTTTCAGGAATACCGCGTTATCGTTCAATCGCGAGCAGGCTCGCTCCCACAGGGTTCTCTGTTGTCCGGTTACACCGCCACATGCATGAAGCTTTGAGACTGCGTCAACGCAAACGGGCTGAACACCTGCCAGCACTGCTCGCGCTGAAACCGGCCTTTGACGAACGCCGCCACCGGCCCCTTCAACTCGTCTGCCGGCACCGGCTCCAGGCTGTCCTGGGCAAAGTGCTGGAGGCCGAAGACTTCATCGACCAGCAACCCGGCAAACACCTCTTCATGTTCCACCACCAACACCCGTCGCTGCCGGCGTGCCGCCGAAAGCTCGTACCCGAAGAAACCGCACAGGTCCATGACCGGCAGCAAACGCCCGCGCAGGTTGGCGACACCCTTGACCCAGGGCTTGACCCCCGGCAGCTGAGTGGAGCGCGGCTCGTGCAGGATTTCGCTCACTTCGCTCATGGGCGCGACATACCAGTGTTCACCCAGGCGGAAACCGATGCCGCTCCAGCTGTCCCGCCGGGCCGGCTGGGACGGCAAGTCTGCCGCCAGCAACCGACAGCGCCGGTCGATTTGCAGCAGCAGCTCGAAAGCCGTCAGCGACTCGTTCATGGCCTGACGATCAACCGGCCAGCACGTTATTCAAGGTCTTGATCAGGGTGTCTTCATCGACCGGCTTGGTCAGGTAGTCCTTGGCGCCCTGGCGCGTACCCCAGACCTTGTCGGTTTCCTGATCCTTGGTGGTGATGATGATCACCGGGATGTGCCCGGTTTCCGGGTCCTTGGTCAGCTGGCGGGTGGCCTGGAAGCCGTTGAGGCCGGGCATGACGATGTCCATCAGCACCGCATCGGGCTTTTCCTGGCGAGCCAGGGCCACGCCGTCGGCGCCGTTTTCAGCTTTCAACACTTCATGACCGTGCTTTTCCAGCATGCCAGTCAGTTTGTACATTTCGGTCGGCGAATCATCGACGATCAGAATACGTGCCATGGTCTTCCCCATTCTTGTCGACGCCGGGCCCGATGGCCGAGCGTCACTGTGCGTGTCCTACTGCGGCAAAACGGCGGCGAAGCCAGGAACATGGGCCTGGATCGCATCAAGCAATTCTTCCTTGCTGAACGGCTTGGTCAAAAACTGGTCGGAGCCGACGATGCGCCCCTTGGCCTTGTCGAACAGCCCGTCCTTGGACGACAGCATAATCACCGGCGTGGACTTGAACGCGCTGTTGTTCTTGATCAGGGCGCAGGTCTGATAGCCATCCAGGCGCGGCATCATGATGTCGACAAAGATGATGCCGGGATGATTGTCGGCAATCTTGGCCAGGGCATCAAAACCGTCAATGGCCGTGATGACCTCACAACCCACGTTCTTGAGCAGCGTTTCGGCGGTGCGACGGATCGTCTTCGAGTCGTCGATCACCATGACCTTCAAGGCGCTGGGGTGCTGTTCCATAAAATGCTCTACCGTCGCCTTTGCGAAACAAATTGTCCGTTTGCCGGTTAACGCGGCTCGAAACCCTTGATGCTCAAGGGCCGGCACGACATGGCAGCCTTTTTAGCACAGTCTCCAGAACCAATCTATCGGACGACCTGCAAGGTGGTTTTTCCTTGACCGGGAACACACTCAGCGCCACTCTGACGCCACTTTTATACGGCACTGCTTCTATTAACTGTAGGAGCGAGCATGCTCGCGATGGACGTCAACGATGACGCGGGAAACCTGACACCCCGCGGTGCCCTTGAGTTCATCGCGAGCATGCTCGCTCCTACAGAAAAGCGGTTCTCGCTCCCCCAAATTTCGAGGAAAACCCAATGAGCGTTCGCGTCGGGATTGTCATGGACCCTATCGCCAGCATTTCCTATAAAAAGGATAGCTCGCTGGCCATGCTGCTGGCCGCGCAGAAGCGTGGCTGGGAGCTGTTCTACATGGAACAGCGCGACCTGTATCAGGGCGAAGGCCAGGCCCGGGCCCGGATGCGTCCGCTGCAGGTGTTCGCCAACCCGGAAAAGTGGTTCGAACTGGGCGCCGAAAGCGACGCGCTGCTGAGCGATCTGGACGTGATCCTGATGCGCAAGGATCCGCCATTCGACATGGAGTTCGTCTACTCCACCTATTTGCTGGAACAGGCCGAGCGCGCCGGCGTGCTGGTGGTCAACAAGCCGCAAAGCCTGCGTGACTGCAACGAGAAGCTGTTCGCCACGCTGTTCCCGCAGTGCACGCCGCCGACCATCGTCAGCCGCCGCCCGGACGTACTGCGCGAATTCGCCGACCACCATGGCGATGTGATTCTCAAGCCGCTGGACGGCATGGGCGGCTCTTCGATTTTCCGCCACACCGCCGGCCACCCGAACCTCTCGGTGATTCTCGAAACACTGACCTTGCATGGCCAGCAGCAAATCATGATCCAGGGCTACTTGCCGGCCATCGTCGATGGCGACAAGCGCATCCTGATGATTGACGGCGAGCCTGTGGATTATTGCCTGGCGCGGATTCCGGCCAAGGGCGAAACCCGCGGCAACCTCGCCGCCGGCGGCCGTGGCGAAGCCCGCCCGCTGACCGACAAGGACCGCTGGATCGCCGCGCAAGTCGGCCCGACCCTGCGTGAAAAAGGCCTGTTGTTCGTTGGCCTGGACGTGATCGGCGAGCACCTGACCGAAATCAACGTCACCAGCCCGACCTGCATTCGCGAGATCGATAATGCATTTGGCACCGACATCGGCGGCATGCTGATGGATGCCATCGATCAGAAGCTCAAGGCACGTTGATTAGCCAAACCAACATTGCGTTATCATGCGCGGCCTGTGAAAACGCGATGTTGGTTTCCTTGTCATGACCCTCCCGTCCGATCTGCCTGTCGAACTCGCCCACCGTGGCGTGCGCCCGGTCGATCGCCTCGGTTTTACCCTGTTTCTGGCAGCGCTGATCCACCTGGCCTTGCTGTTGGGTGTCGGATTTGCAGTGGTCGAGCCCAAGCAGATCAGCAAAACCCTGGAAATCACCCTCGCCACCTTCAAGAGCGAAAAGAAGCCCGAGAAAGCCGATTTCCTGGCTCAGGAGAATCAGCAAGGCAGCGGCACCCTGGATAAAAAGGCGATTCCCAAGACCACCGAGGTCGCGCCGTTCCAGGACAACAAGGTACAAAAGGTCACGCCACCGCCGGCCGCCAAGCCTGAAACTCAGGAGGCCCCGCCCAAGGCTGCCGTGACCACCGTGGCACCGAAACCGAAAAAAGCCCCCGCCAAGACCGAGGAGCCCAAGACCGAGGTCAAGCCCCAGGTCCAGGCGCCGACCTTCGACAGTGAGCAACTGTCCAGCGACATTGCCAGCCTCGAAGCGGAACTGGCCGCCGAACAACAGCTGTACGCCAAGCGCCCGCGCATCCACCGCTTGAGCGCGGCATCGACCATGCGCGACAAGGGCGCCTGGTACAAGGACGAATGGCGCAAGAAAGTCGAGCGCATCGGCAACCTCAACTACCCCGACGAAGCGCGGCGCAAACAGATCTACGGCAACTTGCGCCTGATGGTGTCGATCAACCGCGACGGTTCGCTGTATGAAGTGCTGGTGCTGGAGTCTTCCGGGCAACCGCTGCTGGATCAGGCAGCGCAACGGATCGTCCGGCTGGCGGCGCCGTTTGCGCCGTTTACCGGAGACTTGTCGGATATCGACCGGCTGGAGATCATCCGCACCTGGAAATTTGCCCGCGGGGATCGACTCTCAAGCAATTGATTCACCGCAAATCCCCTGTGGGAGCGAGCCTGCTCGCGATTGAGATCTGTCTGACACTTAAATGCTGGATGTTCCGCCATCATCGCGAGCAGGCTCGCTCCCACATTTAATCTATGTCGTTGCTGATATTCGGGACACTTCCTGTGCATCCCCAGCTTGTCAGTTCGCCCCTCGAACGCCACACTAGCGGTCATGAAAAACGTCAGCCCCAGCTACCTCAAGCATCAATTCCTGATCGCCATGCCGCACATGGCCGACCCGAACTTTGCGCACACCTTGACCTACATCGTCGAGCACACGGCCAATGGCGCCATGGGGCTGGTGGTCAACCGTCCGCAAGATCTGAACCTGGCCGATATCCTTGAGCAATTGCGCCCGGAAATCGAACCGCCAGCGCTCTGCCAGCATGTGCCGATCTTCATCGGTGGTCCGGTGCAGACCGATCGCGGTTTCGTTCTTCACCCCAAAGGCCTGAGCTTCCAGGCGACCGTTGATCTGGAAGACGAGTTAGCCCTGTCGACTTCCCAGGACGTGCTGTTCGCCATCGCTGACGGCGTCGGCCCGGCAAAAAGCCTGATTGCCCTCGGCTACGCCGGTTGGGAGCCCGGCCAACTGGAGGCCGAACTGGCGCAGAACGCCTGGTTGAACTGCCCGTTCGACGCCGACATCCTGTTCAATACCAGCAGTGAGTTGCGCCTGGAAGCGGCAGCCAGGCACCTGGGCGTCAACCTCAGCCTGCTGACCAGCCAGGCGGGGCACGCCTGATGGCCCTGAAACTGATTCTGGGGTTTGACTACGGCACCAAACAGATCGGCGTTGCGGTCGGCCAGGTGATTACCGGTCAGGCCCGCGAGCTGTGCACCCTGAAGGCGCAGAACGGCATTCCCGACTGGAACCAGGTCGAAGCCCTCATCAAGGAGTGGAAACCCGATGCCGTGGTGGTCGGCCTGCCATTGAACATGGACGGGACGCCCAGCGACATGTGCGCCCGCGCGGAAAAGTTTGCCCGGCGCCTGAACGGCCGCTTCAACCTGCCCTTCTATACCCACGATGAACGCCTGACCACCTTCGAGGCCAAGGGCGAACGCCTGGCTCGTGGCGGCCAGAAAGGCAGTTACCGCGATAACCCGGTCGATGCCATCGCCGCCGCCCTGCTGCTGCAAGGCTGGCTCGATGAAAACACCGCACTGTTTGAATCCTGAAGAGTCGCTGTGCGTCTCTCTTAGCTACAACCCGAGCCACTGCGCGCACAAGCCGGCTCGGGCCCAAGAAGGAGCAACCATGAGCCTGCCCAATCCCGCCGAACTGATCAGCCAGATGGCGACCCGACTTGACGCCTATCTGGTCAAACGAGGCATCAGCGACCCGCGCTTCATCGGCATCCGTACCGGCGGCGTCTGGGTGGCCCAGGCCCTGCTCAAGGAACTGGGTAGCAATGAGCCCCTCGGCACTCTCGACGTGTCCTTCTACCGCGACGATTTCAGCCAGAACGGCCTGCACCCGCAGGTTCGCCCTTCGGCGCTGCCGTTCGAGATCGAAGGCCAGCACCTGGTGCTGATCGACGACGTGCTGATGAGCGGCCGGACCATCCGCGCCGCCATGAACGAACTGTTCGACTACGGCCGCCCGGCCAGCGTGACGCTGGTGTGCCTGCTGGACCTGGACGCCGGCGAGCTGCCGATCCGCCCGAACGTGGTGGGCGCGACCCTGTCCCTGGCTGCCCATGAACGGGTGAAGCTGTCCGGCCCCGAGCTCGCGCTCGAACTGCAAGACCTCGCCCTTTAATTCGCCCTATTGAGAGTCCCCCTTGCGATGACGCCTCTAGAAACCAAGCGCCCGCTGCAGCTCAATGATCAGGGCCAGCTGCGCCATTTCCTCTCGCTCGACGGTTTGCGCCGCGAGCTGCTGACGGAAATCCTCGACACCGCCGACTCCTTCCTTGAAGTCGGTGCCCGGGCCGTGAAGAAAGTCCCGTTGCTGCGCGGCAAGACCGTGTGCAACGTGTTCTTCGAGAACTCGACACGCACCCGCACCACCTTCGAACTGGCGGCCCAGCGGCTCTCGGCGGACGTGATCACCCTCAATGTGTCGACATCGTCGGCGAGCAAGGGCGAAACCCTGCTCGACACCCTGCGCAACCTGGAAGCCATGGCCGCCGACATGTTCGTCGTGCGCCACGGTGATTCGGGTGCCGCACACTTCATCGCCGAGCATGTTTGCCCACAAGTGGCGATCATCAACGGCGGTGACGGCCGGCACGCGCACCCGACCCAGGGCATGCTCGACATGTTGACCATCCGCCGGCACAAGGGCGGTTTCGAAAACCTTTCGGTGGCCATCGTCGGCGACATCCTGCACTCGCGGGTCGCGCGCTCGAACATGCTGGCCCTGAAAACCCTCGGTTGCCCGGATATCCGCGTGATTGCGCCGAAAACCCTGCTGCCGATCGGTATCGAGCAATACGGCGTGAAGGTCTATACCGACATGACCGAAGGCCTGAAAGACGTAGACGTGGTGATCATGTTGCGCTTGCAGCGTGAACGCATGACCGGCGGCCTGTTGCCGAGCGAGGGCGAGTTCTACCGCCTGTTCGGCCTGACCACCGCGCGGCTGGCCGGCGCCAAGCCCGATGCCATCGTGATGCACCCGGGGCCGATCAACCGTGGAGTGGAAATCGAGTCTGCGGTGGCTGACGGCCCGCATTCGGTGATCCTCAACCAGGTGACCTACGGGATCGCCATTCGTATGGCGGTACTGTCCATGGCCATGAGCGGGCAGACAGCCCAGCGCCAATTCGAGCAGGAGAACGCCCAGTGAAGCTCAGCATTCTCGGCGCCCGTGTAATCGATCCGGCCAGCGGCCTGGATCAAGTAACCGATATCCACATTGAAGCCTGCAAAGTCGTCGCCCTTGGCGCGGCGCCAGTCGGTTTTGTCGCCGTCGACACCATCGACGCCAAAGGCCTGGTGGCCGCTCCCGGCCTGGTCGACCTCAACGTTGCCCTGCGCGAGCCGGGCTACAGCCGCAAAGGCTCGATTGTCAGCGAAACCCGCGCGGCGGCGGCTGGCGGCGTGACGAGCCTGTGCTGCCCGCCGAAGACCAAACCGGTGCTGGACACCTCGGCGGTGGCCGAACTGATCCTCGACCGCGCCCGTGAGGCCGGTAACACCAAAGTCTTCCCGATTGGCGCCCTGAGCAAAGGCCTGGACGGCGAACAGCTCGCCGAACTCGTGGCACTGCGCGATGCCGGTTGCGTGGCCTTCGGCAACGGCCTGGAGAGTTTCCGCAACACCCGCACCCTGTGCCGGGCACTGGACTACGCAGCGACTTTCGACCTGACGGTGATTTTCAACTCCCAGGATCACGACCTGGCCGAGGGCGGCCTGGCTCACGAAGGGCCGACCGCCAGCTTCCTGGGCTTGCCGGGCATTCCGGAAAGTGCCGAGACCGTCGCCCTGGCCCGGGATCTGCTGCTGGTTGAACAGACCGGCGTGCGCGCGCACTTCAGCCAGCTCACCAGCGCACGCGGTGTGGAGCTGATCGCCCAGGCCCAGGCCCGGGGCCTGAAGGTGACCGCGGATGTCGCCCTGTACCAGTTGATCCTGACTGACGAAGCCCTGATCGACTTCAGTAGCCTGTATCACGTCCAGCCGCCGCTGCGCACCCGCGCCGACCGCGACGGCCTGCGCGCTGCGGTGAAATCCGGCGTGATCTCGGCCATTTCCAGCCATCACCAACCCCATGAGCGTGACGCCAAACTGGCACCGTTCGGCGCAACCGAGCCGGGCATCAGCAGTGTCGAACTGCTATTGCCACTGGCAATGACCCTGGTCGAAGACGGCTTGCTGGACCTGCCGACACTGCTCCAGCGCCTGAGCGCCGGCCCTGCCGAGGCCTTGCGCCTGCCGGCAGGCAAACTGGCGGTGGGTGGCGCGGCGGATATCGTACTGTTCGACCCGACGGCCTCGACCGTGGCGGGTGAAAGCTGGCTATCCAAGGGCGAAAACTGCCCGTTCATTGGCCACAGCTTGCCGGGTGTGGTGCGTTACACCCTGGTGGATGGGCGCATTAGCCACCAGGCGTAAAACCGCATCGCCTGCATTCGCGAGCAGGCTCGCTCCCACAGTGGATTTGTGGTGATTCACAAATCCATGGCTACACACCAACCCTGTGGGAGCGAGCCTGCTCGCGAAGGCGATTTAGAAGGCGCCTCTATTCTGAGCATTACGCACAGAAACCTGGTCATTCAACGTCCAGAAGTCATACAGCACCCCGAGAAAGAACAATCCGCCCGTCAGCAGGTACAGCAACCCGCTGATCCATTTCCCCTGATACATCCGGTGCACACCGAACACCCCGAGAAACGTCAGCAGGATCCACGCCACGTTGTATTCGATCGGGCCCGCGGTAAACCGCAGGTCAGCCTCGCGATCCATCGCAGGGATCAGGAAAAGGTCGATCAGCCAACCGATCCCCAGCAAGCCGAAGGTGAAAAACCAGATCGTCCCGGTCACCGGTTTGCCGTAATAAAAGCGGTGAGCGCCGGTAAAACCGAAAATCCACAGCAGGTAACCGATCACTTTGCTGTGGGTGTCTTGCTGCTGGACAGTCTGTTGATAGGGGTTCATGAATGACCTCGATTCGCACGATAGATAAATATTCTTTAAATCTTTGTGACTTTTTTACAGGCACCCGACGTATGGCAAGTGCTACCTTCACGCCTGTCAAAGCCTTGTAACACAAGACTCCTGTCCGACAATTGCGCCATTTTGCCGCTTTTTTGCCACCATTGCCCCCCTGATTGAATCGACCAACGGCCTCGGAAGCGACAAAAAAGCTGTTATAAAGTTGCGCGCTAACTTATTAAGAGCCTTGCCTAATGCGTTCATTTTTCAAGACATGGCTAACCATTTGCCTTTTGATGCCACTGGCCGCCCACGCCACCAATCGTGAGCAACGTCTTCCAAACGTTAATGGTTACACCCCGAAATCCCATGCCTCTGCTCCTTCGAGCAAAGACAAGAAATCCGCTAAATATGCTCCAAGCCTGGCCAGCAGCAAAAGCGGCCTGGTTCCGCCGATGGGCACCAAGGAAAGCAGCGACGTGCTGAGCCGCGCCGTGAACGTCCTTGGCACTCCCTATCGTTGGGGTGGCAGCAGCCCAAGCAAAGGCTTCGATTGCAGCGGCCTGGTGAAATACGCGTTCAACGACGCCACGTTCGACCTGCCACGCACCTCCAACGCCATGGCCAGCGGTCATGGGGAGAAAGTCGATCGCGACGATCTGAAGCCGGGCGACCTGATTTTCTTCAACATCAAGAGCCGTCGGGTCAATCACGTTGCCATTTACCTGGGCAACGACCGCTTCATCCACGCGCCACGCCGCGGCAAGTCGGTGTCCATCGACACCTTGAAGAAACCGTACTGGGAAAACCACTACGTGGTTGCCAAGCGGGTTCTGCCGAAAGAGCCGAATCAATTGCGGGTTGTTCAGCGCTGATTTAAGTGCCCTGAATCTGTATCGAACATGATGGCCCCATCGCGAGCAAGCTCGCTCCCACAGGATTGATGAAGTCCATATGGGAGCGGGCTTGCTCGCGAAAAGGCCCTTGAAAGCACCACAAATTTTCCTCAAAACCCATCCGGCGACCGCGCCTTCTCCCGCGCATGGTCACGATTGACCAACCCCTTGGTCACCAGGTCCTTCAAGCTCATATCCAGCGTCTGCATCCCCAACGACCCTCCCGACTGAATCGCCGAGTACATCTGCGCCACCTTGTCCTCGCGGATCAGATTGCGGATCGCCGATGTGCCCAGCATGATCTCGTGGGCGGCGATGCGTCCGCCGCCGATTTTCTTCACCAGGGTCTGGGACACCACCGCCAGCAGCGACTCGGAGAGCATCGAGCGCACCATCGACTTCTCGTCCCCCGGAAACACGTCCACCACCCGGTCGATGGTTTTTGCCGCCGACGTGGTGTGCAGCGTACCGAACACCAGATGGCCGGTTTCGGCCGCGGTCAATGCCAGGCGAATGGTCTCCAGGTCGCGCATCTCCCCCACAAGGATCACATCCGGGTCTTCCCGCAGTGCCGAACGCAAGGCGGTGGCGAAACTTCGGGTATCGCGATGGACTTCACGCTGATTGATCAGGCATTTGCGCGACTCGTGAACGAACTCGATGGGGTCTTCGATGGTAAGGATATGGTGATGACGATGGGTATTGAGGTAATCGATCATCGCCGCCAGCGTGGTGGATTTGCCGGAACCGGTCGGGCCGGTCACCAGCACGAGGCCACGGGGGGCGTCGGTCATCTTGCGGAACACATCCCCCATACCCAGCTCGTCCATGCTCTGCACTTTCGCCGGAATGGTGCGAAACACCGCACCCGCGCCACGGCTCTGGGTGAACACATTGACCCGAAAGCGCGCTACGCCGGGCACTTCAAAGGAAAAGTCGGTTTCCAGATGCTTTTCGAAATCCACCCGCTGGCTGTCATTCATGATGGCATGGATCAGCGCCTGCACCTGTCGGTGATCCAGGGCCGGCAGATTGATGCGTCGCACATCACCATCGACGCGAATCATCGGTGGCAGGCCGGCGGACAGGTGCAGGTCGGACGCCCCCTGTTTGGCGCTGAATGCCAGCAGCTCAGTGATATCCATAGCGCCTCTCAATTCCAGTAGAATGCCGCGAACCTTCAGACCGCTGGCGCCTCTTGATGTCCACCATAGCAGACAACATTCTTCAGGTTAGTTCGCGCATACATGCCGCAACGCTTGCCGCTAACCGCGCCGAAAACAGCGTCCGGTTGCTGGCGGTGAGCAAGACCAAACCCGCTCAGGACCTGCGTGAAGCCTACGCTGCCGGCCTGCGCGACTTTGGCGAGAACTACCTGCAGGAAGCACTGGGCAAACAGCTGGAACTGGCCGACCTGCCCTTGATCTGGCACTTCATCGGCCCCATTCAATCGAACAAGACTCGTGCTATCGCCGAGCACTTCGACTGGGTGCATTCCGTGGATCGTCTGAAAATCGCACAACGCCTGTCCGAACAACGTCCCGCCGATCTGCCGCCCCTGAACATTTGCATTCAGGTCAATGTCAGCGGTGAAGCCAGCAAATCCGGCTGCACCCCGGCCGACCTGCCGGCCCTGGCCAACGCCATCAGTAACCTGCCGCGCCTGAAACTGCGCGGGTTGATGGCAATCCCGGAGCCGACTGAAGACCGCGCCGCCCAGGATGCCGCTTTCGCGGCCGTGCAAAGCCTGCAAGCCAGCCTGAATCTGCCACTCGACACACTTTCCATGGGCATGAGCCACGACCTTGAGTCGGCCATTGCCCAAGGCGCCACTTGGGTCCGTATTGGTACAGCCCTGTTTGGCGCCCGTGACTACAGCCAGCCGTAAACATGGCTGACACACTTCTGAATAAGGACCTGACATGAGCAAGACGCGTATTGCCTTTATCGGTGCCGGCAACATGGCCGCCAGCCTGATCGGTGGCCTGCGGGCCAAGGGTCTGGAAGCCGCGCAGATCCGCGCAAGCGATCCGGGCGAAGAAACCCGCGCCCGTGTGAGCGCTGAACACGGCATCGAAACCTTTGCCGACAACGCCCAGGCCATCGACAGTGCCGACGTGGTCGTGCTGGCGGTCAAACCCCAGGCGATGAAAGCCGTGTGCGAAGCCATTCGCCCAAGCCTCAAGCCCAATCAACTGGTGGTGTCGATTGCCGCGGGCATCACCTGCGCCAGCATGAACAACTGGCTCGGCGCCCAGCCGATCGTGCGCTGCATGCCCAACACCCCGGCGCTGGTGCGTCAGGGCGCGAGCGGCCTGTTCGCGACAGCCGAAGTGACCGCCGAACAGCGCCAGCAGGCCCAGGAGCTGCTGTCCGCGGTCGGCATCGCCCTTTGGCTGAATGAAGAGCAGCAACTGGATGCCGTCACCGCCGTTTCCGGCTCGGGCCCGGCGTATTTCTTCCTGCTGATCGAAGCCATGACCGCCGCTGGCGTGAAGCTCGGCCTGCCGGCGGACATCGCCGCGCAACTGACCTTGCAAACCGCCCTGGGCGCCGCCCACATGGCGGTCTCCAGCGACGTCGACGCCGCCGAGCTGCGCCGCCGCGTCACCTCGCCTGCGGGCACCACAGAAGCTGCAATCAAGTCGTTCCAGGCCAATGGCTTTGAGGCCCTGGTCGAAAAGGCACTCGGCGCTGCCGCGCATCGCTCGGCCGAGATGGCCGAACAACTGGGTCAATAAGGAGCTTTTCATGATTGGATTGAACACCGCAGCGGTCTACGTGCTGCAAACCCTCGGCAGCCTGTACCTGCTGATCGTGCTGATGCGCTTCGTGCTGCAACTGGTGCGAGCGAACTTCTACAACCCGATCTGCCAGTTCATCGTCAAGGCCACTCAGCCACTGCTCAAGCCACTGCGCCGGATCATCCCGAGCGTGTTCGGCCTGGACATGTCCTCGCTGGTGCTCGCGATCCTGGTACAACTGGCGCTGATGGCCCTGACCCTGCTACTGACCTACGGCACCACCGGGAACCCGCTGCAACTGCTGATCTGGTCGATCATCGGCGTGACCGCGCTGTTCATGAAGATTTTCTTCTTTGCCCTGATCATCAGCGTGATCCTGTCCTGGGTCGCTCCGGGCAGCCATAACCCTGGCGCCGAGTTGGTAAACGACGTCTGCGAACCGGCCCTGGCGCCGTTCCGCAAGTTCCTGCCGAACCTGGGCGGCCTGGATCTGTCGCCGATCTTTGCGTTCCTGGCACTCAAGCTGTTCGACATGCTGGTGATCAACAACCTCGCCGCCATGACCATGATGCCGGAAATCCTCCGCGTGTTGATCTGACCCGGTGAGCTGGTTTCGCTGGGACGGTGACGACCTGATTCTGGAATGTCACCTGCAACCGGCAGCCCGTAGCGATGACTTCTGCGGGCTGCACGGCGATCGCCTGAAGATCCGCCTGACCGCGCCGCCGGTCGAGGGCAAGGCCAACGCGTATCTGATGGCGTTCCTGGCCAAGGCCTTCGGCGTGTCCAAGAGCCAGGTCAGTTTGATCAGCGGCGAGTTGAACCGGCAGAAACGGGTGCGAATCTGCTCGCCGAAGAAGCTGCCGGACTTGCCAGATCTGGTGCGTCCGGCAGGCTGATCGCGTCATCGTTCATCGCGAGCAGGCTCGCTCCCACATGGGAATGCGTCCCCCTGTGGGAGCGTGGCTTGCCCGCGATGGCCGTACCTCGGTCTTACATGAAAAAATCAGCTCGGGCCTTTGCTTGCCGCTAACCCCAGCGGTCTTTAGACTTACGCCTCATTTCAATGAGAGCAGGGTCGATGCCAGCTGCCTTTCCCCCCGATTCTGTTGGTCTGGTGACGCCGCAAGTGGCGCACTTCAGCGAACCCCTGGCGTTGGCCTGCGGTCGTTCGCTCCCGGCCTATGACCTGATTTACGAAACATACGGCACGCTCAACGCCACGGCGAGCAACGCCGTGCTGATCTGCCACGCCCTGTCCGGCCACCACCACGCCGCCGGCTACCACAGCGTCGACGACCGCAAACCCGGTTGGTGGGACAGTTGCATCGGCCCCGGCAAGCCGATCGACACCAGCAAGTTCTTCGTGGTCAGCCTGAACAACCTCGGAGGCTGCAACGGCTCCACCGGCCCGAGCAGCATCAACCCGGACACCGGCAAGCCGTTCGGCGCCGACTTCCCGGTGTTGACCGTCGAGGATTGGGTGCACAGCCAGGCGCGTCTGGCGGATCGTCTCGGCATCGCCCGGTTCGCGGCCGTGATCGGCGGCAGCCTCGGCGGCATGCAGGCGATGCAATGGAGCATCACCTACCCCGACCGCATTCGTCACTGCCTGGCCATCGCTTCGGCGCCCAAGCTGTCGGCACAGAACATCGCGTTCAACGAAGTGGCGCGCCAGGCGATCCTCACCGACCCGGAATTCCACGGCGGTTCGTTCCAGGAACACAACGTGATTCCCAAGCGCGGCCTGATGCTGGCGCGGATGGTCGGGCACATCACCTACCTGTCCGACGATTCCATGGGCGAAAAATTCGGCCGCGGGCTCAAGAGCGAGAAGCTCAACTACGACTTCCACAGCGTCGAATTCCAGGTGGAAAGCTACCTGCGCTATCAGGGCGAAGAGTTCTCCGGGCGCTTCGATGCCAACACGTACCTGTTGATGACCAAAGCGCTCGACTACTTCGATCCGGCAGCGAACTTCGACGATAACCTGGCAAAAACCTTTGAAGGTGCAAAAGCCAAGTTCTGCGTAATGTCGTTCACCACCGACTGGCGCTTCTCCCCGGCCCGCTCGCGGGAACTGGTGGACGCACTGATGGCCGCACGCAAGGACGTCTGCTACCTCGAGATTGACGCCCCGCAAGGCCACGACGCCTTCCTGATTCCGATCCCGCGCTACCTGCAGGCATTCGGCAATTACATGAACCGCATTACGTTGTGAGAAAGCCATGAGAGCTGATCTGGAAATCATCCAGGAATGGATCCCCGCCGGCAGCCGCGTGCTCGACCTCGGGTGCGGCGATGGCGAACTGCTGACCTGGCTGCGCGACAACAAGCAAGTCACCGGTTATGGCCTGGAAAACGACGCCGACAACATCGCCGAGTGCGTGGCCAAGGGCATCAACGTCATCGAACAGGACCTGGACAAGGGCCTGGGCAACTTTGCCAGCAACAGTTTCGATGTCGTGGTCATGACCCAGGCGCTGCAAGCGGTGCACTACCCGGACAGGATCCTCGAGGAAATGCTGCGCGTCGGTCGCCAGTGCATCATCACTTTCCCGAATTTCGGTCACTGGCGCTGCCGCTGGTACCTGGCGAGCAAGGGCCGCATGCCGGTTTCCGAGTTTCTGCCGTACACCTGGTACAACACGCCGAACATTCACTTCTGTACCTTCGCCGACTTTGAAGCCTTGTGTCGCGAACGTGAAGCGAAGGTCATTGATCGGCTGGCCGTGGATCAACAACATCGGCACGGGTGGGCCAGCAAGCTATGGCCTAATCTGTTAGGTGAGATCGGCATCTACCGGGTCAGCAGCCCGGGACTTGCCGACCACAGGGTCGCAGTCTGATCCACCCTATTTCAAGGAGAACGATCATGGGTCGTCTAGCGTTGTTTCTACTCACTGCCTGCCTGAGCGTCACCGCCATGGCCGCCGACGCCATCAAGAGCGAACGCAAGGAAACCTTCGGTGACGTAACGGTGCACTACAACACCTTCAACTCCACCTATTTGCTACCGGACGTTGCCAAGGCCGCCCAACTGACCCGCAGCAAGGATCAGGGCGTGATCAACATTTCGGTGATCAAGGCCGGCACGCCGATGGCGGCCGAGGTCAGCGGCACCGTCAAAGACCTGACCAGCCAAAGCTACACACTGAACTTCAAACAGGTCACCGAGCAAGGAGCGATCTACTACATCGCCCAATACCCGGTACCCCAGCAGGAAATCCGCACCTTCGACATCAAGGTGCAGACCGGCGACAAGATCAACACCATCAATTTCAACCAAGAGCTCTTCCCTGGCCAATGATCAACTTCACGCAACTCGTATTGGCCAGCCATAACGCCGGCAAACTCAAGGAACTCCAGGCCATGCTCGGCGAGTCGGTGCATCTGCGCTCGATCGGCGAGTTCAGCAGCGTCGAGCCCGAGGAGACCGGCCTGTCGTTCGTCGAGAACGCCATCCTCAAGGCCCGCAATGCCGCGCGCATCTCCGGCCTGCCGGCGCTGGCCGACGATTCCGGGCTGGCGGTGGATTTCCTTGGCGGTGCGCCGGGCATCTACTCGGCGCGTTATGCCGATGGCAAGGGCGATGCGGCGAATAACGCCAAGCTGCTCGACGTGTTGAAAGACGTGCCTGAAGCCGAACGCGGCGCGCAGTTCGTATGCGTGCTGGCACTGGTGCGCCACGCCGATGATCCACTGCCGATCCTCTGCGAAGGTTTGTGGCACGGGCGAATCCTGACCCAGGCCAGCGGCGAGCACGGTTTTGGCTACGACCCGCTGTTCTGGGTGCCGGAGCGTAATTGCTCCAGCGCCGAGCTGAGCCCGAGCGACAAGAACCAGATCAGCCACCGCGCCCGTGCAATGGATCTGCTGCGCCAGCGTCTGGGCTTGAAATGACCCGTGAATCATCCGCGTCGCCGCTGATCTTCGGCGGCGATGCTCAATCGCCTCGGGCGGCCCTGCCCGTGCTGCCGCCGCTGGCGCTGTATATCCACATCCCGTGGTGCGTGCGCAAATGCCCTTATTGCGACTTCAATTCTCACACTGCCAGCCCCGTGCTGCCTGAAGAAGAGTACGTCGACGCATTGCTGGCCGATCTCGATCAGGACCTGCACGCCGTTTATGGTCGTGAGCTGAGCTCGATTTTCTTTGGCGGCGGCACGCCAAGCCTGTTCAGCGCTGATTCGCTGGGTCGCTTGCTCAAAGGCGTCGAACAGCGCATTCCGTTTGCCAGCGACATCGAAATCACCTTGGAAGCCAATCCGGGGACGTTCGAGCAAGACAAGTTCGTGGCATACCGGAAACTGGGGATCAATCGCCTGTCGATCGGCATCCAGAGCTTCCAGCAAGAAAAGCTCGAGGCCCTGGGCCGCATCCACAATGGTGACGAAGCCGTACGTGCCGCCGGCATGGCGCGGCAGGCCGGGTTCGATAACTTCAACCTGGACTTGATGCATGGCTTGCCGAATCAGTCCCTGGACGATGCCTTGGCCGACCTGCGCACCGCCATCGCCCTGAAGCCGACACACCTGTCGTGGTATCAACTGACTCTGGAACCGAACACCGTGTTCTGGAACCAGCCGCCGACGCTGCCCGAAGACGACACGCTGTGGGATATTCAGGAGGCCGGGCAAGCGCTGCTGGCCGAACACGGTTACGTGCAATACGAAGTCTCGGCCTATGCCCTGCCCGGTCGCCCGGCGCGCCACAACCTCAATTACTGGAGTTTTGGCGACTTCATCGGCATCGGCGCCGGCGCCCACGGCAAGCTCAGCCATCCGGACGGGCGCATCATTCGCACCTGGAAGACCCGCCTGCCGAAGGATTACCTGAATCCGGCGAAGAGCTTCCAGGCTGGCGAGAAAGCGCTAACCAATGATGAAATGCCGTTCGAATTCCTGATGAACGCGCTGCGCCTGACTGAAGGCGTCGAATCGCGGCTGTACCCGGAACGTACCGGCATGACGCTGGAAAGCCTTGCTCAAGGCCGCCGTGAAGCCGAACAAAGCGGCCTGTTGCAGGTCGAACCGTCACGTCTGGTAGCCACCGAGCGCGGACAACTCTTTCTCAACGACTTGCTGCAGAAATTTCTGACATAAGGAAATCGAATGGATTTGGTACTCGACCTGCTTGCCACCGTGTCTCGCTGGAGCCGCAGCAACCTCTCGGAAATCGCCCTGGCCCTGGTGGGCTGCCTGCTGGTGCTGTTTGGTGCGGATTTCAAAGGCTGGGTCGAGCAGCGCCTGGGCAGCATCGCCGGCGCGTTGCGCGTGCCGCTGATGTCCCTGCTGTGCATGATCGGCAGCGGCGCGGCACTGATCTACGCCACACCGTGGGTTGTGCGCGGCTTGAGCCAGTTCAATAACTACAGCCTGGCGCCGGTGTTGCTGGTGGTGCTGGTGTTGATTGGCGTGGTCGCTGACCGCCGCTGATTTTTTTGCCGAATACAAAACAACTGTAGGAGCGAGCCTGCTCGCGATAGCGGTCTGACAGTCAACTCAGATGTTGAATGTCATGGCCTCATCGCGAGCAGGCTCGCTCCTACAGTTTTTACAGCATTACGGCTTAGGACTGTTTCTCGAACTTCAAATCCCACACGCCATGCCCAAGACGTTCGCCACGGCGCTCGAACTTGGTGATCGGCCGCTCGGCCGGGCGCGGTACGCACTTGCCGTCTTCAGCGAGGTTGCGGTAACCCGGCGCGACGCTCATCACTTCCAGCATGTACTCGGCGTAAGGTTCCCAGTCGGTGGCCATGTGCAGAATGCCACCAACCTTCAACTTGCTGCGCACCAACTCGGCGAAGGACGCCTGAACGATACGGCGCTTGTGGTGACGGCTCTTGTGCCACGGATCCGGGAAAAACAGCATCAGGCGATCAAGGCTATTGTCCGCCACGCAACGGTTGAGCACTTCGATGGCGTCACAATCGTAGACACGCAGGTTGGTCAAACCCTGGGTCAGCACGCCATTGAGCAGCGCGCCGACACCCGGACGGTGCACTTCGACGCCAATGAAATCCTGCTCGGGCGAGGCCGCTGCCATTTCCAGCAGCGAATGGCCCATGCCGAAACCGATTTCCAGCGAGCGCGGTGCCGAGCGACCGAACACCTGGTCGAAATCCACCGGCGCGTCGGCCAATGGCAGCACGAACAGCGGAGTGCCCTGCTCCAGGCCCTTTTGCTGGCCTTCGGTCATGCGCCCGGCACGCATCACGAAACTCTTGATGCGGCGGTGTTGGCGCTCGTCGCCTTCTTCCGTCTGGATTGGCGTGTCGTTCGATTCAGTCATCAATGGCTCTTACTTGATCAGACCATCCAGCGGCGAAGAGGCGCTGGCATAGAGTTTTTTCGGCATACGGCCGGCGAGGTAGGCCAGGCGGCCTGCGACGATCGCATGTTTCATGGCTTCAGCCATCATGACCGGCTGCTGGGCGTGGGCAATGGCCGAGTTCATCAGCACTGCATCACACCCCAGTTCCATGGCGATGGTGGCGTCGGAAGCAGTACCGACACCGGCATCCACCAATACTGGAATCTTGGCTTCTTCGAGGATGATCTGCAGGTTGTACGGGTTGCAGATTCCCAGGCCGGAGCCGATCAGACCGGCCAGTGGCATCACCGCGATACAGCCGATTTCCGCCAATTGACGGGCGATGATCGGGTCATCACTGGTGTAGACCATCACGTCGAAGCCTTCCTTGACCAGCGTTTCGGCGGCCTTGAGGGTTTCGATCACGTTGGGGAACAGGGTTTTCTGGTCAGCCAGCACTTCCAGCTTCACCAGGTTGTGGCCGTCGAGCAGTTCACGGGCCAGGCGGCAGGTGCGCACAGCTTCGATGGCGTCGTAGCAACCGGCGGTGTTCGGCAGGAAGGTGTAGCGATCCGGCGATAGCACTTCAAGCAGGTTCGGCTCGCCCTCGATCTGGCCAAGGTTGGTGCGGCGCACGGCGAAGGTGACGATCTCGGCGCCCGAGGCTTCGATGGTCAGGCGGGTTTCTTCCATGTCACGGTACTTGCCGGTACCGACCAGCAAACGCGACTGGTAAGTACGACCGGCCAGGACGAAAGGCTTGTCGCTGCGAACGATGCTCATGGGAAATCCTCTGTAGGGGTGAGGTACTTGCAGAATTGTGTGGCCACTGGGCCGAGGCTGCTAGCCGCCGCCGATGGCGTGCACCACTTCGACGTTGTCGCCGTCGTTCAACGTGGTGTCTGCATGCTGACTGCGCGGGACGATATCCAGATTGAGTTCGACCGCCACCCGGCGTCCGGTCAGGTCCAGACGGGTCAGCAGGGCCGCAACGGTTTCACCGTCGGGCAGTTCAAGGGATTCGCCGTTCAACTGAATGCGCATGCCGGATGCCGCCATCATTTTTAGGGGCTGGCATTCTAGCCCGATCAGTCAGGCCGACCCAAGCCATTCGTCATGAAATGGACCGTTAAGTCAGCTCAGGCGCCAGGCGGCAAGTCCGAGGCAAAACCAGCCCACCAGGAAGGCCAGGCCACCGAACGGGGTGATGATGCCGAGCTTACTGATGCCCGTCAGCGTCAATACATACAGGCTACCGGAGAACAGCAGGATACCGATGGCAAACGATGCAGCGGCCCAAGTGGCGAGTCGACCGGGAATTTGCGTGGCCAGCGCTGCAACGCCGAGCAACGCCAGGGCATGCACCAGTTGATAGGTGACGCCTGTATGGAAGATCGCCAGATACTCGGCGCTCAGGCGGCTCTTCAGGCCATGGGCGGCAAAGGCCCCGAGGCCGACACCGGTGAAGCCGAAAAAAGCGGCCAGCATCAGAAAGCCACGCAGCATGCGGAACTCCAGTCAGTTTCGATCCAAAGGGTCTGTATAATGGCCCGCTCAACGGGTTCGGCCAAGCCATCTCTATGCTGCGTATCTATTTCCGTCATTTCTCCAAGGCCGTGCTCTGGTTCATGGGTGGCAGCGTATTGCTGGTGCTGATCTTTCGCGTGGTGCCGCCGCCAGGGACGACGCTGATGGTCGAGCGCAAGATCGAATCCTGGTTTGACGGCGAACCCATTGACCTGCAACGGACCTGGAAACCCTGGGACGAGATCTCCGACGACCTGAAAGTCGCGGTGATTGCCGGCGAAGACCAGAAATTCCCGGAGCACTGGGGCTTCGATATCGGCGCGATTCAGGCGGCGTTTGCCCATAACGAGCGCGGCGGCTCGATCCGTGGCGCCAGCACCCTCAGCCAGCAAGTCTCGAAAAACCTGTTCCTGTGGTCTGGCCGCAGCTGGCTGCGCAAAGGCCTTGAAGCCTGGTTCACCGGACTGATCGAAGTGCTCTGGCCCAAGCAGCGGATTCTTGAGGTGTACCTCAACAGTGTCGAGTGGGATGACGGCGTGTTTGGCGCCGAAGCGGCGGCCCGGCATCACTTTGGTGTGAGCGCCAGGAACCTCAGCCGTCAGCAATCGAGCTTGCTGGCCGCCGTGCTGCCCAACCCTCGCGTGTGGAGTGCGAGCCATCCGACCGCTTACGTGGCGCGACGTGCTGGCTGGATTCGGCGACAAATGAGCCAACTGGGTGGTGACAGCTATCTGGTCGGGCTGAACGATTCGCGCCGGGCGCCTTGGGCCCAATAGCACCTCAAATCCCCTGTGGGAGCGAGCCTGCTCGCGAATGCGGTGCATCAGACAGCATTAATGTCGACTGACACTCCCTCTTCGCGAGCAGGCTCGCTCCCACAGTAAATCGGGTACAACCGACAAACCGTACACAAACAAAAATGCCCCGATCAATGATCGGGGCATTTTTTATTGCCAGGTCGCCAGTTACGCAGCAATCGACAACTTGAGCTTGTTCATCGCGCTCTTCTCGAGTTGGCGAATACGCTCGGCCGACACGTTGTACTTCTGCGCCAGGTCGTGCAGCGTGGCTTTTTCTTCCGCCAGCCAACGCTGGTAGAGGATGTCACGGCTGCGGTCGTCCAGCACTTCCAGCGCTTCGTGCAGGTTGTGGTTGGAGTTGTCGCTCCAGTCGGCATCTTCCAGTTGACGGGCCGGGTCGTACCGGTGGTCTTCCAGATAGTTGGCCGGCGACTGGAATGCACTGTCGTCGTCCGCTTCGGCAGCCGGGTCGAAGGCCATGTCATGGCCGGTCAGGCGGCTTTCCATCTCGCGCACTTCCCGAGGCTCTACACCCAGGCTTTCCGCCACACGGTGGACTTCCTCGTTGTTCAGCCAGGCCAAACGCTTCTTCTGGCTGCGCAGGTTGAAGAACAACTTGCGCTGGGCCTTGGTGGTCGCGACTTTCACGATGCGCCAGTTGCGCAGGATGAACTCGTGGATTTCCGCCTTGATCCAGTGCACGGCAAAGGACACCAGGCGCACGCCCATTTCCGGGTTGAAGCGCTTCACGGCCTTCATCAGGCCGACGTTGCCTTCCTGGATCAGGTCTGCCTGGGCCAGGCCGTAGCCGGAATAGCTACGGGCGATATGTACGACAAAACGCAGGTGGGCGAGCACCATCTGCCGAGCCGCCCCCAAATCCTGCTCATAATAGAGACTCTCGGCCAGTTCACGCTCCTGCTCCGGCGACAGCAATGGGATGCTGTTGACGGTGTGCACATAGGCCTCCAGGTTCGCACCCGGGACCAGAGCATATGCAGGTTGCAAAGAATTGGTCATACGAAAAAACCTCCGACTTACAAACTCGTGCAGTTCAGCACTGCGAAAATTGACCGGAAACCGAAAGACAAGTTCCCTAAAACCCAAAAACGCTGAAAGGTCAATACGAGCAAAATGATACTACTTAGGCGCAAGCTCCCTCAGGTGGCGTGCGACTGCAATCCATGCACCGATATACCCCAACAGCACCGCGCCAAGCAAGAGAGACAGACCGTCGGCAACTGGCACTCCAGCCAGCGCAAAATCACTGCCGTACAAACCGGCCAGCCCTACCACCGCGTCGTTCAGCCAATCAAGGCCGAACGCCAGTACCCCCCAGGACAGAATCCCCGCACCGAAGCCATACAACGCGCCCATATACAGAAAGGGCCTGCGTACATAGCTGTCAGTGCCGCCGACCAGTTTAATCACTTCTATCTCTGTGCGGCGGTTTTCAATATGAAGACGAATGGTATTGCCTATCACCAAAAGTAATGCAGAAACCAGAAGCACGGTCAGACCGAAGACAAAACGGTCACCCAGCTTGAGGATGGCTGCCAGACGCTCAACCCAGACTAAATCAAGTTGCGCCTGTTGTACCTTCGGCAGCTCGGATAGTTTTTGTCTTAATGCTTCAAGGGCCGGCTTGTCGACTTCGGTCGGCGTTACCAGCACCACGCCCGGCAGCGGGTTCTCCGGCAATTCCTTGAGCGCCTCGCCCAGCCCGGACTGTTGCTGGAACTCTTCCAGCGCCTGATCCCGGCCAACGTATTCAGCCTCGGCGACACCAGGCATGCCCTTGATCTGATCGCGCAGCGATTCGCCTTCGGCCGGCTTGGCCTCAAGATCCAGATACAGGGAAATCTGCGCCGCGCGCTGCCAGGAGCCGCCCAGGCGCTCGACGTTACTTAGCAAAAGTGACAGTCCCATGGGCAAGCTCAGGGCCACCGCCATCACCATGCAGGTGAAAAAACTGCCGATGGGCTGCTTGCCCAGGCGGCGCAGGCTGTCGACCATGCTGGCGCGATGGCTTTCGATCCAGGCGCGGAACAACGTGGCAAAGTCCGGCCCGTCGTCATCGTCGCGTTTTTTCTTTTGCGGCTGCGGATCGGCTGCCTTCGGGGCCACACGCTCGGAAACCTTGGGGCTACGTGTTGCACTCATACCGCGGCCTCCCCGTCACCGATCAATCGACCGCGTTGCAGCGTCAGCATGCGGTGGCGCATGCGGGCGATCAGGGCCAGGTCGTGACTGGCGATCAGCACGCTGGTACCCAGGCGATTGATGTCTTCGAACACACCCATGATCTCGGCGGCCAGACGCGGGTCGAGGTTACCGGTCGGCTCATCCGCCAGCAGCAAGGCCGGACGGTGGACGATGGCGCGGGCGATGCCGACGCGCTGCTGCTGACCGGTGGACAGGTCGCCCGGGTACAGATCGGTTTTATCCGACAGCGCCACGCGCTCCAGTGCCGAGTCCACGCGCTTGGCGATCTCGGCCTTGGACAGGCCCAGGATCTGCAAAGGCAACGCGACGTTATTGAACACCGTGCGATCGAACAGCAACTGGTGATTCTGGAACACCACGCCGATCTGCCGACGCAAGAAAGGTATCTGCGCGTTGCTGATGGTGCTCAGGTCTTGCCCGGCGAGCAGCAACTTGCCGCTGGTCGGGCGTTCCATGGCCAGCAACAGCCGCAACAAGGTGCTTTTACCGGCGCCGGAATGGCCGGTGACAAACAAGAACTCGCCACGACGGACTCGAAAGCTCAGCTCATGCAAGCCGACGTGACCGTTCGGGTAGCGCTTACCGACCTGTTCGAAACGAATCATGAACGCTCCCGCTCGGCAAACAATGCCTGGACAAAGGGTTCTGCTTCAAAGGTACGCAAATCGTCGATGCCTTCGCCGACGCCAATGTAGCGGATCGGCAGACCGAATTGCTTGGCCAGGGCGAAAATCACCCCACCCTTGGCGGTGCCGTCGAGCTTGGTCAGCGCCAGGCCGGTCAATTCGACGGTCTGGTTGAATTGCTTGGCCTGGTTGATGGCGTTCTGGCCGGTGCCGGCGTCAAGTACCAGCAGCACTTCGTGAGGTGCGTCAGCGTCGAGCTTGCCGATCACCCGGCGAACTTTTTTCAGTTCTTCCATCAGGTTGTCTTTGGTGTGCAGACGGCCGGCCGTGTCGGCGATCAACACGTCGATGCCACGGGCCTTGGCGGCCTGCACGGCATCAAAGATCACCGAGGCCGAGTCGGCGCCAGTGTGCTGCGCGATCACCGGGATCTTGTTGCGCTCACCCCAGACCTGCAATTGCTCCACCGCCGCGGCGCGGAAGGTATCGCCGGCGGCGAGCATGACTTTCTTGCCTTCCAGTTGCAGTTTCTTCGCCAGCTTGCCGATGGTAGTAGTCTTGCCGGCACCGTTGACGCCGACGACCAGAATCACGAACGGTTTGCTCTGCGAGGTGATTTTCAGCGGCTGCTCGACAGGTTTGAGCATCGCGGCCAGCTCGGCTTGCAGGGATTTGTACAGGGCATCGGCGTCAGCCAACTCCTTGCGCGCAACCTTCTGCGTCAAACGCTGAATGATCACCGAGGTGGCTTCGACACCAACGTCGGCGGTCAGCAAGCGGGTTTCGAGGTCTTCGAGCAGCTCGTCATCAATGACCTTTTTGCCCAGGAACAGGCTGGCCATGCCTTCGCCGATACTGGCGCTGGTCTTGGACAGACCCTGCTTGAGGCGGGCGAAGAAACCGGCTTTGGTTTCTTCGGTGCGCACGGGTTCTACCGGGGTTTCGACGGGCGCTGCGATCGGTTCGGGAGTCAGAGCGGGCGCAGGTGCTTGAGCAACCGGAGCAACGAATACCGGAACCTCTGGCTGGCTGACAACGGGCACAGGCTCGGCCACGACGATTGGCTCAACAATCGGTTCGACCACAGGCGCGTGAGCCGGTGCAGATGTAAACGCTGCCGGAGCCGGAATCGGTGGTGTCACGTGAGGGGCCAGGTCATTTTCGACCAATGCCACCGGCTCCTCCGCCACGGGCAAGGCCAGCCATGGCTCGGCAGTCGAGGTCAGCGGCGCTTCGATAACTTCGCTGACAGGCTCAACAACAGTTTCAGCCTGCGACTGCAGTACCGGCTCGGCAACCGGCAGAACAACCGGCGCGGGCGCTTCTTCTATTACCGGGACCGGCGTTGGCGCTGGTTCAGGAATGGCTTGTGGCTGTTCGACGACGGGTTCCTGCGGCTTTTTGCGCAGCCATCCGAACAGGCTTTTCTTCTCGCCAGCCGCAGCTGGGGTCTTCTTGTCGTCGTTGGAACCAAACATGGAGGACGGCTATCTCACGGTAGCGACGCGCCAATGGCGCCCCGGCAAATAAATATTCGATGCAGAACAGACTGTGTTTCACCCAGCTTGTTCACGCGCAACATTTTGTCGAGGTGTTCAATGGCACCTCAAAGCTCGACTAATACGAAGGACTGGAACGGCATCGTCGGCGAAAACGCAGAGTTTAGCTGACAAACTCAAAGTTTCTGCCGGTAACCCATACAACCCGCAGGCCAATCAAAGGCCTGATAGGCGTGGCCGCCAGTAAAACGGATCAGTATCCTAGCACCTCCTCGCCCGCCTAGGCTAAGACCAAGCGGGCAGCCCCAAAGGTTTGAAAACGAATGAATGCTCTTGCCCGCCGCGCCGCTGGCCTGCTGCTCAGCACAGTTTGCCTGCCCCTTTCGGCCCTGGCTGCCGACCCGCAACCCACCCACGAATTCACCCTCGACAACGGTCTGAAGGTGGTCGTGCGTGAAGACCACCGAGCGCCTGTTGTGGTTTCCCAGGTCTGGTACAAGGTCGGTTCCAGCTACGAGACGCCGGGCAATACCGGCCTGTCCCACGCCCTGGAACACATGATGTTCAAGGGCAGCGAGAAGGTCGGTCCCGGCGAAGCCTCGCTGATCCTGCGCGACCTCGGCGCCGAAGAGAACGCCTTCACCAGCGACGACTTCACCGCGTACTACCAGGTACTGGCCCGGGATCGCCTGGGCGTGGCCTTCGAACTGGAAGCCGACCGCATGGCCAGCCTGCGCCTGCCGCCGGACGAGTTCGCCAAGGAAATCGAGGTCATCAAGGAAGAACGTCGCCTGCGTACCGACGACAAGCCTATGGCCAAGGCCTACGAGCGCTTCAAGGCCATGGCTTACCCGGCCAGCGGTTACCACACGCCGACCATCGGCTGGATGGCCGACCTTGAGCGGATGAAAGTCGAAGAACTGCGCCACTGGTACGAAACCTGGTACGTGCCCAACAACGCCACGCTGGTGGTGGTTGGCGATGTCACCCCGGACGAAGTCAAAACCCTGGCCCAACGCTATTTCGGCCCGATCGCCAAACGTGAAGTGCCCGCCGCGAAAAAGCCGCTGGAACTGGCCGAGCCGGGCGAGCGCCAGATCACCCTGCACGTGCAGACCCAGCTGCCTAGCCTGATGCTGGCCTTCAACGTGCCGAGCATCGCCACCGCCGAAGACAAGCGCCTGGTCAATGCCCTGCGCCTGATTTCGGCATTGCTCGACGGCGGCTACAGCGGACGGATCCCGACGCAACTGGAGCGTGGCGAAGAACTGGTGTCCGGCGGCTCGTCGAGTTACGACGCCTACACCCGTGGCGACAGCCTCTTCACCCTGTCGGCATCGCCAAACTCGCAGAAACACAAGACCATCGCCCAGGCGCAAGCCGGTTTGTGGAAGCTGCTCGACCAGCTGAAAACCACGGCGCCAACCGCTGAAGAACTGGAACGCGTACGCGCACAAGTCATCGCCGGCCTGGTCTTCGAGCGCGACTCGATCACCAGTCAGGCCACGGCCATCGGCCAACTGGAAACCGTCGGCCTGTCGTGGAAACTGATGGACACCGAACTGGCCGATCTGGAAAGCGTCACGCCGCAAGATATCCAGAAAGCCGCCAAGCTGTATTTCACCCGCGAACGTCTCAGCGTCGCCCATGTACTGCCTCTGGAGACGACTCATGAGTGAGCGTAAACCCTCCCGCCTGGCCCTGATCGGCCTGGTCGCCGTCGCTGTTATCGGTTCCGCCGCGTTTTATTTGTCACGCCCAGGCCAAACCAATGCCAGCGAAGCCCTGGACAAGGCCAAGGCCAGCCAGAAACTGCAATCGCTGACCGAGCTCAACGGCAAGGCACCGGAACACCGCAAGCTGGACGTGCAGACCTGGAACACCGCCGAAGGCACCAAGGTGCTGTTCGTCGAAGCCCATGAGCTGCCGATGTTCGACATGCGCCTGATCTTCGCTGCCGGCAGCAGCCAGGACGGCAATGCACCGGGCGTGGCGGTGTTGACCAACGCCATGCTCAACGAAGGCGTGGCCGGCAAAGACGTCGGCGCCATTGCCCAAGGCTTCGAAGGCCTGGGCGCCGATTTCGGCAATGGCGCTTATAAGGACATGGCAATCGCTACGCTGCGCAGCCTGAGTGCCAAGGACAAGCGCGAGCCGGCCCTGAAGCTGTTCGCCGAAGTCATCGGCAAGCCGACTTTCCCTGCCGATTCGCTGGCCCGCATCAAGAACCAGATGCTCGCCGGTTTCGAATACCAGAAACAGAACCCGGGCAAACTGGCGAGCCTGGAACTGATGAACCGTTTGTACGGTGATCACCCATACGCACACGCCAGCGACGGCACGGCGAAAACCGTACCGGCGATCACCCAGGTACAACTGCGTGCTTTCCACGAGAAAGCCTACGCCGCCGGTAACGTAGTGATCGCGCTGGTCGGCGACCTGTCCCGCGCGGAAGCCGAGGCGATTGCCGCCCAGGTATCCGGCGCCCTGCCCAAAGGTCCGGCCTTGGCGAAAATCGCGCAACCCGTCGAGCCCAAGGCCAGCGTCGGCCATATCGAGTTCCCGTCCAAGCAGACCAACCTGATGCTCGCGCAACTGGGCATCGACCGCGACGACCCGGACTACGCGGCGTTGTCCATGGGTAACCAGATTCTCGGTGGCGGCGGCTTCGGCACCCGCTTGATGAGCGAAGTGCGCGAGAAGCGTGGCCTGACGTACGGCGTGTATTCGGGTTTCACCCCGATGCAGGTGCGCGGCCCGTTCATGATCAACCTGCAAACCCGCGCCGAGATGAGCGAGGGCACCCTGAAACTGGTGCAGGATGTGCTGGCCGACTACCTTAAAACCGGCCCGACCGAAAAAGAGCTCGACGATGCCAAGCGCGAACTGGCCGGCAGCTTCCCGCTGTCCACCGCCAGCAACGCCGATATCGTCGGCCAACTGGGCGCCATCGGTTTTTACAACTTGCCGTTGAGCCACCTGGAAGACTTCATGCAACAATCCCAGGCCTTGACCGTCGAGCAGGTCAAAGCCGCCATGAACAAACACCTGAGCACGGACAAGATGGTCATCGTCAGCGCTGGCCCGACCGTGCCGCAAAAGCCGTTACCGGCCCCTACTGATAAACCTTCCGAGCAGCCGCTCGGGGTTCCGGAGCATTAATGGCCCATCCTAAAAAACCCGCCAAAAACGTCCATAACGGCGTGAACCAGCTGCGCATCATCGGTGGCGAATGGCGCAGCCGGAAGCTGAGCTTCCCTGACGCCCCGGGCCTGCGCCCGACGCCGGACCGCGTGCGTGAAACCCTGTTCAACTGGCTCGCGCCGTACGTGCCGGGCGCCAAAGTGTTCGACCCGTTCACCGGCAGCGGCGCG
Organism: Pseudomonas sp. IT-P74; assembly: GCF_949768175.1. Lineage (NCBI taxonomy): Bacteria > Pseudomonadati > Pseudomonadota > Gammaproteobacteria > Pseudomonadales > Pseudomonadaceae > Pseudomonas > Pseudomonas sp. IT-P74. The sequence continues at coordinate 95,566 of NZ_CATKQD010000077.1, read as the reverse complement.
CTGTTCCTCGAAGCCCTGTCCCGCGGCGCGGCCATGGGTCAGGCGCTGGACGCCAGCAGCATCGCGGTGTCCAGCCTCAAGGAGCACTTGGGCACGCTGCGCTGCACCACCGGCCAGGTCCAGACCGCCGACGCCCTGCGCTACCTGGAAACCCAGACCGCCATCGCCTACGACCTGGTGTTCCTCGACCCGCCGTTCAACCAGAACCTGCTACCCGCCGTGTGCAAGTTGCTTGAAGAGCGCCAATGGCTGGCCGAGGACGCGTGGGTGTACACCGAAAGCGAGTCCGCACCTTCGACCCTGGGCCTGCCGGAGAACTGGCGCTTGCACCGGGAGCAGAAATCCGGGCGGGTGTATTACTCGTTGTGGCAGCGCGGCGCCTGACATTTCGGCGAGACGACTGCCCCAAACCGGTTGTGCAGTGCACTACATAGTTACCGCCTGACGTCCTTTCGGATCATCCACAGTGGTTTGCGCAATTAACTGCAAACCACTGAGGATGAACACGGATGAACATCTCCAGCAGCACTTTTATGCTGCCCTTTATCGCCTGTCTGCCACTCATGGCCAGCGCGGCGGCACCCCCTGCGACACAAGACTTCGTACTGGATAACGGCCTCAAGGTTGTCGTGCGCGAGGACCACCGCTCCCCCATCGTCACCGCCCAACTCTGGATCAAGACCGGCTCAAGCCACGAACCACCCGGCCAGTCGGGCCTGTCCCACGCCCTCGAACATATGGTCTACAAAGGCAGCAGCAAGGCCTGCGCCGGAGAGTTCATGACGGTACTGGATAAGCTTGGCGCCAGTCATAACGCATCCACCAGCGCTGACTACACAGTTTTTTACCAGACCCTGCCTTCCAGCCGCACTGGCGTCGCGTTCGAAATACTGGCCGACCTGATGAGTACGGCCGAGCTGAATGAACAGGACTTCACACCGGAGCTCAAGGTCATTCAGGAGGAGCGTCGGATGCGCGTTGATGATGAGATCACCGCGTCGGTTCACGAAAGACTGAACAGCATTGCCTACCCGGCCAGCAGCTACCGCACCCCGACGATCGGCTGGATGCACGATCTGCAACGCATGAACACCGTGCAATTGCAGCAGTGGTATCAGGCCTGGTATTCGCCGGACAATGCGACGCTGGTGGTCGTTGGCGATGTTGCACCTGAGCGGATCAAGGCCCTGGCACAGCAGTACTTCGGCCACCTTGAGCAACGTGCGACACCTGTGACGCCTGCCCCCGTCGAACTGGCGTCTGCCGGTGAACGGTCACTGGCCCTGCATGCACCGATAGCATCCCCGCGCCTGATCATGAGCTTCAACGCGCCCAGCCTGGCCACGGCACCGGATCGTCGGACCGCCCATGCCCTGCGCTTGCTCGATATGTTACTGGCCGGATCCAGTAGCGCGCGGATCAAACAGCAGCTGCAACGGAGCGACACGATATTCACCGAGGCCGACTCAGAGTACGACGCCTTCAAACGCGGCGATTCGTTGCTGACCATCACCACACAGCTCAACCCGGACAAGCTCAATGACGCTGACGAGGCCCTCGTCCGTCTGTGGCAAGTGATCGAATCACTGAAGAGCAAGGCGCCGGAACCGGCTGAACTGGAGCGAGCGAAAAACCTTGTGATCGCTAACACGGTTTATGCACAGGATGATCTGGAAGGGCAGGCCGACATCTTGGGTCTGCTGGAAACCATCGGCCTCGACTGGCGGCTGGCCGATCGGGATACGGATGAGCTGAACACGGTCACACCCCTGGATATTCAACAGGTCGCAAAGACTTACCTGACGCGCGAGCGCCTGAGTACCGCGAAAATCCTGCCGGAGAAAAACAATGGATAAGCTCAAAGGCCTCATCAACGGATTGATCCTGGTCGGCATGCTGTCGAGTGCACAGTCCCCTGCCACTGCAACCACGGCGCCCCAGAAACCAGTGCTGCAATCGCTCAATGAACCACAGACTCCGGCGACCCACCGCACGCTGTCGATCAAGGGTTACAAAACGCTCAGCGGAACGAAGATCCTGTTCATCCGCACCCCTGGCCTGCCGATGTTCGATGCCCTTGTGAGCTTTGCCGCCGGCAGCGCCCACACGCCGCATAACCCCGGCCTGGCCGCTGTCACCTATAGCCTTTTGAATGAGGGTGTGGCTGGCAAAGACGTCAATGCCATACAGGCGACTTTCGATAATCTGGGTGCAAGGATGAATATGGGCATCAGCCAGGACCGGATCTGGATTTCCCTGCGAAGTCTGAGTGACGAATCACGGCGCACTCCAGCCCTGGAACTGTTTGCCCAGGTACTCGGCAAGCCGCTGTTACCGCAAGAGTCCCTGCCTACGGTGAAATCCCAACTGCAGTACTTTCTGGACCATGAAGAGCAGTCCCATGCAGCTCAAGCCCAAATAGCCAATCTCGGCCAGCTGTTTCCCGACCACGGTTATGCCCAGTCCCTCTACGGAACCAGGGCCGGACTGACCGCCATCACCCGCACCCAGGTGCAAGACTTTCATCGCGAGGCTTATGCCGCGGGCAATGCCCAGATCACACTGGTCGGCGACCTCACCGAGGAAGAAGCCCAACGCATCGGTGCGCAGATATCCGCGGCCTTGCCCCTGGGACCGGCCACTGCGGCGATCCAGCCAGTGACAAGTCCAGCCGCTCCAGGTCTGCTGCGCATTGAGCGACCATCGACCCAGGCTTACCTGCGCCTTGCCCAGCCAAGTGTCCTGCAAAACAGTCCGGACTACGTCGGGCTACAGATGGCCATGCGGATTTTCACCAACCGACTGACCCATGAACTGCGTGAACGCCGAGGTCTGACCTATCACGTTGACGCCGACCTCTCAGCCCTTCAGGCACAAGGGTTGCTGACTATTAAATTGCAGACCCGACCGGAGCAGGCCGATGCCGTGCTGGCCCATATCAAGACGATGTTCAGTGACTTCCTCGCTCAAGGACCTACCCAACAGGAACTCGAGGACAGCCAACAGCGATTGGCCGGTAGCGCGCCTTTGAACAGCGCTACCAATATGCAGATTCTGAGACAGTTGCACGCCATCAGCGCTCACAATCTGCCGCTGGACCTCGACTTTGCCACGCAAGCAGCCTTGAAGCTGAACCTGATATCAATCAAAACAGCACTCAACCGGCATTACCACGCCGACCAATGGCGCGCTGTCATCCTGGGGCCGAAGACCGATCAACAACCGCTGCCAGCTCCAGGCGAAAGCGCAACCAATGCCATGTGTCGCGTGCCTGGCGAGATTGTGGCAAGTTAGACAACCATGATGACGCGGTTGTGGCACTGTCGCGCCGCGTCTTCGGGCAGACTCATGAACACTCCCACCGAGAATGACTGTGCAACCGCACCCCGCACTGGCCGTACCGCCGTCCTTCACCCCTGCCTTCGGCATCGGCAATCCGCACTTGCAAACCTTGTGGGGGCCGCTGTGGCGTAAAACCGTGCACATCGGCCGTGAACGCGAACGCCTGTGGCTTGAAGACGGCGATTTTCTCGACCTTGACTGGCACGGCCCGCACATTGCCGATGCACCGTTGGTGCTGGTGCTGCACGGGCTCACCGGTTCGTCGAATTCGCCTTACGTGGCGGGCATGCAAAAAGCTCTGGGCGACCGTGGCTGGGCCAGCGTCGCGCTGAACTGGCGCGGCTGTTCGGGCGAACCCAACCTGTTGCCGCGCAGCTACCATTCCGGCGCCAGCGAAGACCTGGCCGAAACCATCAGACACTTGCGGGCCAAACGGCCTCTGGCGCCACTGTATGCGGTGGGCTACTCCCTTGGCGGTAATGTCCTGCTCAAGCATTTGGGCGAAACCGGCAGCGACAGCGACTTGACGGGCGCCGTGGCGGTGTCGGTACCGTTCCGCCTGGACCAGTGCGCCGACCGTATCGGCCAGGGCTTTTCCAAGGTTTACCAGGCGCATTTCATGCGCGAGATGGTCGCCTACATCAAGAACAAACAGCGACAGTTCCAGCACGACGGACGCGAGGACGGCCTGGCAGCCCTGGCGGCCCTCGGATCCCTGGAAAACATGCGCACGTTCTGGGACTTCGATGGACGCGTCACCGCGCCACTGCACGGTTTCGCCGACGCCGAGGATTATTATCGCCGCGCCTCCAGCCGCTATTTCCTTGGCGAAATTCGTACGCCGACCTTGATGATTCAGGCCGCCGACGACCCCTTCGTGTTTCCCCACAGCCTGCCGCACGTCGATGAACTGTCCGCTTGCACGCAATTCGAACTGCAAGCCAAGGGCGGGCATGTCGGTTTCGTCGATGGCTCGCTCAAGCAACCGGGTTACTACCTGGAACGGCGCATCCCCGAGTGGCTGGCCGCCATAGGGTGCGCTTGAATCATGGACGCTGACCAAGGCGAGTCGATCCACTTCTGGCAAACTCCGCCGCTGGCTGGGGTCGAGTTGTTGTCCGCCCGCTACATCGACCATCGTTTTGCCCCCCATGTGCATGACGGCTATGTGATCGGCATGATCATGGCGGGCGCCCAGCGTTATCGCTATCGCGGCGCCGAACACCTGGCAGGCAGCGGCACGCTGGTGCTGATCAACCCCGATGAATTGCACACCGGCCACAAAGGCACCGAGGATGGCTGGCTGTATCGGGCGTTTTATCCGGACAGCGGGCAGATAACTTCGCTGCTGGCCGAACTCGAGTTGCCAACCCGTCACTTGCCGACCTTCGGTGCCACGCTGTATCGCGATCAGGATCTGGTGAACGGTTTCTGCCAGCTTCACCGTTTACTGGAAAGCCCCGCCACCGCTTTGCAGCAACAAACGATCTGGCGCGAACTGGTGCTGTCACTGTTGCAGCGTCATGCGGCGGTGCCCGATGCCGGTAAACCCGGCAAGGAACACCGGGCCGTGAGCCTGGCCAAGGAGTTGCTGCTCGTGCAACTGGCAGCACCACCTTCACTGGAGGCACTGGCGGCGACGGTCAATCTCTCGCCATTCCATTTCGCCCGGGTGTTCCGCCGGGCCACCGGCATGCCGCCGCACACCTGGCTGATGCAACAGCGTATCGCCCGGGCGCGGGCGTTGCTGCAAAGTGGTTGTCTGCCGCTGGAAGTCGCGATGCAACTGGGGTTTGCCGACCAGAGCCATCTGAGCCGGCAGTTCAAGCAGGTGTATGGGGTTGGACCGGGGGCGTATCGCAGTGCAAAACGGGGACTTGAGGCTTAACGAGATCTCAAAAACACCATCCATCCCACAGGTATTAGTGGTGTTTACTCGCCGGTGGTGATGCCCCGCGCAGGCTCGTTGATCCACTCGCTCCATGACCCGGCATACAATGAACCCAACGGATAACCGGCAAGACACAACGCAAACAGGTTGTGGCACGCCGTCACGCCGGAGCCGCAGTACGCCACCAGATCATTCGGCGAACGATCGCCCAGTTTCGCGGAGAAACGCTGCTTGAGCTGATCGGCCGGCAGGAAGCGCCCGTCACTGCCAAGGTTCTCGGTAAACGCCGCACACTGGGCGCCAGGGATGTGCCCGGCAATCGGATCGATCGGTTCCACTTCCCCCTTGAAACGCGGCAATGCGCGAGCATCGAGCAGGGTCAGTTCCGGCCGCGCAAGGCGCTTTTGCAGCCGCTCGGCACTGATCAGCAACGCCATGTCAGGACTACCGGTGAAGGAGCCACGGGCGATCGCCGGCGCATCCAGGCTCAGCGGCAAACCGGCCGCGTGCCAGGCCTTGAGACCGCCATCGAGGATGAAAACACCGTCGCGTTTGCCCAACCACGCCAGCAACCACCAGGCCCGCGCCGCATAGGCCCCCGGACCGTCGTCATACAAAACCACTTCGCTATCGGCGTTGATGCCCCAGGCTTGCAGGCGCTCGATCAGTTGCGCCGGCTCGGGCAACGGATGACGCCCGGTCACGCCCTTGACCACGGCTCCACTCAGGTCACGCTCGAGGTCGGCATAGCTCGAACCGGCGATATGCCCTTCGGCATAGCTGCGCTGACCGTAATCCGGGTCTTCGAGGGCAAAACGACAATCCAGAATCACCAGCCCCGGCTGGTCCTTTTTCAGGTCCAGTGCTTGCGGGCTGATCAATTGCGCAATGGGCATAGCGGGCTCCTGTGCTTAAGTCGGTCTTGATCCTACTGTACTTCTTCCAATGCCTGGGCCAGGGGCACGTAAAACTCTTCGAACAAGGCACTGACCGCATCGCGGGCCTCATCCGTGACAAACCCGGCTTCCAGCACCAGCACCTGATACACCCCACGTTTAATGGCTTGCTCGCTGAGGTGGCTGGAATTCTCCCGCGTGGTGCACAGAAAGCGCACCCAGGACGTGAGGATGATCCAGGCATTGAGCGTCAGGGATTCGATCTGCACCTTGTCCATCTTCAGGATGCCGGCGGCGACGAAACCTTCGTAGATCGCCGAACCCTGGATCAGGCAGCGCTGGGAGAAGCGTCGATAGCGGTCGGCCAGGTCCGGATCGCTGTCGAGCAAATGTTCGAGATCACGATGCAGAAACCGGTAGCGCCACATCGCCGACAACAGCTCCTTGAGGTAGAAGCGCTTGTCTTCCACCGTGGCGGCACGGCCCTGGGGCGGACGCAGGAAGCTGTCCACCAGGCTTTCGTACTCGCTGAACAGCACGGCGATGATCGCCTGCTTGTTCGGGAAGTGGTAGTACAGGTTGCCCGGGGAAATTTCCATATGGGCAGCAATGTGGTTGGTGCTGATGCTGCGCTCGCCCTGCTGGTTGAACAGCTCCAGGCTGTTCTGCACGATGCGCTCGCTGGTTTTGATCCGTGGGGCCATGGCTTGAGCTTTAATTCAGAGTGCGTTGACGGGCATCTTAGATCTATCCGCGAGCGGATAAAACCAAGCTGTTCCAGGATGTCATTTGACTTTTTAGAGTATAGGCTCTAAAAAGTGCTTCATTACAATAAATCCGGAGCCGACCATGACTGCTGAAATTTCCTACCTTCAGAACCTACAGCAGCCGTTGGAAGAGCTTCAGGCCCTGTTCGACGCCCAGCGTGCCGCCTACGCCGCCAACCCGATGCCACCGGCTGCGCAGCGCCAGCAATGGCTCAAGGCGCTAAAGGATTTGTTGAACAACGAACGCCAGGCCCTGATCGATGCGATCAGCCAGGACTTCAGTCATCGCAGCGCCGATGAAACTCTGCTCGCCGAACTGATGCCCAGCCTGCACGGCATCCATTACGCCAGCAAACACCTCAAGGGCTGGATGCGAGCCTCGCGACGCAAAGTGGGCGCAGCCTTCCAGCCCGCCTCGGCCAAAGTGGTTTATCAACCACTGGGCGTGGTCGGGGTCATCGTGCCGTGGAACTACCCGCTGTACCTGGCCATCGGCCCGTTGGTCGGCGCGCTGTCGGCGGGCAATCGGGTGATGCTCAAGCTCAGTGAGTCGACTCCCGCGACCGGCCTGCTGATGAAGCGACTGCTGGCGCGAATCTTCCCCGAAGACCTGGTTTGCGTGGTCCTGGGCGAGGCGGACATGGGCGTGGCGTTTTCACGCCTGCCGTTCGATCACCTGCTGTTCACCGGCGCCACCAGCATCGGCAAACACGTGATGCGCGCCGCCGCGGAAAACCTGACCCCGGTGACTCTGGAGCTTGGCGGCAAGTCCCCGGCCATTGTTTCCCGCGACGTGCCGCTCAAGGACGCCGCCGAGCGCATCGCCTTCGGCAAGACCCTGAACGCCGGCCAGACCTGCGTGGCCCCGGACTATGTGCTGGTGCCGGAGGATCGCGTCGGAGGTTTCGTCGAAGCCTATCGCACAGCCGTCCGCGGGTTTTATCCGACGCTGGCTGACAACCCGGACTACACCGCGATCATCAATGAGCGACAACTGGCACGTCTCAACGGCTACGTCAGCGACGCCACCAGCAAGGGTGCGCTGCTGATGCCGCTGTTCGAACAGGGCCAGGGCCGCCGCATGGGCCATAGCCTGCTGCTCAACGTCACGGACGAGATGACGGTGATGCAGGACGAAATCTTCGGTCCGCTGCTGCCGATCGTGCCGTACAAGGATCTGGACCAGGCATTTGCCTACATCAACCAGCGCCCTCGCCCACTGGCGCTGTATTACTTCGGCTACGACAAGCGCGAACAACAGCGCGTGCTGCACGAAACCCATTCCGGCGGCGTGTGCCTGAACGACACCCTGCTGCACGTTGCCCAGGACGACATGCCGTTCGGCGGCATCGGTGCCTCGGGCATGGGCCACTACCACGGCCATGAAGGGTTCCTGACCTTCAGCAAAGCCAAGGGGGTGCTGATCAAACAACGGTTCAATGCGGCGAAACTGATCTATCCGCCGTATGGAAAATCGATTCAGAAGCTGATCCAGAAGCTGTTCATCCGCTAACGATCTTCACCGTCGGGTAATAACAATAATGAACCCCAGCCTGTCCGATACACCCGCGCTGTCACGGCGCGGGCTGCTTAAATTCAGCCTCGGCGCCACGGCTTTCCTCGCCACCGCCGGACTCGGAGCCAGCCTCAGCGGTTGTTCGTCGAGCGCGCCGGCCAATGGTTTCGTCACGTTACGCAGCGGCGACCTGCTGTTCTTGCGGGCATTGATTCCGGTCATGCTCGAGGGTGCCGTGACCGCTGAACGGATGCCCGAGGCTGTCGAGGGCACACTGAAAAGCCTGGACTACAGCCTCGCCCACCTGTCGCCGGAAATGCTCAAGCTGACCCAACAACTGTTCGATGTGCTGGGCATGGCCGTGACCCGCGGACCGTTGACCGGGATCTGGGGCAGCTGGGAAAACGCCAGCGCCAACGACATCCGAGCCTTTCTCGATCGTTGGGAAAACAGCTCGTTGAGCCTGTTGCGCATGGGCCACAGCTCCTTGCTGCAACTGGTCATGATGGCCTGGTACGGGCGCAAGGAATCGTGGGCGCATTGCGGGTATCCCGGGCCGCCTACGGTCTGAAACCGAGTCCCCCCTATCGCGAGCAGGCTCGCTCCCACAGGGGATTTGTGAACGATGCAGAACCAGTGTGGGAGCGAGCTTGCTCGCGATGGGGCCAGCCGCTTCACCGCCCACCCCAACAATAAAAAGAGAACCCGAAGATGCCCGTACCCGATCCGTTCCGCGAAGGCATGGCCAGAGGCTGGAAAACCTACAACGGCTCGCTACTGACCCAGGACCTGACACTCGAAGCGGACGTGGCGATCATCGGCAGCGGTGCCGGCGGCGGCACTACCGCTGAAATCCTTAGCGCGGCCGGCTACAAGGTGCTGCTGATCGAGGAAGGCCCGCTCAAGACCAGCAGCGACTTCAAGCTGCTCGAGGACCAGGCCTACGCCAGCCTGTATCAGGAAGGCATCGGCCGCATGAGCAAAGACGGCGCGATCACCATCCTCCAGGGCCGGGCGGTGGGCGGCACCACGCTGATCAACTGGACCTCCAGTTTCCGTACGCCGGAGCTGACCCTGGAACACTGGGCCAAGGAGCACAACGTCAAGGGCCACAGCCCGGCGGAAATGGCGCCATGGTTCGAGAAAATGGAGCAACGCCTGGGCGTCGCGCCGTGGATGGTGCCACCCAACGCCAACAATGATGTGATCCGCAAGGGCTGCGAAGCACTGAACTACTCGTGGCACGTCATCCCGCGCAACGTTCGTGGCTGCTGGAACCTCGGATACTGCGGCATGGGCTGCCCGACCAACGCCAAGCAATCGATGATGGTCACCACCATTCCAGCGACCCTGGAAAAAGGCGGCGAGTTGCTTTACCTGGCCCGCGCCGAAAAACTTAACATCAGCGGCGACAAGGTCACCGGCCTGCAATGTTCGGCGATGGATGAACGCTGCGTCGCACCGACCGGGCGCACCATCACGATCAAGGCGCGGCATTTCGTGCTGGCCGGTGGCGGCATCAACAGCCCTGCCTTGCTGATGCGTTCCGGGGCACCCGACCCGCACGAGCGCCTGGGCAAACGCACGTTCCTGCACCCGGTGAACATGTCCGCCGCGCTGTTCGATGAAGTGGTCAACCCCTTCTACGGCGCGCCGCAGTCGATCTATTCCGACCATTTCCAATGGCAGGACGGCACCACGGGCAAGATGTCCTACAAACTGGAAGTCCCGCCCCTGCACCCGGCGCTGGCCACGACACTGCTCGGTGGTTTCGGCCAGGAAAATTCGCAGCACATGGCCAATCTGGCCCATACCCACGCCATGCTGGCGTTGCTGCGGGACGGTTTTCACCCTGACAGCCCCGGTGGCAGCGTCGAATTGCGCAGCGATGACACGCCGGTGCTGGATTACCAGCTATCACCCTACGCCTGGGATGGATTGCGCCGGGCGTTCCATACCATGGCCGAGATCCAGTTTGCCGGTGGCGCCAAGGCCGTGATGCCGATGCACGCCGACGCCCGCTACGTGAAGACCCTCGCCGAAGCGCGCACCCTGATCGACGGCCTGAGCCTGGAGTTGTATCGCACACGCCTGGGCAGCGCCCATGTGATGGGCGGTTGCGCCATGGGTGAGGACCCGACAATCGCGGTGACCGACAGTCTCGGCCGGCATCATCAACTGGGTAATCTGTCGATTCACGACGGCTCGCTGTTCCCCACCAGCATTGGCGCCAATCCGCAGCTGTCGGTCTACGGACTGACGGCGCAACTGGCGACTTCCCTGGCCGAACGTTTAAAAAACCCGTGAAAATGACGATAATTCCCATCGTCTATAGTGCTTTCTTACCCAACAGGCGACTTGGCCGACCGGGAAGGCTGCGATACCATCCGACTCCCCAACGGATTCCCGCCAGGACGACGCGATGAACCGAGTGTTGTACCCAGGTACCTTCGACCCTATTACCAAGGGCCATGGCGATCTGGTCGAACGCGCCTCGCGCCTGTTCGATCACGTGATCATCGCCGTTGCCGCTAGCCCCAAGAAAAACCCGCTGTTTCCTCTGGAACAACGGGTAGAACTGGCGCGCGAGGTCACTAAACATCTGCCGAACGTTGAAGTCGTCGGCTTCTCGACGCTGCTGGCGCACTTCGCCAAAGAGAAGAACGCCAACGTGTTCCTGCGTGGATTGCGCGCAGTATCGGACTTCGAATACGAGTTCCAGCTGGCCAACATGAACCGCCAACTGGCACCGGATGTGGAAAGCCTGTTCCTTACCCCGTCCGAACGCTACTCGTTCATTTCCTCGACGCTGGTCCGTGAAATCGCAGCCTTGGGCGGCGATATCACCAAGTTCGTGCACCCTGTGGTGGCGGACGCACTGACCGAACGTTTCAAGAAGTAATATGCAGGAGCGAGCCTGCTCGCGATGGACGTCAACGATAGCGCGGGAAACCTGACACCCCGCGGCGTTCTCGGGTTCATCGCCAGCCGGCTGGCTCCTACAGTACGTCGCACCTGCGTGCATCGCAGGCGCCAATGCGGCACAATTGTGTGCATTGGTTTATTGCGCCCGGGCTTGCCGCCCCGGCTGGAGTTAGCATGTCCCTGATCATCACCGACGATTGCATCAACTGCGACGTCTGCGAACCCGAGTGCCCGAACGCCGCCATTTCCCAAGGCGAAGAGATCTACGTGATCGACCCGAACCTGTGCACCCAGTGTGTCGGCCACTACGACGAACCGCAGTGCCAGCAGGTCTGCCCGGTGGATTGCATTCCACTGGACGAAGCTCATCCGGAGACTGAAGAACAGTTGATGGAGAAGTACCGGAAAATTACCGGCAAGGCTTGAATGATGTAGCGCTCTTTCGGACCTCATCGTCGGAACGCCGCCCGGAGCAAGCTCGCTCCCACACTGGATCTGCGTTGCTCACAAATCCCCTGTGGGAGCGAGCTTGCTCGCGATGACGTCATCAGCCTCACTGAAGATCCAACTGACTTTCAGCTCTGACAACGCGGGCAAAAAACGCTGGCGCGCTGCCCGAGCTTCACTTCCCGCAGGCCCGTGCCACAGACCTTGCAGTGCTCACCGCCACGGCCGTACACGAACAGTTCCTGCTGGAAATAACCGGGCTGACCATCGCCACCGATAAAGTCCCGCAACGTGGTACCGCCACACTCGATGGCAGCCGCCAGGATGCGTTTGATCTCGATGGCCAGTTTCAAGTAACGCGCACGGGAAATGCTCCTGGCTTCGCGGCGCGGGTCGATCCCGGCGGCGAACAACGCTTCGGTCGCGTAGATATTGCCCACACCCACCACCACCGCGTTATCCATGATGAACGGCTTGACCGCTATCGAGCGGCCACGGGACTGCTGGAACAGACGCTCACCATCGAACAGGTCGGTCAGCGGCTCAGGCCCCAGGCGGATCAGCAATTCATGATTGAGCGGATCGAGACTCCAGAGCATTGCGCCGAAGCGCCGCGGGTCGGTGTAACGCAGCGCCAGGCCTGACTCCAGTTCGATGTCCACATGCTCATGCTTGGCCGCCGGCAGCCCGACCTCCACCAGACGCAAATTGCCTGACATGCCCAAATGACTGATCAAGGTGCCGACTTCGGCATTGATCAGCAGGTACTTGGCGCGCCGCTCCACCAATACGATGCGCTGCCCGGACAAGCGCACATCGAGGTCTTCGGGAATCGGCCAGCGCAAGCGCCGGTCACGCACGATCACCCGGCTCACACGCTGGCCTTCCAGGTACGGCGCGATGCCGCGACGGGTGGTTTCGACTTCTGGCAATTCAGGCATGGTGCTCTCGGCTCAGGCGCATGGCCTGGAAGGTTCCGACACTCAGCGATGAGTGCCGAGGTCGCGAATCGTCTGCTTGAGGGTCTCGAAGTCGTAGTCCGAGAGGCCGACATAATCGAGCACCAGCGGCGCGATGCTGTTCCACTCGTGATCTTCGGTCTGATTGCCCAGCACCCGGTACGACGCGCAAATATGCTCGGCCATCTTCAGGATTGCCAGCAGGTTCTTCATCGAACTGTTACGCGACGACTCATCGCTGAAGATCGCCAGGGCATTGTGGTGATTGGCAATCGCCGCGCTCACGTGCTCCGGCAGACGCCAGGATTTGGCCGTGTAATACCCGACCACCGAGTGATTGGTATTGAACACCTGGTTCTCCGTATCCACCACCCGGCACTCGGCACTGGCGTTGGCATAGGCCTGCTCCAGAACGCCCATGTAGTCGGGGAAACGCTGGAGCATCAGGGGCACGCCGCAGTCGTGGAACAGGCCCAGGGCATAGGCTTCGTCGCCATTTTCAACGCCGATGCGCTTGGCCAGGGTCAGGCAGGTCATGGCCACGTCCTGGGCGGTGTCCCAGAAACGGTTCAGGGTGACAATGGTGTCGTCATTCATCTCGCCCTTGATCGACTGCGCATTGATCAGGTTGATGACCGAGCGGCTGCCCAGCAGATTTACCGCGCGCTGGATCGAAGCAATCTTGTTGCTCAGCCCGTAATACGGCGAATTGACGATCTTCAGCAGGGAACCGGAAAGGCCCGGGTCCTGGGAGATCAGCCTGGCAATGACTTCCAGATCCGGGTCGGGCATGTACTGCTCCATCTGCAAATCCACCATGATTTGCGGCTGGGCCGGTACGCTGATGCCCTGCAGGGCTTGTTGGATCTGTTCGCAAGTCAGCTCTTGGGACATTTGTGCACACTCTGGGTCAGACGATGATTCTAACCTTTATGAAGTTGGATCCGACATACCAAATCGCAAGACAACCCTCGCCACATGTCCACTTGCAGGCCAATCCGGGGTCTCAACACGCTATACTCCCGCTCTTTTTTCCGGAGCGACGACATGTCCCTGCCTAGCCTGCGCCTCAAAGCCAACGCCGACCGTCGTCTGCGCAACGGTCACTTGTGGGTCTACAGCAACGAAATCGATGTAGCCGCTACACCTTTGCACGGTTTCAAGGCCGGCGACCAGGCGATCCTCGAAGCCGCCGGCGGCAAGCCGCTGGGTATCGTTGCCATGAGCCCGAACAACCTGATCTGCGCCCGACTGCTGTCGCGCGACATCAAGTTGCCGCTGGACAAATCGCTGCTGGTGCATCGCCTGAACGTGGCCCTGTCCCTGCGCGATCGCCTGTTCGACAAGCCGTTCTATCGCCTGGTCTACGGCGACTCCGACCTGCTGCCAGGCCTGGTGGTCGACCGTTTCGGCGACATCCTGGTGGTGCAGATCGCTTCGGCCACCATGGAAGCCCATAAAAACGACGTGATTGCAGCGCTGACCCAAGTACTCAAGCCAAGCGGCATCCTGTTCAAGAACGACTCCGCCGCCCGTGACGCCGAAGGCCTCACCCGCTACGTCGAAACCGTATTCGGCCTGGTGCCGGAGTGGGTTGCCCTCGAAGAGAACGGCGTGAAATTCGAAGCACCGGTCATCCAGGGTCAGAAAACCGGCTGGTTCTACGACCACCGCATGAACCGCGCACGCCTGGCACCCTATGCCAAAGGCAAACGCGTGCTCGACCTCTACAGCTACATCGGCGGCTGGGGCGTGCAGGCTGCCGCGTTCGGCGCCAGTGAAGTGTTCTGCGTCGACGCATCGGCCTTCGCCCTCGACGGCGTCGAGCGCAACGCCGCGCTGAACGGCTTTGCCGAGAAAATGACCTGCATCGAAGGCGACGTGTTCGAAGCCCTCAAAGAACTGAAAGCCAGCGAAGAGCGTTTCGACGTGATCGTGGCCGACCCGCCGGCGTTCATTAAACGCAAGAAAGACATGAAGAACGGCGAAGGCGCCTACCGCCGCCTGAACGAGCAAGCCATGCGCCTGCTCACCAAGGATGGCATCCTGGTCAGCGCCTCCTGCTCGATGCACCTGCCGGAAGACGACCTGCAGAACATCCTGCTGACCAGCGCCCGCCACCTGGACCGCAACATCCAGATGCTTGAGCGTGGCGGTCAGGGTCCGGATCATCCGGTGCACCCGGCTATCGCTGAAACCCGCTACATCAAGAGCATTACTTGCCGGTTGCTGCCTAACAGCTAAAACGCAAACCACTGTAGGAGCGAGCTCGCGATGGTCGTCAATGATAACGCTGGGTGCCTGACACCCAGCGGTGTTCTCGAATTCATCGCGAGCAATCGAGCGTCGACCGGCTGCTCCTACAGAGGTTTCCGGCATCAAAACAGGAAGCCTCCTATAGCGCTTTTGATTGAACTCCCCGCGCCCCAGACTAGTATCGGTTTCTGGTTTCAAGCATGAACACTTGATCACTCCGGAAAACAAAAACAATGTCTGAGTCCTCTTACCCAGCTCTAAGTGGCGACCTGAAACGCCAACGAATCTCCCGCTTTATCCTGATTACCAATATCTCGCTAATCAGTTTTTTCCCGCTGAACATCCTACTGCCTTCTTTTCCTGCCTTGGCCTCGAAGTTCGACAGCTCAACCGCTGACATCGCCCTTTCCATCAGCCTGTTCACGCTAGTTTTTGCGCTTTCTCAATTAATAACCGGCCCGCTTTCAGATAAGTGGGGGCGCAAGGAAGTTCTTCTTGGGTGCATCTTTGTTTCTACCCTCGGCTCGATAGGCTGCGCGCTGGCGACGGACTTCCCAAGCTTCCTGGCGTTTCGTGCAGTCCAAGCCATCGGGTGTGGTTTTTTTGTGCTGGGTCATGCACTGGTGGAGGATTTGTTCGATGAACAGGACAGGGCCCGGGTGCGCATTTATTACATGACGCTGAGCGGTTCCTTTGTTGCACTGGCACCGCTGTTAGGCTCTTGGCTACAAACCACTTTCGATTGGCAGGGTAGTTTTTATGGTTTTGCGCTCATGGCGCTCGGCATGCTGATCCATGCCCAACTGATACTGCCTTCCAAGGCAGCCCTCCCAGAAAAAACATCCGTTTCAGTCGTCCGTACGCTGAAATCCATCGCTGGGAATCAAGACTTCATCCGCTATTGGTGGATAGCCGCGTTAGTGTTCGCTTGTTATTTCGCGTTGATCAGCGTGACACCGCTGATTTTCATGGATGAGTTGAAACTGTCCGAGTACCAGTACGCGTGGGTACTCGTGGTGTATGGGGTCGCCTATTTCCTGGGTGGAGTCGTTGCTACCGCCGTGCAGAAACATATCTCCCTCTCTGTGCAAATCAACATCGGCCTCGGACTACTGGGTGCCGCCGGCCTGTTGTTGATGTTAATCATCCTTAATGAGGCGATGACAACCATCACCCTGCTCATACCGATGGCGATCAGCGCTCTGGCGGTCACCCTGGTACGGCCTGCCGCCATTTCCGCAGCCATGTTGCTGTTCTCAGACAGCGCAGGGACGGCAGCATCCGCAGGCAACAGCATCATGTTCATTACCGCCGCCGTCAGTAGCGCCGCCCTCGTACAAACCGGGGAAAATTTGCTGATGACCATTGCTGTCAGCTTCATCGCTTTCAGCTTCTGGGGCTTACTAACAAATGCTCGGATCGGATACTGACTGTAGGAGCGAGCTTGCTCGCGAAGACCGAATAGACACCGCGGATAACCAAACGCACCCGCGTTATCGTTGACGTTTTTCGCGAGCAGGCTCGCTCCTACAGGAGGCAGCGATACATTCAGAACCATTGTCGCCAGTACGTTCTATCCCTCTGCACCTAACGTTGTCTCTTCCAGCCATAGAAGAGGACAACGGAATGTCCAACACCCCGCATGCCCATCATTTACGCACCGGTCGCTACTCGGAAACCGGCCGGGTTTATTTGCTCACTGCTGTCACCCACCAGCGACAACCCATCTTCAAGGAGTGGCATATGGGTCGTATGGTGGTAAGCGAATTCAGGAAGGCATCCGAGGACGGCCAAGCCTCCTCTATTGCCTGGGTGGTCATGCCGGATCATTTTCACTGGCTGGTCGAGTTGCATAGCGGTGATTTACCGAAACTGATGCAAGCCACAAAATCTCGAAGCGCCCGCGCTATCAACAAGGCGAGAGGTTGTCACGAGACGCTATGGCAAAAAGGTTATTTTGACCGGGCGTTGCGTCGCGAGGACGATCTGAAAGCGATGGCCCGATACATCATTGCCAACCCATTGCGAGCAGGGCTAGTCGACCATTTCGGCGAATATCCGTTATGGGACGCCATCTGGCTCTGAAACGCAGCCAACTGTAGGAGCGAGCTTGCTCGCGATGGTCGTCAACGATAACGCTGGCGGCCTGACACCCCGCGGCGTTCTCTGGTTCATCGCGAGCTAGCTCGCTCCTACAAGGATTGCGCCTTTCCACACGTCTCGTGAATGCTTGCAGCCATTCCCTCCAGCCGCCAGCCGTGTAGAATCGCGAACATTCATCGCCAGTCATCCCCGGCGGGTTTATGAGCTCAAGCTGAAGCGCGCGGCGATCCCGCAAAGTTATCGGCAACTTCCGGACACGCGGCCATTTCTGGGTGTTCCAGACGTCAATAGAAGCTCACTTCCCTTTTGATACCTGATTAGCCGCCCGGAGTGCTTCATGCCTGATTACCGCTCGAAAACATCCACCCACGGCCGCAACATGGCCGGTGCCCGCGCACTGTGGCGCGCCACGGGGATGAAAGATGACGACTTCAAGAAGCCGATCATCGCCATTGCCAACTCGTTCACCCAGTTCGTACCGGGCCACGTCCACCTCAAGGACCTGGGCCAACTGGTCGCCCGCGAGATCGAACGCGCCGGCGGCGTGGCGAAGGAATTCAACACCATCGCTGTCGATGACGGCATCGCCATGGGCCACGACGGTATGCTCTATTCGCTGCCGAGCCGCGAGATCATCGCCGACTCCGTCGAGTACATGGTCAACGCCCACTGCGCCGACGCCATCGTCTGCATCTCCAACTGCGACAAGATCACCCCCGGGATGCTGATGGCGGCCCTGCGCCTGAACATCCCGGTGATCTTCGTCTCCGGCGGCCCGATGGAAGCCGGCAAGACCAAACTCGCTTCCCACGGCCTCGACCTGGTCGACGCCATGGTGATCGCCGCCGACTCCAGCGCTTCTGACGAGAAAGTCGCTGAGTACGAGCGCAGCGCCTGCCCGACCTGCGGTTCGTGCTCCGGCATGTTCACCGCCAACTCGATGAACTGCCTGGTCGAAGCCCTGGGTCTGGCATTGCCGGGCAACGGTTCGACCCTGGCCACCCACAGTGACCGCGAACAGCTGTTCCTGCAGGCCGGCCGCACCATCGTCGAGCTGTGCAAGCGTTACTACTTTGATAACGACGAGTCGGTCTTGCCGCGCAACATCGCGAACTTCCAGGCGTTCGAAAACGCCATGACCCTGGACATCGCCATGGGCGGTTCCACCAACACCATCCTGCACTTGCTGGCCGCTGCCCAGGAAGCCGAGATCGATTTCGACCTGCGCGACATCGACCGCCTGTCCCGTCACGTGCCGCAACTGTGCAAGGTCGCGCCGAACATCCAGAAGTACCACATGGAAGACGTGCACCGTGCCGGCGGGATCTTCAGCATCCTCGGTTCGCTGGCCCGTGGCGGCTTGCTGCACACCCAGCTGCCGACCGTGCATAGCCGCAGCATGGAAGAAGCCATCGCCAAGTGGGACATCACCCAGACCACCGACGAGGCCGTGCACCACTTCTTCAAGGCCGGTCCGGCGGGTATCCCGACGCAAACCGCGTTCAGCCAGTCGACCCGTTGGGAAACCCTGGACGACGACCGTGAAAACGGCTGCATCCGCAGTGTCGAGCATGCGTACTCGCAAGAAGGCGGCCTGGCCGTGCTCTACGGCAACATCGCCCTGGACGGCTGCGTGGTGAAAACCGCCGGTGTCGACGAGTCGATCCACGTGTTCGAAGGCAACGCGAAGATCTTCGAAAGCCAGGACAGCGCCGTGCGCGGCATCCTTGCTGACGAAGTGAAGGAAGGCGACATCGTCATCATTCGCTACGAAGGCCCGAAAGGCGGCCCGGGCATGCAGGAAATGCTCTACCCGACTTCGTACCTGAAATCCAAAGGCCTGGGCAAAGCCTGCGCCCTGCTCACCGACGGCCGTTTCTCCGGCGGCACCTCGGGCCTGTCCATCGGCCACGCTTCGCCTGAAGCGGCTGCCGGCGGCGCGATCGGACTGGTGCAGGACGGCGACAAAGTGCTGATCGACATTCCGAACCGCTCGATCAACCTGTTGGTCAGCGACGAAGAACTGGCTGCACGCCGGGTCGAGCAGGACAAGAAAGGCTGGAAACCGGTGGAAGTGCGTCCACGCAAAGTGACCACCGCGCTGAAAGCCTACGCCCTGCTGGCCACCAGTGCCGACAAGGGTGCGGTGCGTAACAAGGCGATGCTTGACGGGCTGTAAGGCTTAACCGTCGAACAAAAAATGCCCCGCCAAAGTGCGGGGCATTTTTATTTACGAAGCTTTCTGTAGGAGCGCGCTTGCTCGCGATGAACGCAAAGACACCGCGCTAAATCAGAAAGCACGCGTCATCGTTAACGACCATCGCGAGCAAGCTCGCTCCTACAGTAGTAATCCGGTCTTACTGGATGTCTTCAGGCTTGACGATCACCCAGTTCTTGTCAGCCGTCACCGTCAACCCTTCCTTGGCCTGGGCCGCGGCGTTCTTGGCCATCATGCCGTTGATCTGGGTCATGTACTTGTCCTTGCGGTTGACCCACAGGTGGATGCCGCCCTTGGCCACGTCAACGCTGTGAAACAGCATGTAACCATCGCTGCTCGGGGTATCGCCGCCGACCAGCACCGGTTTTTTCCATTCATCGATGTAGGTCAGGATCGCCGCCTGTTTGCCGGCCATCCAGGTTGCCGGGGTCCACAGGTATGGGGTCAGTTCGAGGCCGAGGTTGGCCTTCTCGTCATATTTGCCGGCGGTGACCTGCTTGCGCGCGGTGGTCAGTTCGCCAGTCTTCGGATCCTTGAGCAGCAGCGACACGCCGATCACGTTCTGCGGTTTGACGTTGTAGCCATACTTCGGATCGGCCGCGACCATGCGCACCAGCTCTTCGGAGGCGGCGGTCATCACGTAGACCTCGATGCCATTCTCCATCAGTTTGTTGTACAGCTCTTGCTGGCCGGTGAAGATCTTCGGCGGGTTGACGTCGAGTTTCTTGACCACGTCGCCTTCGTAATAAGTGGCCGGCACAGGTTTGCCCGACGCCATCATCTCGTCGACGTAGCCCTTGAGTTCCTTGAGCGTAAAGCCGGAGAACACTTGGGCGACCCATGGATAGCAAACCATGTCGTCGACTTCGCAGAGGCGGTAGTAGTAGCTGAACAGGCTTTCCTTGTGGTCGGCGGTGTCCTTGAACGGCATCAGTTTCAGGGAGGGATCGAGCTTGTCGCGGGTGATCAGGCCCTTGTTCTCCATGAACGGCAGCAACGACTCTTCGAGGTCGTAGCGGTAACTGGTGTTGTCCATGTCGAACACCGCGTAGTTACCCTTGTTGGCGTTGGCGGCGATCATCGCGTCCAGCGCCTTGGCCTGATCGGCGGGCCAGTGTTTCAGATCCGTTGCGAGAACCTGGCCGGCGAGGCCGAGGCAAAGTGCTGCAGCCAGCAATTTCGGTGCGAACTTCATTGGCTTTCTCCCTGAATATGAAAGAGATCGACGCTAACAAATAAGTGTGACAGTCCCCGCCTGTCAGCGACCGCGCACGTCCCTTTCGCGCCAGCTGCATTTCTGACAGCGACATCCGCTTATTCCAAAAGCGACGGAAACCATGCGTTTTTGATATTAATTCATTAGTTTTCAAGCTGTTAGGCTTACCGGTCCGCAGCTACCCCGGATGGTAGCTGGCACAAGTCTCACTCGGAGCTCTCATGAATCTGCCGCTGATTCTCAATCTGCTGGTGTTCCTCGCCCTGCTCTTCGGTCTGGCGCAAACCCGCCACACCACTTGGAGCCTGGCGAAAAAAGTCCTGCTCGCACTGGTGCTGGGCGTGGCGTTCGGTGTGGCGCTGCACACTGTCTACGGTGCCGGCAACCCGGTACTCAAAGCCTCGATCGGCTGGTTCGATCTGGTAGGCAACGGTTATGTGCAACTGCTGCAAATGATCGTGATCCCGCTGGTGTTCGCCTCGATCCTCAGCGCCGTGGCCCGCCTGCACAATGCCTCGTCGCTGGGCAAGATCAGCTTCCTGACCATCGGCACGCTGCTGCTCACCACGGCCATCGCGGCGCTGATCGGCATTAGCCTGACCAACCTGTTCGGCCTGACCGCCGAAGGCCTGGTGGCTGGCACCCAGGAAATGGCGCGCCTGCAAACCATCCAGTCCGACTATGCCGGCAAGGTCGCGGATTTGAATGTGCCGCAGCTGTTGCTGTCGTTCATTCCGCAAAACCCGTTCGCCGATCTGGCGCGGGCCAAGCCGACGTCGATCATCAGCGTGGTGATTTTCGCGGCGTTCCTGGGTGTCGCGGCGCTGCAATTGCTCAAGGATGATGTCGAAAAAGGTCAGAAAGTGATCAACGCCATCGACACCCTGCAAGCCTGGGTGATGCGCCTGGTGCGCCTGGTGATGAAGCTGACCCCGTACGGCGTATTGGCGCTGATGACCAAAGTGGTCGCCGGTTCCAACCTGCAAGACATCATCAAGCTCGGCAGTTTCGTGGTGGTGTCCTACATGGGCCTGGGCCTGATGTTTGTGGTGCATGGCTTGCTGGTGTCGGCCGCCGGGATCAATCCGCTGCGCTTCTTCCGCAAGATCTGGCCGGTGCTGACGTTTGCCTTCACCAGCCGCTCCAGCGCTGCGACGATTCCGTTGAGCATCGAGGCGCAGACCAGTCGCCTGGGCATTCCGCAGTCCATCGCCAGTTTCGCTGCGTCGTTTGGCGCAACCATTGGCCAGAACGGTTGCGCCGGCCTGTACCCGGCGATGCTGGCAGTGATGGTGGCGCCGACCGTGGGCATCAACCCGCTGGACCCGCTGTGGATCGCGACACTGGTGGCGATTGTCACGCTGAGTTCGGCCGGTGTGGCTGGTGTCGGTGGCGGCGCGACCTTTGCCGCGTTGATCGTGCTGCCGGCGATGGGCTTGCCGGTGTCACTGGTGGCGCTGCTGATTTCGGTCGAGCCGTTGATTGATATGGGGCGTACGGCGTTGAACGTCAGTGGGTCGATGACGGCGGGGGCGATTACCAGTCAGGTGATGCAGCAGACGGATAAAGAGTTGCTGGATGCGGATGAGCATTCGGCGTTGGCGCAGGCTTAAGCGGCACCGATAGACCGCTATCGCCAGCAGGCTGGCTCCCACAGGGATTTTGGGTGTTCACACAATCTGTGTTTCACCTCTAACCCACTGTGGGAGCCAGCCTGCTGGCGATGCTTTTAAGCCTTTTCCCAGACTTCGAAGTTGTACGCCGGCTTGTCGCCTTCCGCCGGATTCGGCACATCCGACACCAGCTTCCACTGGTTCAAATCAAACTCCGGAAACCACGCATCCCCTTCCGGGCTCAGCGCCACGCGGGTCAGGTACAACCGATCGGCCTGCGCCAGCCCTTGCGCATACAACTGCGCACCACCGATTAGCATCAACTCATCAACGCCCTGTTCCTTCGCCCATGCTTCGGCGCGAACGACGGCGGCCTCCAGCGACGGATAAACCTCCGCGCCTTCCAGCACCAGATCCGCCTGACGGCTGACCACGATGTTCAAGCGGCCGGGCAACGGACGACCGAGGGAATCCCAGGTCTTGCGCCCCATGATGATCGGCTTGCCGAGCGTGGTGGCCTTGAAATATTTGAAGTCCCCCGGCAGGTGCCAGGGCATGCTGTTGTCGACGCCGATCACACGGTTTTCACCGAGGGCTGCGATCAGGCTGAGGGGGAGTGATTTAGTCATGCCGGCGAGGATACCAGAGCCTCGCTTTCGCCGATAAGCGCCACAACGGTTATGCTCACAGCTCATTTAAGCGACGGGATGCCGCGTGACTGAACTGAATAACCTCTGGCTGACAGAAACCATCCGCCTGCGCGAAGAACACGCAGGCCCTCTGGAGGATCTCGAAGCCAACCGACTGGCCCGCAGCGCCGGCGGCGATTTGCCGTCGCGCATTCAACGCCGGGCCCTGTGGCTGGCCGAGCGCGATGGCCTGGCCGATGCCCTCAAGCACTGGCTGCAAGGCGCGCGACTGGCGCTGATCGTCATGGCGGTGCTGGCGGTGGTCAGCGGCGCCGGCCTGGCCTTTGCTGCAATGGGCGACGGCCTGCACCCGGTGAATGTGTTCTGGGCCTTGGGCAGCCTGCTCGGGCTCAATCTGATCCTGCTGCTGAGCTGGGCCCTGGGCCTGGTGTTTGCCGGCGAACACGGCGCCAGCCTCGGGCGACTGTGGCTGTGGCTAAGTGAAAAACTCGCCCGGGATGCCAAGGCCGCGCAACTGGCGCCGGCCCTGCTGCTGTTGCTGCAACGGCAGAATCTCAATCGCTGGACCATCGGCGTGCTGGTCAACAGCCTGTGGTTGCTGGCGATGCTCAGCGCCTTGGTGATCCTGCTGACGTTGATGGCGACCCGACGCTACGGCTTCGTCTGGGAAACCACGATCCTCAGTGCCGACACCTTTATCGCCGTCACTCAAGCGCTGGGTGCGCTTCCGACCCTGCTCGGTTTCAGCGTGCCGACCGAGGAAATGATCCGTGCCAGCGGCGATGCGGCATTGAACATCGAAAGCGCCCGTCAGGCCTGGGCCGCATGGCTGGTGGGGGTGCTGCTGGTCTACGGCGTATTGCCGCGCCTGCTGCTCGCGCTGTTTTGCCTGTGGCGCTGGAAGACCGGGCAAACAGCACTGCGTCTGGACTTGAACCTGCCCGGCTACGCGCAACTGCGCGAACGCTTGATGCCCACCAGCGAACGTCTCGGCATCAGCGATGCGGCGCCTGAGCAACTGCATCGCGTGGAAAGCGGTGTCACCGAGCAGCAAAGCGACGGCGCGCTGTTGGTCGCCATCGAGCTGGACGACGACCGCCCGTGGCCACCGCAATTACCGAACAACGTCAGCAACGCGGGCATTCTCGACAGCCGCGAATCACGGCACAAACTCCTCGAACAACTGAGCCGCTTTCCCCCCGCGCGCCTGGCCATTGCGTGCGATCCACGGCGCTCGCCGGATCGCGGCAGCCTGGCCTTGATTGCCGAACTGGCCCGCAGCGCCAGCGCCACCCGTGTGTGGTTGTTGCAGGCGCCCCCCGGTGAAGCGCTGGACGCAGAACGTCTGGGCGACTGGCACGTGGCGCTTCAACAGCATGAGTTGCCGTTTGCCGATTGTGCACCGATGAACTGGCTGGAGACGGGTCATGACTAACCCCCTGAAACTCGCCATCGTCGGCCACACCAACGTCGGCAAAACCTCGTTGTTGCGCACCCTGACCCGCGACGTCGGCTTCGGTGAGGTGTCCCATCGCCCCAGCACCACGCGGCATGTCGAGGGCGCACGGTTGTCGGTGGACGGCGAGCCCTTGCTCGATCTCTACGACACCCCCGGCCTGGAAGACGCCATCGCCCTGCTCGACTACCTCGAACGCCTGGAACGTCCCGGCGAACGGCTCGACGGCCCGGCGCGGCTGGCGCGTTTTCTGGAGGGCAGCGAAGCCCGACAACGCTTCGAACAGGAAGCCAAGGTGCTGCGCCAGTTGCTGGCATCGGATGCCGGGCTCTATGTGATCGACGCCCGGGAGCCGGTGCTGGCCAAGTATCGCGACGAGCTGGAAGTGCTGGCCAGTTGCGGCAAACCCTTGCTGCCGGTGCTGAATTTTGTCAGCAGCGCCAACCATCGCGAACCGGCATGGCGTGAAGCGCTGGCGCGGCTGGGCTTGCATGCCCTGGTGCGCTTCGACAGTGTCGCGCCGCCGGAGGATGGCGAGCGTCGACTCTATGAAAGCCTCGCCCTGCTGCTGGAGTCAGCCCGGCCGCAACTCGAACGCCTGATCGCCGATCAGCAAGCCCAGCGTCTGGCCCGCCAACAAAGCGCAGAGCGATTGATTGCCGAATTGTTGATCGATTGCGCGGCTTGCCGACGCAGCGTGGCCAGTGAAGCAGAGCAGGAACAACAGGCGATCAGCGAACTGCGCAAAGCCGTGCGCCAGCGTGAGCAGCGTTGCGTCGAGGCCCTGCTCAAGCTTTACGCCTTCCGCTCGAAGGATGCCGCCGCCAGTGATTTGCCACTGCTAGATGGCCGTTGGGGCGATGACCTGTTCAACCCGGAAACCCTCAAGCAACTGGGCGTGCGCGTCGGTGGAGGGATCGCTGCCGGCGCGGCTGCCGGGGCCGGGGTCGATTTGCTGGTGGGTGGCATCACCCTGGGCGCAGCGGCATTGGCCGGAGCGATTGCCGGCGGCGCCCTGCAAACCGCCCGCAGCTATGGCAGTCGCTTGCTCGGCAAGCTCAAGGGCCAGCGCGAACTGACGGTGGATGACAACGTGCTGCGGCTGTTGGCTCTGCGCCAGCGGCAGTTGCTGCAAGCACTCAATGCCCGTGGGCATGCGGCGATGGACAGCATTCAAGTGGCCACTCCACAGGATAAGACCTGGCGCGAAGGCAAACTGCCTGAGGTGCTGATCAAGGCGCGGGCGCATCCGCAGTGGTCATCGCTCAATCCGCATCCGAAGTTGAATCAGGGGGAGCGGCAGGAGCAGGTTGAGGTGTTGGCGCAGCAGCTTTAGTGGCCTGACCGGCCTCTTCGCGAGCAGGCTCGCTCCTACAGTGGTTTCGCAGTGAACACAGAATCTGTGGTCGCCACAGCTCCTTTGTGGGAGCGAGCCTGCTCGCGAAGGCCGCACCTCGGTTCAAAGGCTTTACGCCGCCAACAACCGCACCGCCTTGCCCTTCAACACCGCCAGATCAATCACCGGCACATGCATCTCTTTCGCCAGTTCATCCCACTGGCGCATGCGCAGACTCACCGCACACAGCGGGTCCTGCTCGAACACCTGCGCCTCTTCAGCCGTCATCACCCCGCCCTGATACTCCAGGGTACGACGACTGGCTTCGCTCAAGCGCTCGTAGTACCCGGGTTCTTTGAACGTCAGGTAACGCTTGGCTTGCACGTGGTATTCGACCAGCCGTGCCATGCGCTCGCTGAAGCCGGCGCGGCGCAGGTAGTCGGCGCCGAGCCGCTCATGGCTGACCACACCGAAGCCACCCATGTTCTCCGCACTTTCGGCGCAGATATGCCCGATATCATGAAAGAACGCCGCCAGCACCACTTCATCGTCGAAGCCTTCGGCCATGGCCAATTGCGCCGCCTGGGACATGTGCTCGATCTGCGATACCGGTTCGCCGATGTAATCGCTGTCACCAAAACGCTCGTACAAACCGAACACCTCGGCAATCACTTGCTCGTTACGCGCCATCAGATTTCCCCCAATAAGGTGGCAACGTTGCGTTCAGCCATCGCCGGCCCGACGCTCATGCCGACACCGGTGTGCATCAACGCCACGCCCAGGCCCTTTGCCGGGCGCAGGAACGAGAACGGTCCCGGCCCCCGTGAACCATAGACGCCCTGCCAGCGTTCGACCACTTGCACCTTGCAGCCCAGGGTCTGCTCGGCCAGCTCGATCATCCAGTCGTCGACCTGCTCGGCATTGAAGGGTGACGGATCGCTGCCGTAATGGTGCGAATCACCGATGATCAATTCGCCATGGGGTGTCGGGCTGATCAGCAGGTGGATGCCGTTTTCATGCAGGTGCGGCGCGTACTGCAGGATTTCTGCCTGTACCGCCGCGGCCTCCGGCAAGTCGGCGAAGGCGCCGTAGTGCACGCAGCTCAAACCGGTGAGCAACGCGTGTTGTAGGTTGAGATTGATGTGCGAGCGGGCGCGGAGCATTTGCAGGCGGCAGATTTGCGGCTCGAGTTCGGCGATCTGCTCGGCCAGCAACGTCTGATAATCGTGGCCGGAGCAGACGATGATCTGCTCTGCACTGAAGCTGCCGGCGGTGCTGTGCAGACGGCCCGGTTCGATATCACGGACCAGGGTGGAAAAGTGAAACTTGACGCCCAGGTCGCGGCGCAGGAAATCGATCAGCGCCGGAACCGCTTCGCGGGAATACAGCTGCTGGTCGTCCATGCCGTGCAACGCCGCACGGTGATGGCGGAACTGACCGCCGTACAAATCGCGTAACGCGGCGCCGCGCAGCAGGTCGACGCGGTAACCGTGCTCCACCGCGCGACCTTCGCAGAAGGCTTCCAGCAACTGTTCTTCCGCCTCGGTGCGGGCGAACAGATACGAGCCATTGCGTTTGAGTTGCAGACCGGCGAGCTGCGCCCAGTCGCCCCAGATTGCGCGACTGGCGCGGGCCAGCTCCAGCATCGGACCGGGTGGTTGGCCGGTGACCAGTGCCTGGCCGAAGTTGCGCACCGAAGCGCCGACAGGCGTTTCGCTGCGCTCGAAAACCGTGACCTTCAAACCGCGTTTTGCGGCGGCATACGCGTGGGACAAACCCAGGATCCCGGCGCCGACGATCAGCATGTCGTTGTGTTGTGTCATGGAGTCTTGTCCTGAATTCGATACCGCTTTCGCGAGCAGGCTCGCTCCCACAGGAAAATGCATTCCAATGTGGGAGCGAGCCTGCTCGCGATGAGGCCCTGTCAGCCGATAAAGACCTTACTTGGCCGCCACTTTCTCGGACTTGCCGTCATAGCGCTTGCGCCATTCGGTCAGGATCTCGTCGCGGTTCTTCGAAGCCCAGGCGAAGTCGTTCTTGATCAGGCGCTGCTCGTAGTCGGCCGGCAGTTCGGTCTGCGGCTTGGCGATGCCAGGCTGAGCGAGCACGGCGAAGTTTTCCTTGTAGAGTTCCATCGCCTCGGGGCTGGCGGAGAAGTCAGCCAGTTTCTTCGCCGCTTCTTCGTGGGCAGTACCCTTGATCACGGCAGTCGCTTCGATCTCCCAGCCCAAACCTTCCTTCGGCAGGATGATGTCCAGCGGTGCGCCCTGGCGTTTCAGCTGAACGGCCGGGTATTCGAAAGAGATACCGATCGGGAATTCGCCAGCCGCCGCCAGTTTGCAAGGCTTGGAACCGGAGTGAACGTACTGGCCGATGTTCTGGTGCAGGCCGTCCATGTACGCCCAGCCCTGCTTCTCGCCGAAGGTTTGCAGCCAGGCGCTGACGTCGAGGAAACCGGTGCCGGACGAGGCCGGGTTCGGCATGACGATCTTGCCTTTGTACTCAGGCTTGGTCAGGTCCTGCCAGCTCACGGGCTTGGTCAGGCCCTGCTTTTCGGCTTCGACGGTGTTGAAGCAAATGGTCGCGGCCCAAACGTCCATGCCGACCCAGGCTGGCGGGCTGGCGGCGTCACGGTAGTGGGTGCCGATCTTGCCCAGGTCTTTCGGTGCGTAGCTTTGCAGCATGCCTTGCTGGTCGAGAATCGCCAGGCTGGAAGCGGCCAGG
Source organism: Pseudomonas sp. IT-P74 (assembly GCF_949768175.1). Classification (NCBI taxonomy): domain Bacteria; kingdom Pseudomonadati; phylum Pseudomonadota; class Gammaproteobacteria; order Pseudomonadales; family Pseudomonadaceae; genus Pseudomonas; species Pseudomonas sp. IT-P74. The sequence goes on along the minus strand of NZ_CATKQD010000077.1, from coordinate 67,251 downwards.
CCCCACACGGCGTCAGCCTGCGGACGGGCTTTTTCGGCCAGCAGTTTGGCGGTGATGATGCCGGTGGAGTCACGCACCCACTTGATTTCGACGTCCGGATTGGCTTTTTCGAACGCTTCTTTATAGGTCTTCAGTTGTTCGGCTTCGAGGGCGGTGTACACCGTCAACTCGGTTTTCGCCGCAAAGGCGTTCAGGCTGAAAGCGGTGAGGACAGCAGCGGCCAGGGCCATAGGCTTGAACATGATCTTTTCCTGTTTTTTGAGTTGAGGGGTTGTGCAGATTCAATGACCGGGCGCGGTCTGCCGCCAGGCCTGGGAGCGGCGCAGCAAACCGCGCGAGGCCCAGGCCAGCAGCAGGGACACGCCCGCCGAGGTAATCAGGATCAGGGTCGACATCGCTGCCGCACCGCCGACGTTGCCGGCGTCGTCCATGTTCAGCACCGCCACCGCCGCGAGGATGGTGTCGGGGCTGTAGAGGAAGATCGCCGCCGAAACGGTGGTCATGGCCGAGACGAACAGGTAGCGCACGATGTCCAGCAGCGCCGGCAGGCAGATCGGCACGGTGACCCGCAGGTAGTGGCGGTAGAGCGGCGCCTTGAGCGACAGCGCGGCGGCTTCGAACTCGGCGTCGAGTTGACGCAGCGCGGTGGTGGCGGTCATTTGTGCGGTGGTCAAATAGTGAGCAATGGTGCAGACGATCAGCAGCGTCATGGTCCCGTAGAGCACATGCAGCGGGTTGCCGGAGAGATTGAAGAAGAAGACGTAACCCAAACCCAGCACCAGGCCCGGCACCGCCATCGGTACGAAACTGAGCATGCGCAGCGTCAGATTCAGGCCGCGCTGGCCCTTGGTCTTTTCCATCAGGTAGGCGCCAGTGAAGATCAGAATGCTGCCGATCAACGCCGTGCCCAGGGCCATCTTCAGGCTATTGCCGTAGGCCAGCCAGCCACCGCCGGCGGTTTCGTTGAACTGGTAATGGTTGAGCGACAGCGACAGGTTGTACGGCCAGAACTTCACCAGGGACGAGAACACCGCCATGCCGAACACCAGCAGCAACGCGGCGCAGATCAGCAGGACGATGGCCAGGTAGCAACCGTCGCGCAGCTTCGACGGCGCGGGTTTGAACACTTGGGCGCGACCGCTCATGGAATCGCCGTGGCGTCGACGCAACCAGGCATCGACCCCGAAACTGAAGAGTGCCGGCAGCAACAGCACCATGCCGATCAGCGCCCCGCGACCGAACTGTTGCTGACCCACCACCGCCTTGTAGGCCTCCAGCGCCAGCACTTGATAGTCGCCACCGACCACCACCGGCACACCGAAGTCAGTGATGGTCAGGGTGAACACCAGGCAGAACGCAGCGAACACAGCCTGACGGGTCGCCGGCCAGGTGATGCTGCGGAAAGCTTTCGCAGGACTCGCGCCCATGCTGGAGGCGGCATCGAAAAGTCGCGCATCCGCCAGGGACAGGGCCGACAGAAGAATCATCAAGGCATGCGGGAAGGTGTAGATGACTTCGCCGAGCACAATGCCCCAGAAGCCGTAGATGTTGTCCGAGAGCAGGCCACGCAGCATGCCCTGGTTGCCGAACAGGTAAACCAGCGCGATACCGGGCAGCATTGATGGCGCCATCAATGGCAGCAGCGAGATGCCTCGCCAGATACCTTTGGCCGGAATCAAGGTGCGTTGCAGCGCGTAGGCAAACAGGTAGGCCAGCGGTACGACAATGGCCGCTACGCTGAGGGAAACCTTCAGGCTGTTGCCGAGCAACCAATGGAAGTTCTCGCTGGTCACCAGCTCTTTCGCCGCGACCCAGCCACCGCCCTGCCCGGCTTCGGCGCTGAAGCCGCGCCAGAAAATCGCCAGCAACGGCATCAATACGGCAACACCCAACAACACCAGCATGAGGACTTTGCCGCCGACCACGAACAACCGGTCACCGACTTCGGCGCGAGAGGTCTGCCGAACCTGCTTGTGCGGAATCGGCAGCGCAATGTTCGCGCTCATCAGGCAAACACCTGCAGGCTGCGCGGCGGCAAGGCGACCATGATCTGCTGGCCGCCAAGGCGCGGCATGGCTTCCGGCGCCAGTTCCGCCAACAGTGCGTGGCCCGGCAATTGATCGAGTTCGAAGCTCATGCGGCAGCGGTTGCCGAGGAAGGTGATTTCGCGAACCTTGGCCGGGAACAGGTTTTCCTCGTGCACCAGCGGATTGACGTTGATCGCTTCCGGACGGCAGAACAAACGGCCCGACGCGGTCTTGGCACTGCCTTCGGCCAGACGCATGTTCATCCCGCCAACCTGGGCGTGGCTGTCGCTGCTGCGCTGGAACGGCAACCAGTTGCCCTGGCCGACGAACTCCGCCACGAATGGCGTGGCCGGACGGTTGTAGATTTCCTGCGGCGTGGCGTACTGCTCGACCTTGCCGTTGTTCATCACGGCGATGCGGTCGGCCATCAGCATGGCCTCGTCCTGATTGTGGGTGACCATCAGGGTGGTGATGCCGAGGTTGCGTTGCAGCTGGCGCAATTCGGTGCACAGATGCTCGCGCACCCTGGCATCGAGGGCCGACATCGGCTCGTCCAGCAGCAACAACGAAGGTGCCGGGGCCAGGGCGCGAGCCAGTGCAACCCGCTGCTGCTGGCCGCCGGACAATTGACCGGGGTACTTTTTCTCGCTGCCGGTCAGGCCAACCAGTTCCAGCATTTGACCGACCCGGCGACGCACTTCGTCACGACCGCTGCCGGCGAGGCCGTAGGCAATGTTCGCTTCGACGGTGAGATTGGGGAACAACGCGTAGGACTGAAACAGAATGCCGTAGTCCCGCGCCTGGGGCGCCAAGTGTGAAACGTCGCGATCACCCAGGTACAACTCGCCGCTGTCCTGCTTCTCCAGACCGGCGATGCAGCGCAGCAGGGTGGTTTTGCCACAGCCCGACGGGCCCAGCAGACACACCAGCTCACCGGCCGCCACGTCGAGGGAAACGTTGTCCAGCGCCGTGAATGCGCCGAAGCGTTTCTGTACGCCGCGCACCTTCATTGGTGCGCCGGGGTTGGTCAGGGCAGTTGCGATCGGGTTGTTCATGGACGGACCTCATCTGGCAGATGGGGCCATCCTAGGGTTGTAATGAGTCCGTCATGTGGCAGTAAGGCAAAAACTGCCGATAGTGGTATTCGGGATTTTTGGTTATTCCTGTGCTGGCGGGTCTACCGCCATCGCGAGCAGGCTCGCTCCTACAGGGGAATGCGGTCAACTGTAGGAGCGAGCCTGCTCGCGATGAGGCCGGGACAGGCAAAGAAGATCTCAGGCCGGAGCCATTTCCTGCGCCAACCCCAGAAACGCCGCCGGCAGTCGCGCGTTTTTGCGCTCCTTGAGGCAGTACAGGTACTCGGGAATCTGTGGCGCATTCTCGATGGTCAGCACCCGCAGCTGCGGATCATGGGGCACTTCCTGACGGGCAATGATGCTGATGCCGATGTTGCGCAGCACTGCTTCGCGGATCGATTCGCGGCTGCCGATTTCCAGCAGCGGGCCGAAACACACTCCGGCGCTGGCCAGCAACTCTTCGGTCAAGCGACGGGTGGTCGAGCCCGGTTCGCGCATCAGCAGGGTATGCCCGGCCAAGGCGCCGAGCGGCACGTGATCGTGAATCGCCAGTGGATGATTGCGATGCACCGCCAGCACCAGCGGATCGCTGCCGAGCACCCGGCGAACCAGTCGTGCGTCATCGAGCAATTGCGACGACGCCGCGACATCGACCCGGTAATCCTCCAGCGCTTCGAGCACCTGTTGGGAGTTGCCGATTTCCACCGAAACCTCAACCTGCGGCAGACGTTCGCGGAAGGTTTTCACCAGGTCGAGGATGTAATACGGTGCCGTGGCGGCTATTCGTAACGTGCCCTGGACCTGGCCGCAGTTACGCAGGAAAAACTCGATGTCGGCTTCCTGCTGCATCAGCGCCTTGACCATCGGCAGCAACCGCGCGCCCTCCTCGCTGACGCTGAGACGCCGGCCGCCACGGTAGAACAGTTCGACCGAGTACTGACTTTCGAGGTTGCGGATCTGCGTCGTCACCGTCGGCTGGCTCAGGCCGAGCTTTTTGGCCGCCTGGGTAATGCTGCCCAGGCGGGCCACCATGTAAAACGCCTTAAGCTCCGCACTCAGCACAACCGTCCCTCATCCTTTACTTGCGCAGCAGGCGCAAACCGTTGAACACCACCAGCAGACTCACGCCCATGTCGGCGAACACTGCCATCCACATGGTAGCGACCCCGGCGAAGGTTACCCCAAGAAAGATCGCCTTGATGACCAAAGCCAGGGCGATGTTCTGTTTGAGGATGCTCGACGTCTGCCGAGACAGGCGAATGAATGCCGGGATTTTGCGCAGATCGTCGTCCATCAGGGCGACATCGGCGGTTTCGATCGCGGTATCGGTGCCCGCGGCGGCCATGGCGAAACCGATCTCGGAACGCGCCAGCGCCGGGGCGTCGTTGATGCCATCGCCGACCATGCCGACCCGATGCCCTTGGGTATAAAGAGCCTCGACAGCCTGCAGCTTGTCGCCGGGCAAAAGGTCACCCCTGGCCTCGTCGATACCGACTTGCGCGGCAATGACCTGCGCGGTGTGGACGTTATCGCCGGTGAGCATCAGGGTCTTGATGCCCAGGTCATGCAACTGCCGGATAGCCTCGCGGCTCGACTCCTTTACCGTGTCCGCCACGGCAAACAGCGCCAACGGGCCAGACGAATCAAGCAGCAGCACCACCGACTTGCCCTGCTTTTCCAGAGCAAACAGCTTTTCTTCCAGCGCCGGCGAACACAGGCCCAGATCCTCCACCAGTCGATGGTTGCCCAGATGGTAGAGCTGGCCGTTGATCTCGCCGCGCACCCCGCGCCCGCCCAGCGCTTCGAAGTTATCCACAACCAGCGTCGCGGTCTGGTTATCCACAGCCGCTTTGGCGATGGCCAGAGAAACCGGGTGATCCGAGCGCCCGGCCAACGCGGCGGCAATGGCGGGCGCCGAGTCGTCGGCGGTCGGGTCCAGTGACAGGTAATCAGTCTGCACCGGTTTGCCGTGAGTGATGGTGCCGGTTTTGTCCAGGGCCAGGTAGTCGAGCTTGTAACCGCCCTCCAGGTAGACACCGCCCTTGACCAGAATGCCTTTGCGCGCCGCCGCCGCGAGGCCGCTGACGATCGTCACCGGCGTGGAAATCACCAGCGCACATGGGCAGGCCACCACCAGCAGCACCAGCGCCCGGTAGATCCAGTCGAACCACAGCTCGCCCATCAACAATGGCGGAATCACCGCCACGGCCAGGGCCAGGACGAACACCGCCGGGGTGTAGATTTTCGAGAAACTGTCGACGAAGCGCTGGGTCGGCGCCCGCGCGCCCTGAGCCTGCTCGACGGCGTGGATGATGCGGGCCAGGGTTGAGTTGTCGGCCGCAGCGGTCACCCCGTACTCCAGGGAACCGGCCTGATTGATGGTGCCGGCGAAGACTTTGTCGCCGACAGTTTTTTCCACTGGCAAGCTCTCACCAGTGATTGGCGCCTGATCGATGGTCGAGCGACCGGACAGCACTTCACCGTCCAGGCCGATACGCTCGCCGGGGCGCACCCGTACCCGCGCACCGAGCCCGATGTTTTTGACATCCTGCGCAAGCCAGCTCCCGTCAGCCTGTAACACCGTTGCCGTGTCCGGGGTCATCTGCATCAAGCCGCTGATGGCATTGCGTGCACGATCAAGTGACTTGGCCTCGATCAACTCGGCTACGGTGAACAGGAACATCACCATTGCCGCTTCCGGCCACTGGCCGATCAGCACCGCGCCGGTCACGGCAATGCTCATCAGGGCGTTGATGTTCAGGTTGCGGTTTTTAAGGGCGATCCAGCCTTTTTTGTAAGTGCCGAGGCCACCACTGAGGATCGAGACCAGCGCGACAACCGCCACCACCCAGTTCGGCGCGAAACCGGTGAAGTGGATAACTTCTGCCAGTAAGGCACCAACACCGGACAGTGCCAAGGGCCACCACGGCTTTTTCCGGGGCGCCGGCGTCGGAGTTTCAGCACCCTGGTCCAGCGGTTCGGCCTGCATGCCCAAGGACTTGATGGCCTCGACGATCGGCTCGACTCCGGGCAAATCGTGGGTCACGCCGAGCACCCGATTAATCAGATTGAACTCCAACTGGTGCACGCCGGTCAGTTTGCTTAGCTTGTTCTGGATCAGCGTCTGTTCGGTTGGACAGTCCATCGCCTCGATGCGAAAACTGCTCAGTCGGGCCCCGGGCGTCGGCGATCCGCTCAGTTTCACCAGTGCAGGCGCTGCCGCTTTAGATGAGCAACAGGCGTCGCCGTGACTGCCATGGTCATGTTTTTGCACGGGTTTGAGCTTGTGGCCGTGCTCGTGTTCAGCCCCGGGTTTGTGGGAGTGCAGGGAATCGCTCATTGGTTGCGTCCATAAGAGTGCCTGTTGCCAAGTAAAGACCCTGTAGCCACTATAGGGTCAAGCACCCTTTCTGGAGTTTTGGAGATTGGCGTCATGAAAATTGGAGAGTTGGCAAAACTCACGGACTGCGCCGTGGAAACGATCCGCTACTACGAGCGCGAGAGCCTTCTGCCGGAACCGGCCCGCAGTGACGGCAATTATCGCGTCTATACCCAGGCCCACGCCGAGCGCCTGACCTTCATCCGCAACTGTCGCACCCTCGACATGACGCTCGAAGAAATCCGCAGCCTGCTGGCGTTTCGCGACAGTCCGCAGGACCAGTGCGAAAGCGTCAACGCTTTGATCGACGAACACATCCACCATGTCAAGGCGCGGATCGACGGCTTGCTGGCCTTGCAGACGCAGCTGCTCGACCTGCGCCAACGCTGCGGCGAGGGGCCGGGGGTCGATCAATGCGGGATTTTGCAGCGGCTGGAAGTGAGCGGCGGGGTGGTGGCGACGGAGGTGGAACATTCACATGTGGGCCGTAGTCACGGCCACTAAGAACACCACCTACCCCTGTAGGAGCGAGCCTGCTCGCGATGAACTCAAAGGCGACGCGTTTTTTAAGACAATACGCGTCATCGTTCACGTCCATCGCGAGCAGGCTCGCTCCTACAGGGGGGCAGCGTTGTGCTTCAGACCGCCATCGGCGCGGTCATCGGTGCGTGGTGTTCGTAGCCTTCCAACGAGAAATCCCCCGGCTCCACCAGCTCCAGCCATTCCGGCTGATAAACACCCGTCTTGGCAAACTCCGGCACACGGTCGGAAATCACCAGTTTCGGCATCGGAAACGGCTCGCGCTTGAGCTGTTCGTTGAGCATGTCCAGGTGGTTTTCGTAGACGTGGGCATCACCGATGAAATAGGTGAACCAACGCGGTGTGTAGCCGGTCAGGCGACCGATAAGGCTCAGCAGCGCAGCACCTTCGGTGAGGTTGAACGGCGTGCCAAGACCCAGGTCGTTGGAACGGATGTAGAGGGTCAAGGAAATCTCCCTGGTCTCGACATTCGGGTGGAACTGGTACAGCAGGTGGCATGGCGGCAGGGCCATTTCATCGAGCTGGGCGCAGTTCCAGCCGTGGAACAGGATTCGGCGGCTGCCCGGGTCCTTGATGATGGTATCGATGCACTGGCGGACCTGGTCGATGGCCTTGTACAGCACCACGTAAGCCTGACCGTCCTCCTCGCCTTCGGCAATCTGGCGGTAGCCTTGTTTCAGGGTCTGCTCGATGGCAGCCGGGTTGCTCAGCGGGATCTGCTTGTACGCCGGCCATTTGCGCCATTGCACGCCGTAGATTTCGCCGAGGTCGTCTTCGCCCTGGCGGAACGGGTTGGCCAGCCACTGGGCGTTTTCGTTGGCGTTCTGGTCCCAGACCTTGCAGCCCAACGCCCGGAACTCGGCGGCGTTGTTCACGCCACGCAGGAATCCGCACATTTCGCCGATAGCCGATTTGAACGCCATCTTGCGCGTGGTGATCGCCGGGAAACCTTCCTGCAGGTCATAACGCAGCATCGCACCGGGAAAACTGATGGTGTTCACGCCGGTACGGTTGGCCTGTTTGGTGCCGTTCTTGATGACGTGGGCGACCAGTTCGAGATATTGCTTCATGAATTACCTGTGTCCTTGAACCCGGGACCGAAGCTCCGGGGTTCGAATTTTATACGGCTGCCGCTGGAGCCGCCGGGGCGCGGTGATACGCCAGCCAGATCAGGAACAGCCCGCCGACGATCATCGGCACGCACAGCACCTGGCCCATGGTCAGCCAGTTCCAGGCCAGATAGCCCAGTTGCGCGTCCGGTACACGGACGAACTCGACGATGAAACGGAAGATGCCATAGAACAGCGCGAACATCCCCGATACCGCCATGGTCGGCCGCGGCTTGCGCGAGAACAGCCACAGGATCAGGAACAACGCCACGCCTTCGAGGGCGAACTGGTACAGCTGCGACGGATGACGCGCCAGTTGCGCCGGATCGGTCGGAAAGACCATCGCCCACGGCACATCGGTTGCCTTGCCCCACAACTCGGCGTTGATGAAGTTGCCGATACGCCCGGCGCCCAGACCGATCGGCACCATCGGCGCAACGAAATCCATCAGCTGGAAGAACGACTTGTTGTTCTTCTTGCCGAACCACAACGCCGCCAGCATCACGCCGATGAAACCGCCGTGGAATGACATGCCGCCCTTCCACACTTCGAAAATCAGCGTCGGGTTGGCCAGGTAAGCACCCAGGTCGTAAAACAGCACATATCCCAGACGTCCGCCGACGATCACTCCCATCGACATCCAGAACACCATGTCGGAGAGTTTCTCCTTGGTCCAGGTCGGGTCGAAGCGGTTCAAGCGGCGGGACGCCAGCAGCCAGGCGCCGCCGATGCCGATCAGGTACATCAGACCGTACCAGTGGATTTTCAGCGGACCGATGGCCAGGGCCACCGGGTCGATCTGCGGGTAAGGCAGCATTGCGACTCCTCGTTAGAGTTCAAATCTTAAAAATTCCCGGGCGACGCTGCCACCTCAGGATTAAGCCAGGATTGCGCTGCCCGTCAGAGCAGATGCTTCAGACTAGAAAGTTCAGACCGACGCAGAACAGCAAAGCGGCAAACAGCCTTTTCAGCAACTTTGGCGACAACCTGTGGGCCAATCGCGCGCCCAAGCGGGCGAACACCATGCTGGTCAGGGCAATGCCCAGCAACGCCGGCAAATAAATGAAACCGAGACTATGGGCCGGGAGCAACGGATCGTGCCAGCCCAGAATCATGAAACTTAGTGCACTGGCCAAAGCAATCGGCAGACCGCAGGCCGATGAAGTGGCCACCGCTTGCTGCATCGGCACACTGCGCCAGGTCAGGAATGGCACGGTCAATGAACCACCGCCAATGCCGAAAATCGCCGAAGCCCAGCCAATCACGCTGCCGGCCACGGTCAGACCGAGTTTGCCCGGCACGGTTCGGCTGGCCTTGGGTTTGACCTCCAGCGCCAGCTGAGCGGCAATCACCAGGGCGAATACACCAATGAGCTTCTGCAGGTTGGGGCCGGAAATCGCTTCGGCCGTCAGCGCGCCAAACCCGGCACCGACCAGAATGCCGACGGTCATCCACATGAAGATCGGCCAACGCACGGCGCCACGGCGGTGATGCTCGCGTACCGCGTTGACCGAGGTAAAGATGATCGTCGCCAGGGAGGTGCCTACTGCCAGGTGCGTGAGGATCGACGGATCGAACCCCTGGGCCTTGAAGCTGAACACCAGCACCGGGACGATGATGATCCCGCCGCCCACGCCAAACAGCCCGGCGAGTACACCTGCACAGGCGCCGAGCGCCAGATAGAGCAGAAATTCCATGGTTGTCCCGCCCGCATCCCAAAACCGGAGCGGCATGGTAACGGATGCACGGCCTCAAGCTCCACTGCGCAAGGCGATGGATCGATGAGCGATGTCTGCGTAGAGTGAGCAAAAAACACACAAGGACAGCCTGATGTGCCTGATTGTTTTTGCCTGGCGACCGGGTCATGCCCAACCGCTGGTCGTGGCGGCCAATCGCGATGAATTCTACGCCCGCCCCAGCCTGCCGCTGGCGCCATGGCCCGAAGCGCCGCATGTGCATGCGGGGCGCGACCTCGAGGCCGGTGGCACCTGGCTCGGTGTCGGCGCCAACGGACGTTTTGCGGCGCTGACCAACATCCGCGATCCCCATCGACCGCCGGGGCGCAAGTCTCGTGGGGAGCTGGTCGCGCGATTCCTTGAGGGGGATTGCTCGATTGATGACTATTTGGCCGACGTTGTCAGACGTTCGCCTGAATATGGCGGGTTCAATCTGTTGGTTGGCAATAGGAACGAGCTTTGGCACTTCAATGCCCGGGAGACGCAAGCAGTGATGCTGCAAGCGGGCATCTACGGCGTGTCGAACGCCGGGCTGGATACGCCGTGGCCGAAGCTGCTCAAGGCCAAGGCTGCATTGAGCGAGGTACTGGATGATCCGCAGCCTCAGGCACTGCTGGCGTTATTGAGCGATGCGCAGACCGCGCCGTTTGCCGAGTTGCCGGATACCGGTGTCGGGCTGGCTACCGAAACGTTGCTGTCGAGCGTGTTCATTGCCAGCCAAAGTTATGGAACCCGGGCGAGTACGGCGTTGATTGTGCAGGCGGATGGGGCGCTGCATATGGTCGAGCGCAGTTTCGGGCCGTATGGCGGGCATCTTGGGGAGGTGGAGATCAGGCTTTAGTCTTGTGTTGCCAGGTCCGGCCTCATCGCGAGCAGGCTCGCTCCCACAGGGGATTCGCGTCGTTCACAGATCCAATGTGGGAGCGAGCTTGCTCGCGATGGGGCCATCAGTATTTTAGAGGGGCTTGATTGCTGCCGGATTGATCATCCGCGCCAACCCGAGGTTCTTCAGCGCCAGTTGCAGCGAGCTGTGAATCACTTGCGGGTTGTCGATGGTCATCAGTTCCGCCAGCAATTCCCTGGCCTTGCTCAGGTTGATCTGGCGCAGCATCCACTTCACTTTCGGCAGGTTGGTGGCGTTCATCGACAGGCTGTCGAAACCCATCGCCATCAACAGCACCGCCGCCGCCGGATCACCGGCCATTTCACCGCAGATACTCACTGGCTTGCCTTCGGCATGGGCATCGCGCACAACAGTTTGCAACGCTTGCAGCACCGCCGGGTGCAGGTAGTCGTAGAGGTCGGCCACCCGCGGGTTGTTGCGGTCCACGGCCAACAGGTACTGGGTCAGGTCGTTGGAACCGACCGACAGGAAGTCCACTTGCCGCGCCAGTTCCTTGGTCTGGTACACCGCCGCCGGAATCTCGATCATCACGCCAATCGGCGGCATCGGTACGTCGCAGCCCTCGTCACGGACTTCACCCCAGGCGCGGTGAATCAGGTGCAAGGCTTCTTCCAGCTCGTGGGTGCCGGAGATCATCGGCAGCAGGATGCGCAGGTTGTTCAGGCCTTCACTGGCCTTGAGCATGGCGCGGGTCTGCACCAGGAAGATTTCCGGATGGTCGAGAGTGACGCGAATGCCGCGCCAGCCGAGGAACGGGTTGTCTTCCTTGATCGGGAAGTACGACAGCGATTTGTCGCCGCCGATGTCCAGGGTTCGCATGGTCACCGGTTGCGGATGGAACGCGGCCAGTTGTTCGCGGTAGATCGCCAGTTGTTCCTTTTCGCTCGGGAAGCGCTGGTTGATCATGAACGGCACTTCGGTGCGGTACAGGCCCACGCCTTCGGCACCGCGCTTCTGCGCGCGCGCCACATCCGCCAGCAGGCCGGTGTTGACCCACAGCGGCATGCGGTGGCCATCGACCGTTACGCACGGCAGATCGCGCAGCGCATCCAGCCCCAGGGCCAGTTGCTTCTCTTCCTCGACCACCTCGGCGAACTGCTTGCGCAGCACTTCACTCGGGTTGGTGTAGACCTCGCCGTGGTAACCGTCGACGATCATCTGGATGCCGTCGACCTTGGAGTACGGCAGGTCGACCAGGCCCATCACGGTCGGGATGCCCATGGCGCGGGCGAGGATGGCGACGTGGGAGTTACCGGAGCCAAGCACCGACACCAGGCCGGCCAGCTTGCCTTCCGGCACCTCGCCGAGCATCGCCGGCGTCAGTTCTTCGCTGACCAGAATAGTGTTGTCGGGGTAGACCAGGGTTTGCTGGCGCTCTTCCTGCAAGTAAGCCAGCAAGCGACGGCCGAGATCCTTCACGTCCGAGGCACGCTCGCGCAGGTAAGCGTCGTCCATCAATTCGAAACGGTTGACGTGATCGGTGACCACCTGGCGCAACGCGCCCTGGGCCCACTGGCCGGTCTTGATCACGGTGGTGACTTCGCTGCCCAGCGCTGCATCGTCGAGCATCATCAGGTAGACGTCGAACAAGGCCCGCTCTTCCGGGCGCAACTGCGTGGCTAGCTTGGCGGACAGCGCGCGCATGTCGGCGCGTACGCCTTCGATGGCGGTCTTGAACAGCTTGAGCTCGGCTTCGATGTCGCTGATGGCTTTGTCCGGCACCACGTCCAGATCGGCCGGTGGCAGCATGACCACCGCCGTACCGACCGCCGCACCTGGCGAACCCGGCACGCCAATGAACTTGGCTTCCTGAATGCCCTTGCCCTGACGACCGAGGCCACGGATCGAACCAGTGGCTTCGGCGTGGGCGATAACACCGGCGAGCTGCGCGCTCATGGTCACGAGGAAGGCTTCTTCCCCTTCATCGAACTGGCGACGTTCTTTTTGCTGGATGACCAACACGCCGACGACGCGGCGGTGGTGAATGATCGGCGCACCGAGGAACGAGGCGTAGCGCTCTTCACCGGTTTCGGCGAAGTAGCGGTAGCGCGGGTGGTCCGCGGCGTTTTCGAGGTTCAGGGGTTCTTCACGCGTGCCGACCAGACCCACCAGACCTTCGTTGGGGGCCATGCTGACCTTGCCGATCGAGCGCTTGTTCAAGCCCTCGGTGGCCATCAGCACGAACCGGTTGGTCTCCGGATCAAGCAGGTAGACCGAGCAGACCTGGCTGCCCATGGCCTCTTTGACGCGCAACACAATAATCCCCAACGCCGCCTTGAGATCCTTGGCGGAGTTAACTTCCTGGACGATCTTGCGCAGCGTATTGAGCATGGCTCGGGGTCGAACTCCGTCGTCAGTCGCGCGCTAAAAGGCGCGGGGCAAGCTCTTTGAGAGCGCGTCGATACACCTCGCGCTTGAATGTCACCACCTGGCCCAACGGATACCAATAGCTGACCCAGCGCCAGCCATCGAACTCCGGTTTACCGGTCAAATCCATCCGCACCCGCTGCTCGTTGGAGATCAGGCGCAGGAGAAACCATTTCTGTTTCTGGCCGATGCACAGCGGTTGGCTGTGGGTACGTACCAGACGTTGCGGCAAACGATAGCGCAACCAGCCCCGGGTGCAGGCGAGAATTTCAACATCTTCGCGCTCAAGGCCAACTTCTTCGTTCAGCTCGCGGTACAAGGCGTCTTCCGGCGTCTCCTCGGGGTTGATCCCCCCCTGCGGAAATTGCCAGGCATCTTGATTGATTCGGCGAGCCCATAGCACCTGGCCGGCGTCATTCGTCAGAATGATCCCGACATTGGGGCGAAAACCATCGGGGTCGATCACGGCAACAACCTCGCAAACGCATGTCGCCGCATTGTTCCACAAAGGTTGTGAAGGCGGCAACGAAGGTTCCTACCTTATGTGCACTCTTGTGAAAAGACCGTATTCTTGTCGCCTTTTTACTGACTTTTCAGCGGGTAACTGTAATGCGCCTGGCTTTATTCGATTTGGACAACACCCTTCTGGGCGGTGACAGCGATCACGCCTGGGGCGATTACCTGTGCGAGCGCGGCTTTCTCGACGCCGTCGCCTACAAGGCACGCAACGATGAGTTCTACCAGGATTACCTGGCCGGCAAACTGGATAACGCTGCTTACCTGAACTTCTGCCTGGAAGTCCTCGGCCGCACCGAAATGGCCACGCTGGATCAGTGGCACAGCGATTACATGCGCGACTGCATCGAACCGATCCTCCTGCCCAAGGCCATCGAGTTGCTGGCCAAGCACCGCGCGGCCGGGGACAAACTGGTCATCATCACCGCCACCAACCGCTTCGTCACCGGGCCGATTGCCGAGCGCCTGGGCGTCGAAACCCTGATCGCCACCGAATGCGAAATGCTCGACGGCCGCTACACCGGGCGCAGCACCGACGTGCCGTGCTTCCGCGAAGGCAAGGTGACGCGATTGAATCGCTGGCTGGAGGAGACCGGGTTTACGCTGGAAGACAGCTACTTCTATAGCGACTCGATGAATGATTTGCCATTGCTGGAACAGGTGACTCATGCGGTGGCGGTTGATCCGGACCCGAATCTGCGGGCCGAGGCCGAGAAGCGGGGTTGGCCGGTGATTTCGTTGCGCGACTAAAATTGCTATCGCGAGCAGGCTCACTCCTACATTGGAATGCGTTCCCCTGTAGGAGTGAGCCTGCTCGCGATTGGGTCGATACAGTCTTCAGCCTTAAACAGGCTTGGCCCCCATCAACCCGGCAATGGCGATAAAGCAGACAAAACTGAACAACGCCAAGGCAAAGGTGAATTTCCCCACGCCACCCGGCGTCTTGCGCAGTTTGTTCAGCCGCACCAGCAGCCAGAACCACGCCAGTGTCGCCACGGTGTACAGCACGCTCGACGCCAGCAGCCAGGTCTGCCCCAGTGGCCAACCCACCAGATGCACCATCCACCAGCCGGTAAACGGCATGCTCAGCAGCGCCAGGCCCATCAGCAGCCAGACAAACCCCCTTGGCCGCTGCAATGTACGACTACCCGCCGTCGCGTCACCCTTGCGCCGCGCAAGCAAAACCCAGATTCCCAGCCCCAGCGCACAAGCCAGCAGTACAACCGTTGCCACCATGTGCGCCGCTTTCAGGGCCGTTAACGTTTCCATTGTCAGATTTCCTTAATTGCCTTGCCCGTCAGCGTAGCCGTTCAGCCAAGAAACAGCTGATAGGCCGGGTTGTCGCTTTCATCCCAGTACGGGTAACCGATTTCTTCCAGCGCCGCCGGTACCAGGTGGCGCTCGTCGTGGGGCACTTGCAGGCCCGCGACGACACGGCCATCGGCCGCGCCATGGTTGCGGTAGTGGAACATCGAAATGTTCCAGCGCCCGCCCAGCTTGTTGAGGAAGTTGAACAGCGCGCCCGGACGCTCCGGGAATTCGAAACGCAGGATCACTTCATCGACCACGTGCGCCGCACGTCCGCCCACCATGTGGCGGATGTGCAGCTTGGCCAGTTCGTTGTCGGTCAGGTCCAGCACCGGGAAACCCTGTTCGCTCAGGCTGGCGATCAACGCGCTGCGCGGGTCGCTTTCCGGGTGGGTTTGCACGCCGACGAAGATGTGCGCTTCGCTGCCGGTGTTGTAGCGGTAGTTGAATTCGGTGATCTGGCGCTTGCCAATGGCCTCGCAGAACGCCTTGAAGCTGCCTGGCTTCTCGGGAATGGTCACGGCGATGATCGCTTCGCGGCCTTCACCCAGCTCCGCACGCTCGGCGACGTGGCGCAGGCGATCGAAGTTGACGTTGGCCCCGGAGTCGATGGCCACGAAGGTCTGGCCGCTGACGCCACGCTGCTCGACATATTTCTTGATCCCGGCCACGCCCAAGGCGCCGGCAGGTTCGGTGATCGAGCGGGTATCGTCGTAGATATCCTTGATGGCGGCGCAGATTTCGTCGGTGCTGACGGTGATCACTTCGTCGACATGGTCTTTGCAGATGTCGAAGGTGTGCTGACCGATCTGGGCCACCGCAACGCCGTCAGCGAAAAGGCCCACGGTCGGCAGCACCACGCGTTCGCCAGCCGCCATGGCGGCTTGCAGGCAATTGGAATCATCCGGCTCGACACCAATGACCTTGATGTCCGGGCGCAGGTACTTCACATAAGCAGCAATGCCGGCGATCAGGCCGCCGCCGCCCACCGGGACGAAAATCGCATCCAGTGGCTGCGGGTGCTGGCGCAGAATCTCCATCGCCACGGTGCCCTGCCCGGCAATGGTGTGGGGGTCGTCGTACGGGTGAATGTAGACGTAGCCTTTTTCGTCGACCAGTTTCAGCGAGTAGGCCAGGGCTTCCGGGAACGAATCGCCGTGCAGCACCACTTTGCCGCCACGGGAGCGCACGCCTTCGACCTTGATCTCCGGGGTGGTCTTGGGCATGACGATGGTCGCTTTCACGCCCAACACCTTCGCCGCCAGGGCCAGGCCCTGGGCATGGTTGCCCGCCGACGCGGTGACCACGCCGCGAGCGCGCTCTTCGTCGCTCAACTGGGTCAACTTGTTGTAGGCGCCGCGAATCTTGAAGGAGAACACCGGCTGCAAGTCTTCGCGCTTGAGCCAAATGCTGTTGCCCAGCCGCTCGGAGAGCTGACGGGCGGTCTGCAACGGAGTTTCTACGGCAACGTCATAAACGCGCGAGGTGAGGATCTTTTTGACGTACTGTTCAAGCATCGGAAAGCATCACTGAGCGGGTTGGGCGGGACCACGGAGTCTAACCCGCATTTTGGCCGCACGACCACCTGTTGTAGGAGCGAGCTTGCTCGCGAAAAACGCAATGGCACCGCTGCACATCTATTTTCACGCGTTATCGTTCACGACCATCGCGAGCACGCTCGCTCCTACAAGGAACGGTCGACCTGCCAATCGGACAATGACCTTCCCTGCCTCGAAGCCTATAATGCCGGCCTTTCGTCCCCTCCTCGGCACCCCGGAGCCCGCATGAACCAGGATCAACTCAAACAGGCAGTGGCTCAGGCCGCCGTCGACTTCATCCTTCCGAAACTCGACGACAAGAGCATCGTCGGGGTCGGCACCGGCTCCACCGCCAACTGTTTCATCGACGCGCTGGCCAGGCACAAGGGCGCATTCGACGGTGCCGTCGCCAGCTCCGAAGCCACCGCCGCGCGCCTCAAGGGCCACGGGATTCCGGTGTACGAACTGAACACCGTCAGCGACCTGGAGTTCTATGTCGACGGCGCCGATGAAAGCGACGAGCACCTGAACCTGATCAAGGGCGGCGGCGCTGCCCTGACCCGTGAGAAGATTGTCGCGGCCGTGGCCAAGACCTTCATCTGCATCGCCGATGCCAGCAAGCTGGTGCCGGTCCTCGGTGCTTTCCCGCTGCCGGTGGAAGTGATCCCGATGGCCCGCAGCCATGTGGCCCGCGAACTGGTGAAGCTCGGCGGCGACCCGGTTTACCGCGAAGGCGTGCTGACCGACAACGGCAACATCATCCTCGACGTGTTCAACATGCAGATCACCAATCCGGTGGAACTGGAGACGCAGATCAATGCGATCGTCGGCGTGGTCACCAATGGTCTGTTCGCGGCGCGTCCGGCGGATCTGTTGTTGCTGGGTACGAGCGAAGGCGTGAAGACACTGCGCGCCGAGTAAGCCAATCTGCCCACCTGATTTGAGGGCAGACGAAATACCTGTGGGAGCGAGCCAGCTCGCGATAACGGACTGTCAGTTGAAATCAATCTCGACTGATACACCGCTTTCGCGAGCAAGCTCGCTCCCACATTGGTATGGGGTGTTGGTTTAGAGTTGCGCGGGTTTCTTGAACACGTAGAACAGATTCGGCTCGCTGACGATATACAACGCACCGTCGTCGTCCACGGCGATCCCCTCCGCTTGCGGCACGGTTTTTTGCAGGCCATGGCGTCCCTTGCTCAATGACATTGTGCTCAATGGCCGCCCATCCACATCCAGTTCCAGAATCAATCGCGACTCATCCGACAGCGCCAGCAAATGCCCGCTGCGCTCGTCGTATTGCAGGCTCGACAGATCCCGCACGAACATCCCGGCATCACGCTTGGGGTCGTTGATCACATGCACCGAGTAGGATTCTTCAGGATTGAAGCGCGGAAAACCGTGCACCTCGTAGATCAGCATCGGGTTGCGCTCCTTGGCGACGAACAGGCGCTTGCCCACAGAATCGTAAGCCAGCCCCTCGAAGCCCTTGTTGCCGCCCATGTGTACGCCAATGGTCATCTGCTCGGCGTCTGCCGCATCGACGAAAGTGGTGTCCTGCTCCAGACGAATCTTGATCAGCCGCTGCTGGCTTTCGTCAGTGACCACGTAGATGTCCTCGCTGATGAACTCCACCGCCTCCGGATCGCCGAAACCGACCAGCGCCACACGACGCAAGATCCTGCCGTCGAGGGACAACTCGACCAGCTCGCTCCGTTTGTTGGTGACGGTGAACAGGCTTTTGCGCACCGGGTCGTAGGTCAGCGCTGAAACGTTGTCGGCCAGGCCATCGATCACCTGCGCCTCGGTCACGACCTGATATTGGTCCAGGCCCATGGACCGGGAACTCACCGGCTGCCACAGCGCATGCAGATTGAACCAGGTGCGCTCGAACAGGCGCATGTACTGGGCGATCGCTATCAACGCGATCAGCATGACCACCGACAGGATCAGAATCAGGGATTTGGGGCGGGCAAATCGACGCATTCGGGCGGGCTCGGGTCAAAACAGGCGGATGAAATATCACGCCCGTCTGAACTGAAGCTTAATGGCCGCTGGCCTTTTACGTACAGGCAATCAGCGCAGGCGTTGGTTACTTCTGTTTTTCGAAGCGATAAAACAGATTCGGTTCACTCACCATGTACAGCGTACCCGCTTCATCCATGGTTACGCCTTCGGCACGGGGAATGGTATTTTTCAGGCCGTTGAAGCCACGCAACAGGGTGATGAAACTGACCTGCTCACCCTTCTTGTCCAGCTCCAGCAACAGGTGCGAGTCGGCGGACAACACCAGCATGTGGCCGGTCCGTGGATCGACGGCCAGGGCAGACAGGTTGCGCATGTCCAGTGCATGGCTGGCCAGTTTCAGCTTGTCGCCGGTCAGGACCTTGCCATCGCCTTTCCAGGCAAACAATGCCGGCGGGCGCTCTTCGCCCAGCAACAGTTGCTGATTGCTCGGGTCCCAGGTGACAGCCTCAAAGGCCTTGTTCTGGTCCTTGGAAGGCCCGAGGTCGTACTTCGGGAAATCGGCGATGTTCAGTTCGCGGGTGTCAGCATCGACCTTGACGATAGAGATCAGATGCTCGCGCTCATCGACAATGGCCAGCCGACCGTCACCCAGCACCGTGACGCCCTCAGGGTTGCTCCAGCCGACCAACGGCATTTTGCGCAACACATCGCCCTGCAAGTTCAATTCGACCAGGAACGGGTTCTTGCCCATGACCGAAAACAGCGTCTTGGTCTGTGGGTCGTAGGCCACGTCCGATGCTTCATCCTTCTCCATGCCCGGCAACGGCTTGGCATCGATCACCGCCCGATAGTCGGGGAGCCAGATACTGGCCTGACGCTCGGCCGGGCTCTTGAATTGCTCTTTCACCCAGAGCACGCCCCGGGAATCCCAGTGCATGGCGAATGCAACACCGTAGGCGACAACAGCCACCAACAGCAGCCAGGTGTGCCAACGCAGGGCGAAGCGCGAGCGGCGGGCAGGTTCAAGCATGGAAAGCGGAGGAGTGGCCATCGGGGAATGCGTTCCAGAAATTCAGGCTAGGGGTAATAGCACAGTTTGGGGCCGGCTCAGAGGCCAATAGCCCTGAAATTATCCAGACCGGATGTGAAAAAAACGGGAAATGACAGGGCAGCCAATCTACATGCCACGGCAAAACCAATGTGGGAGCGAGCCTGCTCGCGATGGGGGCGTGTCAGCCAACAAAGATATTGGATGACACACCGCTATCGCGAGCAGGCTCGCTCCCACAGGGTACAGCGGTGTTACAACTAGCGAACGCTGCTGGTGAAACTGCTGGCGCCCGGCAATTCCAGAACGATCTCGTCACCGACATTCAGCGGACCAACGCCCACCGGCGTGCCGGTGAGGATCACGTCCCCGGCCTGTAACGAGAAGCAGCCGGCCATGTGCTGGATCATCGGCACGATCGGGTTGAGCATTGCGCTGCTGTTGCCGTCCTGGCGCACTTCACCGTTGATGGTCAGGCGGATGCCGATGTCGGTCAGGTCGGCAAAGGTGCTGCCGGACACGAACGGAGCCAGCACTGCCGCACCATCGAAGGACTTGGCGATTTCCCAGGGCAAGCCCTTGGATTTCAGTTCGGCCTGCTTGTCGCGCAGGGTCAGGTCCAGGGCAGGAGCGAAACCGGAGATGGCGTCGAGCACTTCTTCACGGCTCGGCTTGGTCGACAATGGCTTGCCGATCAATACCGCGATTTCCGCTTCGTAATGCACCGAACCGCGGTCGGTCGGAATGCTGAAACCGCCTTCCAGCGGCACCACGCAACTGCCCGGCTTGATGAACAGCAGTGGCTCGGTCGGCACCGGGTTATCCAGTTCCTTGGCGTGTTCGGCGTAGTTACGGCCGATGCACACCACTTTCCCCAGCGGGAAGTGAATGCGCGTACCGTCGACATACTGGTGCTGATAGCTCATTACCGACTCCTGCTTCTTTGGCTCTTAAAGTTCGAAAATCAAACAGCGAAAATCTTGCCCGGGTTCATGATGCCGTTCGGGTCGAACACCGCCTTGACCGCTTTCATGTACTCGATCTCGACCGGCGAGCGGCTGTAGGTCAGATAGTCACGCTTGGTCATGCCCACGCCGTGCTCGGCGGAGATCGAACCGTTGTACTTCTCGACGGTTTCGAACACCCACTTGTTGACGGTGGCGCACTTGGCGAAGAACTCATCCTTGCTCAGGTCATCCGGCTTGAGGATGTTCAAGTGCAGGTTGCCGTCGCCGATGTGGCCGAACCAGACGATTTCGAAGTCCGGGTAGTGTTCGCCGACGATCGCGTCGATTTCCTTCAGGAATGCCGGAACTTTCGATACGGTGACCGAGATGTCGTTCTTGTACGGCGTCCAGTGGGAAATGGTTTCGGAGATGTATTCGCGCAGCTTCCACAGGTTCTGCAGTTGGGTTTCGCTCTGGCTCATCACGCCGTCCAGCACCCAGCCTTGCTCGACGCAGTGCTCGAAGGTTTCCAGGGCGTGGTTGGCCACTTCTTCGGTGGTCGCTTCGAATTCCAGCAGCGCGTAGAACGGGCAATCGGTTTCGAATGGCGCCGGTACATCGCCACGGGCCATGACTTTGGCCAGGGCTTTGTCGGAGAAGAATTCGAAGGCGGTCAGGTCAAGCTTGCTCTGGAAAGCGTGCAGCACCGGCATGATCGAGTCGAAATCGGTGGTGCCGAGAACCATCGCGGTGAGGTTTTTCGGCGCGCGGTCCAGGCGCATGGTCGCTTCGACCACAAACCCCAGGGTGCCTTCGGCGCCAATGAACAGCTGGCGCATGTCGTAGCCGGTAGCGTTCTTGATCAGGTCACGGTTCAGTTCCAGCACGTCACCCTTGCCGGTGACCACTTTCATGCCAGCGACCCAGTTACGGGTCATGCCATAGCGAATCACCTTGATCCCGCCGGCATTGGTGCCGATATTGCCACCAATCTGGCTCGAGCCGGACGATGCGAAGTCCACCGGGTAGTACAAGCCTTTTTCTTCAGCGACGTTCTGCAATTGCTTGGTGACCACGCCCGGCTGACAAACAGCGGTGCGGTCGGTGAGGTTCACGTCGAGGACCTGGTTCATATAGTCGAAGGACACGACCACTTCGCCACTGGCTGCCACCGCAGCGGCAGACAACCCGGTACGACCGCCGGACGGCACCAGCGCCACCTTGTGTTTATTGGCCCACAGGACAATGGCCTGGACCTGCTCGGTAGTCTTGGGGAACACGATGGCAGTCGGGGCCGGGGCGAAATGCTTGGTCCAATCCTTTCCGTAAGCATTCAGGGAGTCGGCATCGGTCAGCACCTTGCCAGGCTCAACCAGGGTCTTCAGCTCTTCAATCAGGGCAGGATTGGTCATCGACAGAACTCTCGAACAATTCATGGTCATCCTGAGAACGCTTCACGTCGCAGGAATGAGTGTTTAGCGGGGTGCATATGCTAGCATAACGACCCCGCAGGATAGTGCCCAAGGGCTGTTCTGCGGTGACGGCTTTCCTGCCGTGCGGGTCAGCTCCGGGCTGCTCCCTTTCCTGCCATTTTTCTCCGGGATACAGGTTTACGCAGATGAGCAAGACTTCTCTCGATAAGAGCAAGATCAAGTTCCTTCTTCTCGAAGGCGTCCACCAATCGGCTGTCGACGTCCTCAAGGCGGCGGGCTACACCAGCATCGAGTACCTCACTGGTTCTCTGCCGGAAGCCCAGCTCAAGGAAAAGATCGCCGATGCTCACTTCATCGGCATTCGCTCCCGCACTCAACTGACCGAAGAGATCTTCGATCACGCGAAGAAGCTCGTGGCTGTAGGGTGTTTCTGCATCGGTACCAACCAGGTCGACCTGGACGCTGCCCGCGAACGCGGCATCGCGGTGTTCAACGCACCGTACTCCAACACCCGTTCCGTAGCGGAGCTGGTGCTGGCCGAAGCGATCCTGCTGCTGCGCGGCATCCCTGAGAAGAATGCTTCCTGCCACCGTGGCGGCTGGATCAAGAGCGCGGCCAACTCCTTCGAGATCCGCGGCAAGAAGCTGGGCATCGTCGGTTACGGCTCGATCGGTACTCAACTGTCGGTCCTGGCGGAAGGCCTGGGGATGCAGGTGTACTTCTACGACACCATCACCAAGCTGCCACTGGGTAACGCCACTCAGGTAGGCAACCTGCACGAACTGCTGGCGATGTCCGACATCGTTTCGCTGCACGTACCGGAAACCGCCGCCACCCAGTGGATGATGGGCGAGAAGGAAATCCGCGCCATCAAGAAAGGCGGCATCCTGATCAACGCCGCCCGCGGCACCGTGGTCGAACTGGACCACCTGGCGGACGCGATCAAGGACAAACACCTGATCGGCGCGGCCATCGACGTATTCCCGGTGGAGCCACGCTCCAACGACGAAGAGTTCGAAAGCCCGCTGCGTGGCCTGGACAACGTGATCCTGACCCCGCACATCGGTGGCTCCACCGCTGAAGCCCAGGCCAACATCGGTCTGGAAGTGGCGGAAAAACTGGTCAAGTACAGCGACAACGGTACTTCGGTATCGTCCGTGAACTTCCCGGAAGTGGCCCTGCCGGCTCACCCTGGCAAGCACCGCCTGCTGCACATCCACGAAAACATTCCGGGCGTGCTCAGCGAGATCAACAAGGTCTTTGCCGAAAACGGCATCAACATCTCCGGTCAGTTCCTGCAGACCAACGAGAAAGTCGGCTACGTGGTAATCGACGTCGACGCCGAGTACTCGGACCTGGCGCAAGAGAAGCTGCAACACGTCAACGGCACCATCCGTAGCCGTGTGTTGTTCTGATCACGACCTGAGCGACAAAAAAGGGAGCCTTCGGGCTCCCTTTTTCATTCACGCAACAACGTTACTTGACGTTGACGGTGATCTTCTCGGAAACGATCGGTGGATCGAACGGCATGTGGTTGCTATCGCCCAGTTCAAGCTGCAAGGTGTGTTTGCCCGGGGTGAGCGTTATTTCAGCCTGGGTCTGCGCACCGCCGAAATGCAGGTGGTTGGCATCCTTGGGGATCGGCGCACCGGCGGCCGGCAGCTCATCGACGTCGATCAGCACGTGGTGATGACCGGTGTTCTTGGTGGTATCGCCCGCCGGTGCCAGGGCAATGTTCTCGACCGCGAACTTGACGACGACTGTCTGCGGAATCGTCGCACCGTCCTCGGGAGACACGATGGACACTTCGGCGCCTTTCGGGGCCGGGGTTGCAGCACTGGCCAGCACCGAAACACCCATCAACACGCCAGCCAAAGCAGCACGTGACATAAAGGTTTTCATTCTCTTCTCCAGTTTTTCCGTAAAATCCGCGTGACCATGACAACTTCATGGCCATTTGTTGTCGAAGGCACTCGACAACCATAGCAAAGCGAGCCTGAATCAGAGGGTCGCGATAATAAATTCAAAGGAGTGACCATGCGCTTTCTGCCTGGCCTGATCTGCCTGCTACCCCTTTTGAGCCCTTTGGCTCATGCCGAACTGATAGATGACGTCAACGACCGGGGCGAATTGCGCATTGCCGTTGAAGCCAACACTCCTCCATTCAATTTCAAGGATGACGACAGGCTCACCGGCTTCGAAGTCGAACTGGGCCAACTGCTGGCAAGTGAACTCGATGTCCGGGCCGACTTTGTCGTCACCGACGGCAGCGATCTGTTGACCGGCGTCGAAAGCGGCAAATACGACATCGCTATCAACCACATAGCAGTGACCCCGGATCTCAAGGATCGTTTCGACTTCAGCGAGCCTTACATTCAAACCCATGCGCAATTGATCGCGCAGAAAGAAGAGCCGCGCTCCATTTTGCTGGTGCAGTCGCTGACGCAAGAGAAGCCCAAATCCGACCCGGCCGTGAGCCTGGCGATTCCGTTTCAGAAGGGTAATCCGGCGTTCCATGCCAGCCTGGAAAACGCGCTGCAGCGGATCAAGGATGACGGGCGACTGCAAGCGTTGGAGCAGAAGTGGTTGGGGGCGGAAGCGGGTGTGGTACCCAAACCTTGAAGTTGTTGCAGGTCTGGACTGAAAGCTGATCCTGTAGGAGCGAGCCTGCTCGCGATGGCGGCCTGACATTCAAACATCCATGTTTGCTGGACTACTGGCCTCATCGCGAGCAGGCTCGCTCCTACAGTGTCTTGTGTCGCTCGTTAATCGAGTGTTGCCAATGCCCGCGCCGCTTGCGGCAACTCCAGCTCACTGAACACCTGCACCCCGTGGCGCTTGAGTAGCGCCGCCGTCACGCCCTCGCCACTGACCTTCACGCCGCTGAACGTCCCGTCATAGGTCAGCAGATTGCCGCAGGACGGGCTGTTGGCCTTGAGGACGGCGATGTGGATGCCATACTTCTGCACCAACTCCAGTGCCTGATACGCCCCCAACAGAAACTGCGCACTGACGTCCTCGCCCTCGGTGGTGATCACCAACGCCTGGCCATCGAGGACTTGCGTGCCCTGCCCGCCTGGAATTTCCGCCGCCGCCCGAGGCGTTGGCAAACCGCCGGCCACTTCCGGGCACAACGGCACGACCCTGCCCTCGTCAAGCCACTGCTGAAGTTGATCGAACGGCCCGCTGGCCCCGCCGTCGTAACGAACCCGGTGGCCCAACAGGCAACGGCTGACGAGAATTTTCCGCATGATCAGAACGGCTCGTTGCCGCGCCGGCGGAACCAGCCGGTCAGCGACAGGCGATCCCGGGTCGCGGGCAGGACTTCGTGGGGAACCTCGCCGGAGAGAAACACCACCAGGCAGCCACCGATAGGTTGCACGTCCTGGACGCGATCATTGTCGAGGTACATGCGCAACTGGCCACCGTGTTCAGGAAGCCAGCCGTCATTGAGGTAAACCACTGCCGAAATCATGCGCCGGTCGTCATCGCGAAAGCGGTCGACGTGCTTCAGATAGAAGGCTCCGGGCGGGTACATCGCAAAATGGCTTTCGAAATCCTCCAGGCCGAGAAACAGACCACGATTGATCGCCTCGCGAAGGCTGTTCATCAAACCCAGGTAGCTGTCGCACGCCTCGGCCTGGCCGGGGTCGATCCACTGGATATGGTCGCCACGAATCCCCTCGCGGATTTCCGAAAACGGTCCACGGCCCACGGCGGCCGGAGCCAGCTCACCCTCAGCGGCACGCTTGCGACACTCGGCCGCCAGCGCCCGGGTCAGATCCAGAGGCAGGAAAATATTCTGTTGCGACCAGCCGTGCTCGGCCAGGTCGTCGACAATTCGTAGCAGCAGCGGGTGATCAGAGGATATTTGCATGGCGCGCATAGTATTCCTGTGCCCGGAAATCCGACAGAGCCGCGCAGCGGGTTGATACGAATTCTCGACAAGCAGGGATGCCGCACGGAGAATAGTCGCCTGCTGACAGGAGTCCCTATGCGCCGTTTGCTTTTATCACTGTTGATGTTCTGCGTTTTGCCCGCCTGGGCAGACGGCCACGACCAGTTGTACAAGGTCGCCGGCTGGCCGGAACAACGCGCGCATTTCAGCGACGCCCTCTCGGCCGCTCAGCAACGCTACCAGGGCAGCCTGCCACCGGCGGTGTTTCAGGCACTGGTCAATAACAGCAATCAGCGATTTTCCGCCCAGGCCGTGGACCAGCGCGCCGAAGCGCAATTGCGCAAGAACCTCGCCAACCCCAAACCCGCGCTGACGTTTTTCCAGTCACCCCTGGGCAAGAAAGTCGTCGCCGCCGAACTGCTGGCAACCCGTCGCGACCAACTGGCGAAAAACGCCAAGGGTCTGCCGAAGATGCAGGCCAGCGACAGCCGCCTGCTGATCATCGGCCATTTGGCACAAGCCCTGCCCGCACGCGAGGCCGGCGCGGAAGTCAGCCTGGCGATTGCCGGCGTCGCCGCCGACAGCTTGAGTTCGATGATCCCGGGGTTGCTCGGTGCCGGTCAGGCCCAGGGCATGCTCAACGGCCAGCGCCAGCGCCTGATGGACCAGATCGGCGGCGACCTGAACAACACACTGTTGTATGTCTATCGCGATCTGTCGGACGACGAACTGGAAGAATTCGCGACCTTTGCCGAATCGGCGGAAGGGCAGGCTTATTATCAGGCCGCATTGGCTGCGATTCGGGCGGGGTTGGCAGTGGGGCAGAGCAATTCGAATCTGACCCAGTGATCTTCGGCAGCCTCTAGATAGCTTGCTCGCGATGGGGCCGGAACTGGCGCTAAGGATTTCGGCCCTTGATCCGCCTGGTCAAAAACCCGAAATACTCCTCCCGCATCACCAGTGTTTCATTCGCCAGATGATGCCGCGCCTCGGGCAGCATCAGCACCTGCGGCCGATCAAACTTGCCCCGCAACACTTCCAGGTTGTGCTCCCAATCCACCGTCATGTCAGCCTGCCCCTGCACGATCAGCGGCCGGCGGGTACTCATGGGGGCGGCCTCGATACGTTTTATCCAGCGTGCCAATGCGCCCACCCAGGCTGTCGGCAGGCGCAGCGGCTGCAACGGATCGGCTTGCAGGAACGGCAGAAAGGCCGGGTCGTTGGAGTTCTCGCTGAAGCGCCGGGCAATGGCTTTGACGAAAGGCTTGAGCACGTAATAACTCAGCTGCGACCAACCCCACGCCCGCGGCCGCACCAGCGGCGACAGCAGAATCACCTGGCCCTGGGCCGGGCTGCTCGCCCCCGCATTCAACACATGATCGATCACGATCGCCCCGCCGGTGCTCTGCCCGCAGAGGTGCCACGGTTGCGGCAAATCAAGGGATTGCGCCTCGCCGAACAAGCCTTGCAATGCGTCCTGATACTCGGCGAAATCCTTGATGCTCGCCCGTTCGCCGCTGGACAAGCCATGCCCCGGCAAGTCGCAGGCGATCACCGCAAAGTCCTGGTCCAACGCCCATTCGATCACATGCCGATAGAGCCCGGTGTGGTCGTAGAAACCGTGGATGACAAACAGCGTCGCCTTCGCCCGCTCGGGCCACCAGAACTGGCTGACCAGCTCATAACCGTCGACCTCGAATCGCCCAAGGCCGCTGCGCACCTGACGCGGAGCAAAATCCAGCCCGTAGAATCGCTGGTAAGCCTGCGCCTGCGCCGACAACGGCTGCCCGGCCGCCAATGGCAGCAGACTTGCACGTAGAAGATCGGGGTCGAAAGTGGCCGGCATGGACGATTCCAGAACGTGAAACGGACTTTATAGGCCTGCGATATTCATCTGTCGCGGCAAGCATGGCAAGCTAGCCGACCTTCGAGGACTGAACCGATGCGCTCGCCCTTTCGCGCCACCCTGTTTGCCTGCCTGCTCGCCGTGGTGTGTGCCGGCATGTGGTGGGCGGCCTACAACTGGTTCCAGGGGCGTTACCTGCGGGCGTTCAGCGAGCACACCGCGATGTTTTCCGGCGATCCGCTACGCCTTCCCGAATCCCTCGCCGGCCCCGGCGCCATCCGCCTGGTGCACTTCTGGGACCCGGCCTGCCCGTGCAATGTCGGCAATCAACAACACCTGACCGAACTGGTCGAGCGCTACGTTCCCCATGGCGTGGAATTCTATGCCGTGCAAAAACCCGGCAGCCACGGCCAGTTGCCGGGCACCTTGAGCAACCTGAAAACCATCGACGTCCTGCCCGGTTCCGAACAGATCCCCGCCAGCCCGGCGGTGGCGATCTGGGATCGCAGCGGCAAACTGGCGTACTTCGGCCCCTACAGCGAAGGCCTGACCTGCAACTCGAGCAACAGCTTTATCGAACCGATCCTGCAAGCGCTGGATGAGGGGCGTGCGGTGAGTGCCACGCACACACTGGCCGTGGGGTGTTACTGCCCGTGGCCTGTCGAGCCAACTAAATAGGGAAAGACTCGCCAATACGAATCCCTCCTACGGGCGATGCATCCAACGCAGGGGCCGTGTTAAACAGTGGCACCAGGAATTGCCGTCACTCATAACAACAAGGAGTCCCCATGAAACACAGCCTGACCGCTCTCGCTCTGTTGATCGTCATGCTGGCCGCCGGAGCCGGCGGGTACCTCTACAGCAAGCAGCCGTCACGCCAGGGCATGGTGGAACTGCAACACCTGCAAGGCTCCGTCACCGTGCGCTACGACGAGCGCGGCGTCCCGCATATCCGAGCCGACAACGAAACCGACCTGTACCGCGCCCTCGGCTATGTGCAAGCCCAGGACCGCCTGTTCCAGATGGAAGTCCTGCGTCGCCTGGCCCGTGGCGAACTGGCTGAAGTGCTCGGGCCGAAACTGCTCGATACCGACAAACTGATGCGCAGCCTGCGCATCCGCGAACGCGCCGAAACCTACCTGGCGAACCTCGACAAGCAGTCGCCCTCCTTCATCGCCATGCAGGCCTACCTGGATGGCATCAACCAGTATCAGGGCAGCCACGCCAAACCCGTGGAGTTCGATGTGCTGGGCATTCCAAAACGCCCGTTCACGGCCCAGGACACCATCAGCATCGCCGGCTACATGGCCTACAGCTTTGCCGCCGCGTTTCGTACCGAACCCTTGCTGACATTCGTTCGCGATCAACTGGGACCTGAATACCTGAGCGTCTTCGATCTCGACTGGCAGCCCAAGGGCGTGCTCAACGGGACCGGCACCACTCTGGCCAGCGTCGACTGGAAGGACCTCAACGCCCTCGCCCGCCTGAGCGAACAAGCCCTGGCTGACAACGGCCTGCCACAGTTCGAGGGCAGCAATGCCTGGGTCGTCGCGGGCAGCCGCACCCAAAGCGGCAAGCCGCTGCTGGCGGGTGATCCGCATATCCGCTTTTCCGCGCCGTCGGTGTGGTACGAAGCGCAACTCTCTGCGCCGGGCTTCGAACTCTACGGCCACTATCAGGCCCTGATGCCGTTCGCTTCGCTGGGCATGAACCACGACTTCGGCTGGAGCATCACCATGTTCCAGAACGACGACCTTGACCTGATCGCCGAGAAGGTCAACCCGGACAACCCCAATCAGGTCTGGTATCGCGACAAGTGGGTGGACATGACGACCAGCGAGCAGCAGATCGCGGTCAAGGGCCAGGCACCGGTGACGCTGGTGCTGCGCCAATCGCCCCACGGCCCGATCGTCAACGATGCCTTGAGCAGCGGCGCCGGAAAAACGCCGATTGCCATGTGGTGGGCGTTTCTCGAAAGCCAGAACCCGATCCTGGAAGGTTTCTACCAGCTCAATCGCGCCGACACCCTGGCCAAGGCCCGCGGTGCCGCGTCGAAAATCCAGGCCCCGGGCCTTAACGTTGTCTGGGCCAATGCCAAGGGTGACATCGGCTGGTGGGCGGCGGCGCAATTGCCTAAACGCCCGGCGGGTGTACGCCCGTGGTTCATCCTCGACGGCAGCACCACCGAGGCGGACAAGGACGGCTTCTACCCGTTCACGGCCAACCCCCAGGAAGAAAACCCGGCGCGGGGCTACATTGTCTCGGCCAACTTCCAACCAGTGTCGCCGACCGGCATGGAGATTCCCGGCTACTACAACCTTGCCGACCGTGGCCAACAGCTCAATCGTCAGCTCAGCGACAAAGCGGTCAAGTGGAATCTGGAAAACAGCCAGAAGCTGCAACTGGGCACCACTACCGCTTACGGCCCACGCTTGTTGGCACCGCTGTTGCCGGTATTGCACGAAGTGGTGAGCGATCCCGCCGAACTCAAACTGGTGGAGCAACTGGCCCAGTGGCAAGGCGATTACCCGATCGACTCGACCAGCGCCACGCTGTTCAACCAGTTTCTGTTCAACCTGGCTGACGCGACGATGCACGATGAGCTGGGTAACGACTTCTTCGAAACACTGCTCTCGACCCGGGTGATCGACGCCACGCTCCCCCGCTTGGCCGCCAGCGCCGATTCACCGTGGTGGGACAACCGCACCACCCAGGGCAAGGAAACCCGGGGCGATACGGTGAAGACCGCCTGGCAAGCCAGCCTCGCGCACCTCAAGAGCACCCTCGGCGCAGACGCCTCGCAATGGCAGTGGAGCAGCGCGCACACATTGACCCATGGCCATCCGTTGGGGCAGAAAAAGCCGCTGGACCTGTTCTTCAATGTCGGCCCCTTCGCCGCACCGGGCAGCCATGAAGTGCCGAACAACCTCTCGGCGAAGATCGGCCCGGCTCCGTGGCCTGTCACCTACGGCCCTTCGACCCGGCGCCTGATCGACTTCGCCGACCCGGCCCACAGCCTGACCGTCAACCCGGTCGGCCAGAGCGGCGTCCTGTTCGACAGTCACTATGATGATCAGGCCGAGGCCTACATCGAGGGGATGTACTTCCAGGCGCATCTCAATGATGAAGAAGTCACGGCCAATGCCCGCAGTACCTTGAAGCTGTTGCCGGCGCGGGCTGCGCCATAATTCGGTGTCGACAGGACTGGCCTCATCGCTAGCAGGCTAGCTCCCACATTGGTCCGGTGCATGCAGATCCATTGTGGGAGCTAGCCTGCTAGCGATGGGGCCCGCAAGACCAACGCAACTCCTGGCTCAAACCATCGCCGCAAAATGCAACCTGAACTGCTGCGGCGTCACTCCCAATCGGCGATTGAACACGCTGCGCATGTGCTGAGCATCACGAAAACCGCATTGATAGGCCACGGTCTTGAGCGGCGCGCGGGTGCTTTCCAGCAGCGTCCGTGCCGCATCGACCCGTGCGCGCTCAACGAACTCGGCCGGGGTGATTTTCGCTTCCCTGGCGAACACCCGGGAGAAGTTGCGCGCACTCATGTTGGCGGCATTGGCCAGGTCGGCGATGGTCAGGTCGCCCGTCAGATTGGCCAGCACGTAATGCTGGACCATTGCCACCGCAGAAGTAGGTTCGGCGTGGGGCGTAAGGAACGGGCTGAATTGCGACTGCCCGCCCGAACGCTGGGTGAACACTACCAGTCGCTTTGCGACGCTCAGTGCAACTTCCGGCCCGTGATCCCGGCCCAACAGATACAACGACAGATCGATCCCCGCAGTGACACCGGCCGAGGTGAACAGCTCACCGTCCTCGACATACAGCCGATCCGCTTCCACCCGGGACGAGGGACACAGCGCCGCCAGATCCGAGGCGTCCTGCCAGTGCGTGGTGACCGTGCGCCCCTCCAGCAACCCCGCCCGAGCGAGCATGAACGCGCCGTTGCAAATCGAGCCAAAGCGTTTGGCCCGCGCACAGGCATCGCGCAACCAGCCATCGAATGTCATGCCGAAATCCATGAACGGCAACTGCGGCCCGCCAGCCACCAGCAACAGGTCATACGGCTCCAGCGCTTCGCTGAAATGCCGATGGGCATTGAGTGCCAAACCGTTGGAGCACGCCATCACCCCGCGCTCGACGCCGATCACCTCAAGACGATAGTGATCTTGCGCAGCAAGAAAACGATTGGCCTCGGAAAACACATCCATGGGGCCGGTGACGTCCAGCGACTGGACGCCAGCGAACACCACGATGGCTACGGTTTTACTCATGGTTCGAAACGCCTCTCATGGCACTGAATGCAACGCTCACCTGTAGGAGCGAGCCTGCTCGCGATGGACGTGAGGGCACCGCGTACATCCAGACAGCCCCCGTCATCGTTGACGTCCATCGCGAGCACGCTCGCTCCTACAGGGTCTGCGTGCACCCTAGCCAATCCACGCCCAACAAGCGAGGTTGGCGCGATATGCACGCTCATTGGCCGGGATCGCAGCCATGGATCGATTGTCCGGTTTCGGGGACCGGAACAGACTGAAACCCTCATCACGACGAGGAAAATTCCATGAGCACCACCATCGCCGGCATCAGGATCCCCGACAGCGCACTGGCCAAGGCCACCACCGAATACATCCGTGACATCGAGTCCGACCTGCTCTACCACCACTCGCGTCGGGTCTTCCTGTTCGGCGCACTGAGCGGCGAGCGCAAGCAACTGGCCTACAACCCGGAGTTACTGTACGTCGGCGCGATGTTCCATGACCTGGGCCTGGTGCAAGGTCATCGCAGCGACAACGAGCGCTTCGAAGTCGACGGTGCCAACGCCGCAGCGGCGTTCCTCAAGCCCTACGGGTTGAGCGATGACGACATCGAACAGGTCTGGCTATCGATTGCCCTGCACACCACCCCGGGCGTGCCCCGGCACTTGCGGCCTACCGTGGCGCTGGTCACGGCGGGCGTCGAGATGGACGTGCTGGGCATGGACTACGCAGCATTTTCCAGCGCGCAGCGCGAAGCAGTGGTGCATGCGCATCCACGGGGCGAGGGATTCAAGGAGTGCATCATCTGCGCGTTTGCCGACGGCTTGCGTCATCGCCCCCAGACCACGTTCGGCAACGTGAAGACTGATGTGCTGGTGGATCAGGAGCCGGGGTTCAAGCCGATGAACTTCGTCGAGGTCATCCGCAAATCTCCCTGGATTGCCTAAAACCACTGTAGGAGCGAGCCTGCTCGCGATAGCGCTGTGTCAGGCAACAATTCAGTCGACTGACACTCCGTCATCGCGAGCAGGCTCGCTCCTACAGGGGGATTGGGTAGACCACAAAACCGTGGCCAACCCGACTTCAGGCTCAAGCCGCTTCCGGGGCCTGTGCGCGACGCACATCCGGTTGCTTCCACGAATCGGCTGCTGCCTCTTCGATTGCTTGCTGGATCGCACGTTTGCGGCTTTCTTCCGCACGACGGCTGAAGAACCAGACCATGAAAGTCACGATGGACACCGCCAACAGGATCAGACTGGCCACGGCGTTGATCTCGGGCTTGACCCCCAGACGTACCGCCGAGAAAACTTCCATCGGCAGGGTCGTGGAACCCGGGCCCGACACGAAGCTCGCCAGCACCAGGTCATCGAGGGACAACGCGAAGGACATCATGCCGCCCGCCGCCAGCGAAGGCGCGATCATCGGGATGGTGATCAGGAAGAACACCTTCCACGGCCGCGCACCCAGATCCATGGCCGCCTCTTCGATGGACAGGTCCAGCTCGCGCAAGCGCGCCGACACCACCACCGCCACATAGGCCGCACAGAACGTGGTGTGGGCGATCCAGATGGTGACGATGCCGCGCTCCTGCGGCCAGCCGATCATCTGCGCCATGGCCACGAACAGCAGCAACAGCGACAGACCGGTGATCACCTCAGGCATGACCAGCGGCGCAGTCACCAGGCCACCGAACAGCGTGCGGCCCTTGAAGCGCGTAATGCGCGTCAGGACGAACGCCGCCAGTGTACCCAGTGCCACCGCCGCCACCGCCGTGTAGCAGGCGATTTCCAGCGAGCGCACCACCGAGCCCATCAGTTGGCTGTTGTCGAGCAGGCCGACGTACCACTTGATCGACCAGCCACCCCACACCGTTACCAGTTTGGAGGCGTTGAACGAGTAGATCACCAGGATCAGCATCGGCAGGTAGATGAACAACAGACCCAGTACCAGCATCAGGCTGGAGAAACGGAAGCGCTTCATTCTTTACCCTCCATTTCCTTGGCCTGACTGCGGTTGAACAGGATGATCGGCACAATCAGGATCGCCAGCATCACTACCGCCAGGGCAGACGCCACCGGCCAGTCACGGTTGTTGAAGAACTCTTGCCAGAGCACTTTACCGATCATCAGGGTTTCCGGACCGCCGAGCAGTTCCGGGATCACGAACTCGCCCACCACCGGGATGAACACCAGCATGCAGCCGGCGATGATGCCGTTTTTCGACAGCGGCACGGTGATTTTCCAGAAGCTGTTGAAGGTGCTCGAACCCAGGTCCGACGCAGCTTCCAGCAGGCTCTGGTCGTGCTTCACCAGGTTGGCGTACAGCGGCAGGATCATGAACGGCAGGTAGGAATAAACCACGCCGATGTAGACCGCCAGGTTGGTGTTGAGGATCTGCAGCGGTTCGTCGATCCAGCCCATGCTCATCAGGAAACCGTTGAGCAGGCCATTGTTGCTGAGGATGCCCATCCACGCGTAAACGCGGATCAGGATCGCGGTCCAGGTCGGCATCATGATCAGCAGCACCAGTACCGTTTGCACTTCCTTGCGCGCAACGGAGATGCCGTAGGCCATCGGATAGCCGATCACCAGGCAGAGGATGGTGCTGAAAAGCGCCATCTTCAACGAGCCGAGGTAAGCGGCGATGTACAACTCGTCACCGGCCAGCATCGCGTAGTTGCCCAGGTTGAGCAGCAACTGCAGCTTCTGCTCGGCGTAGCTGTAGATTTCGGTGTAGGGCGGAATGGCCACGTCCGCTTCGGCGAAGCTGATCTTCAATACGATGAAGAACGGCAGCATGAAGAACAGGAACAGCCAGATGAAGGGAACCCCGATGACCATCTGACGGCCACCGGGAATTATTCGATTGAGTCGACGCTTGAGTTTGCGCATGTTCATGAGCGCAGCACCACGCCGCTGTCGTCTTCCCAATACACGTAGACCTGATCACCCCAGGTCGGACGCTGCCCGCGACGCTCGGCGTTGGCCACGAACGACTGCACCAGCTTGCCGCTTGGCAGTTCGACGTAAAACACCGAGTGCCCGCCCAGGTAGGCGATGTCGTGCACCTTGCCACTGGACCAGTTGTATTCGCAGGTCGGCACGGTCGGGGTCACGAGCAGTTTTTCCGGACGGATCGCGTAGGTCACGGATTTGTCTTGCACCGAGGTGCTGATGCCGTGGCCCACGTAGATCTTCCGGTCGAGGTCCTTGCAGGTGATGATCGCGTGGCCTTCGGCATCGTCGATCACTTCACCGTCGAAGATGTTCACGTTACCGATGAATTCGCAGACCAGACGGCTGGTCGGGGTTTCGTAGATGTCGATCGGGCTGCCGATCTGGGCGATCCAACCCAGGTGCATGATCGCGATGCGCTCGGCCATGGTCATGGCCTCTTCCTGGTCGTGGGTCACCATGACGCAGGTTACGCCGACGCGCTCGATGATCTCCACCAGCTCCAGTTGCATTTGCGAACGCAGCTTTTTATCCAGTGCACCCATCGGCTCGTCGAGCAGCAACAGCTTCGGACGCTTGGCCAGGGAACGGGCCAGGGCCACACGCTGACGCTGGCCGCCGGACAACTGATGCGGCTTGCGCTTGGCGTACTGGCTCATCTGTACCAGCTTGAGCATGTCGGCCACCCGCGCATCGACTTCAGCGGCGGGCAGCTTGTCCTGCTTGAGGCCGAAGGCAATGTTCTGCGCCACGGTCATGTGCGGGAACAAGGCGTAGGACTGGAACATCATGTTGATCGGCCGCTCGTAGGGCGGCATGTCAGTGATGTCTACGCCATCGAGGAAAATGCGCCCCTCCGTGGGCCGTTCGAAACCTGCGAGCATGCGCAGCAAAGTGGATTTGCCCGATCCCGAACCGCCGAGCAGGGCGAAAATCTCGCCTTTCTTGATTTCCAGGGACACATCGTCCACGGCAATCGTCTCGTCGAACTTCTTCGTGACCCGGTCGATTTTGACCAGCACCTGTTTAGGTTGCTGGTCGCCCTCGAGGGCTTTCTTATAGGCGCCGGAGGCAACTGCCATTTACGAAACTCCCAGAAAAAAAGAGTGCAGTTCGCTCAAGGTGAGCCAACCTTGGATAGTTTGAGCCTTGAAGCTATTTACCCGACTTGACCTTGGTCCAGCTGCGGGTCATCAAACGTTGAATGTTCGGTGGTAACTCGACCGACACGTAGGTCTTGTCGAGCACCGCTTGCGGTGGATAAACCGCTTCGTCGGTGCGAATGGACTGTTCCATCAGTTTGTCCGACCCCGGGTTAGGGTTGGCATAGCCGACGTAATCGCTGACCTGGGCAATCACCTCAGGCTTGAGCAAATAATTGATGAAAGCGTTGGCCTGCTTGACGTTGGCCGAGTCCTTCGGAATCGCCAGCATGTCGAACCAGAGTGCACCGCCCTCTTTCGGAATCGAGTAGGCGATGTTCACGCCTTTCTTGGCTTCTTCGGCGCGGTTCTTGGCCTGGAAGATGTCGCCGGAGAAACCGATCGCCACGCAGATGTCGCCGTTGGCCAGATCCGCGATGTACTTGGAGGAGTGGAAGTAGGTCACGTAAGGGCGCACTGCAAGCAACTTGGAGGTGGCCTTTTCATAGTCCTTGGGATCAGTGCTGTTAGCGTTCAGGCCCATGTAGTTGAGCACTGTCGGCATCATTTCATCGGCGGAATCGAGGAAGGCTACACCACAGCTTTGCAGCTTCTTGATGTTCTCCGGCTCGAACAGTACGCCCCACGAATCAATCGTATCGACACCCAGCACAGCCTTGACCTTGTCGACGTTGTAACCGATGCCGTTGGTGCCCCACAGGTACGGCACGGCGTACAGGTTGCCCGGATCGTTCTGCTCCAGGCGCTTGAGCAGCACCGGGTCGAGGTTGGAATAGTTCGGCAGTTGCGACTTGTCGAGCTTCTGGAATGCCCCGGCCTTTATCTGTTTGCCGAGGAAGTGGTTCGACGGCACGACCACGTCGTAGCCGGTACGCCCGGCCAGCAATTTACCTTCCAGGGTTTCGTTGGAATCAAAGACGTCATAAACCGGCTTGATACCGGTCTCTTTCTGGAAATCGGCCAGGGTGGTCTCGCCGATGTAGTCCGACCAGTTATAAATATGCACGGTACCGGCGGCCTGAACACTGACAGCAACTGTCAGCCCGGCACCCACCAGCAAGGCATTACGCAACATAGAAAAAATAGGCAAGTGGAGGTCCTCTGAAATTAGTTGGGCCAAAGTTGCCCCGCGTTACATGACAACCGTGGTTGTCCGGCAACAAAACCGGCGCGCAACTTACCCTCGAAAAACCGTTCCAGCAAAACTTTTATGCAGTTGCACCTGTGGGAGCGAGCCTGCTCGCGATGGTCGTCAACGATAACGATGGGTGCCTGACACCCCGCGGCGCTCTCAGGTTCATCGCGAGCAGGCTCGCTCCTACAAGTTAATTACTTATTTACCGGATTTGATCTTGGTCCAGCTGCGGGTCATGATCCGCTGGGTCGCGGCCGGCAAGTCGGCAATCGCGTACAGCTTGGCCAGCACGTCCGCCGGTGGGTAAACACCCGGGTCGCTGGTGATGTCTTTATCGACCAACGCAGTTGCAGCCGCGTTACCGTTCGGGAAACGCACGGCGTTGGTGATTTCAGCCATGATTTCCGGCTTCTGCAGGAAGGTCATGAACTTGTAGGCGCCTTCGACGTTTTCGGCATCTTTAGGGATGGCGACCATGTCGTAGAAGCTGCCGGCACCTTCTTTGGGAATGTTGTAGCTGACTTTCACCTTGCCACCGGCTTCTTCCGCGCGGGACTTGGCCTGGTAAATGTCACCCGAGTAACCCACGGCCACGCAGATGTTGCCGTTGGCCAGGTCGGAGATGTACTTGGACGAGTGGAAGTAACCTACCGAAGGACGGATTTTCAGGAACAGCGCTTCGGCTTCGGCCAGTTGTTTCTTGTCCTGGCTGTCGGTTGGATAGCCCAGATAGTGCAGCGCCACCGGAATCATCTCGGTTGGCGAATCGAGGAAACTGATACCGCACGACTTCAACTTCGCGGCGTTTTCAGGTTTGAACAGCAGGTCCCAGGAGTTGGTCGGCGCGTCGGCACCCAGTGCAGCCTTGACCTTCTCCGGGTTGAAACCGATACCGATCGAACCCCACATGTACGGGAAGGCGTGCTCGTTGCCCGGGTCGCTCACGGAAACGGCCTTGAGCAGGTCGGTGTTCAGGTTCTTCCAGTTAGGCAGCTTGGACTTGTCCAGCTTCTGGTAGACGCCAGCCTTGATCTGTTTGGCCAGGAAGTTGTTCGACGGTACAACGATGTCGTAACCGGACTTGCCTGCCAGCAACTTGGCTTCCAGGGTTTCGTTACTGTCGAAGACGTCATAGACAACCTTGATGCCCGACTCGTCTTCAAACTTCTTGACGGTGTCCGGTGCGATGTAGTCGGACCAGTTGTACACGTGCAGTACTTTGTCATCGGCCTGAACCGCGCCCGCCATAAAACCCATCACGGACATGGCAAGCAGAGTCTTGCCAGCGAGCTTTTTACCTAGTGCCTTCATGCGTAATGCTCCAAATTTTTCTTTTTTGAACCACTTGTTCAGCAACCGAACCCGGGCAGCTGGAACCGCGGCTAGTCTGGCAAGATCCACATCGGTCTTTCAAGGAAAGGCCACGCTTTCTGACGGTTCCGAGCGAAAGCTCCTACTTCATATGCAGAACTTTGGACTTCCGCTCAGAGCCTAGCACTTAGCCCTGCAATGCACTCAGGGTCAGGTCAAGACACTTGCGAGCCTTGGTCACCAGCTCATCGATTTCCGCCGGTGTAATCACCAGTGGCGGAGCGATGATCATGGTGTCGCCGACGGCGCGCATGATCAGGCCGTTATCGAAGCAGAACTGGCGGCAGATCATGCCGACGCCCTTGCCTTCGTAACGCTTGCGCGTGGCCTTGTCCTGGACCAGTTCGATGGCCCCCAGCAGACCCACCCCACGAACCTCACCCACCAGCGGGTGATCGTTCAGTTCCCGCAGACGCTTTTGCAAATACGGTGCCGTTTCTGCATGTACGCGCTCGATAATCTTCTCGTCGCGCATGATGCGGATGTTTTCCAGAGCCACCGCAGCCGCTACGGGGTGACCTGAGTAAGTGAAGCCGTGGTTGAAATCGCCGCCTTCGTTGAGCACGTCCACCACTTCATCACGCACGATCAGGCCACCCATCGGGATGTAGCCCGAGGTCAGGCCCTTGGCGATGGTCATCATGTCTGGCTTGAGGTCGTAGAAGTCGGCACCGAACCACTCGCCGGTACGACCGAAACCGCAAATCACTTCGTCCGCCACGAACAGGATGTCGTACTTGGCGAGGATTTCCTTGATGCGCGGCCAGTAGGTCTCTGGCGGAATGATCACACCACCCGCGCCCTGGATCGGCTCGGCAATAAAGGCACCGACGTTGTCGACGCCGACTTCCAGAATCTTTTCTTCCAGCTGGTTGGCCGCCCATACACCGAACTCTTCCGGGGTCATGTCGCCGCCTTCGGCGAACCAGTACGGCTGGGCAATGTGAACGATGCCCGGGATCGGCAAGTCGCCCTGTTCGTGCATGTACGTCATGCCACCCAGGCTCGCGCCGGCCACGGTGGAACCGTGATAGCCGTTCTTGCGGCTGATGATGACTTTCTTGTTCGGCTGGCCCTTGATCGCCCAGTAGTGACGAACCATACGCAGCATGGTGTCGTTGCCTTCGGAGCCGGAACCGGTGAAGAACACGTGGTTCATGCCTTCTGGCGCGATGTCGGCGATAGCCTTGGCCAGTTCCAGTACCGGCGGGTGCGCAGTCTGGAAGAACAGGTTGTAGTAAGGCAGTTCGCGCATCTGTTTACTGGCGGCGTCGGCCAGTTCATCGCGACCATAACCAATCGCGACACACCACAGGCCGGCCATGCCATCGAGAATCTTGTTGCCTTCGCTGTCCCAGAGGTAAACGCCCTTGGCGTTGGTGATGATTCGCGGGCCTTTCTCTTTCAGCTGCTTGAAGTCGCTGAACGGAGCCAGGTGGTGATCATTGCTCAGGGTTTGCCATTCACGGGTTTGCGGATTGTTGCTGGTCATACGAATCTCCTAAAAAAATCAGGTGAAGGCGCCGCCAGACAGCGGCGGCGCCCGGCGCATCAGACGGCAAAGAGCAGGAATTCCCTTTCCCACGAACTGATCACGCGCTTGAAGTTTTCATGCTCGGCCCGCTTGACCGCAACGTAGCCAGTGATGAAATTTTTGCCCAGGTACCGCTCGATGGTCGCGCTGTTTTCCATGCGT
This sequence comes from Pseudomonas sp. IT-P74, assembly GCF_949768175.1. Taxonomy (NCBI): domain Bacteria; kingdom Pseudomonadati; phylum Pseudomonadota; class Gammaproteobacteria; order Pseudomonadales; family Pseudomonadaceae; genus Pseudomonas; species Pseudomonas sp. IT-P74. Next base: position 27,027 of record NZ_CATKQD010000077.1, on the reverse strand, counting down.
TCCAGCGCGTCTTCGATGGTCAGCGGCAGGCGCAGGTTGCGGCGTTCATAACCACGACCCACCACCGGTGCACTCGGGTTCAGGCCTTCGACCATGCCGATGTAACCGCAGAGCAGGCTCGCGGCAATCGCCAGGTACGGGTTGGCGTCGGCGCCCGGCAGGCGGTTTTCCACCCGACGGTTTTGCGGCCCGGCATCCGGAACCCGCAGGCCCACGGTACGGTTCTCTTCGCCCCACTCCACGTTCACCGGCGCCGAGGTATCCGGCAGGAAGCGGCGGAACGAGTTGACGTTGGGGGCGAACAGCGGCAACAGCTCGGGAATGAGTTTCTGCAGGCCACCGATGTGGTGCAGGAACAACTGGCTCATGGTCCCGTCGTCGTTGGAGAAGATGTTCTTGCCGGTCTCGATGTCGATGATGCTCTGGTGCAAGTGCATGGCACTGCCCGGCTCGCCGGTCATCGGCTTGGCCATGAAGGTAGCGGCCACGTCGTGCTTGAGCGCGGCTTCGCGCATGGTGCGCTTGAACACCAGGATCTGGTCGGCCAGGGACAGGGCATCACCGTGACGGAAGTTGATTTCCATCTGCGCCGTGCCGTCCTCGTGGATCAGCGTATCGAGGTCCAGGTCCTGCAGTTCGCACCAGTCGTAGACGTCTTCGAACAGCGGATCGAATTCGTTCGCCGCTTCAATGGAGAACGACTGGCGACCGATTTCCGGACGACCGGAACGACCGATCGGCGGTTGCAATGGGTAGTCCGGGTCGTCACTGCGCTTGGTCAGGTAAAACTCCATTTCCGGCGCCACGATCGGCTGCCAGCCTTTGTCGGTATAGAGCTTCAGGACTTTCTTGAGCACGTTACGCGGCGACAGCTCGATCGGGTTGCCTTGTTTGTCGTAGGTATCGTGGATGACGATGGCGGTCGGCTCGATGGCCCACGGCACCAGGTACACCGCGCTCTGGTCGGGACGGCAGATCATGTCGATGTCGGCCGGGTCGAGCAGTTCGTAATAGATGTCGTCTTCGACGTAATCGCCGGTCACTGTCTGCAACAGCACACTTTCTGGCAGGCGCATGCCTTTTTCGGCGATGAATTTGTTGGTCGGCGAAATCTTGCCCCGGGTAATCCCGGTCAAGTCGGCGATCATGCATTCGACTTCTGTGATCTTGTGGTTTTTCAACCAATCGGTGAGCTGGTCGAGGTTGTTACTCATAAATGCCTCTAGGCTTGAGTTGTCTGGCCCTTTTAAGGTCAGGCGTTGTTTGACGCATCGGCGTCGCGTTGTAGAGCGTTTGCGCGGCAGATTATCGTGCTTGCCGACACGGCTGCAGAGGCCGGACGTGCAGAATCGCGAGCGGTGCCCTGAACGATGGTCAGGCCGCTATTGTGAATCGGTTCTATATTGAATGGAGTAACCGTAATGGGGGTGCCATCTCGACCGTCCAGAATATCGGACGGGGACGGTCGAACCGTCACGGATGGGAGGATCACCGGAACCGCTGAGGCCACGGAACGGACGGACGTGTCATCACTGATGTGATAAACATGCCGACCGACCTGTCTTGAGCAGTCGGTGACGCCGATTATCGGCAGGCGAGACATGAAGCACCCCGGTATTATTGCTGTTATGGGTTTGATTCGAGCTTAGCCTTGTTCATTTTTTTACACAACACCCCCGTAAAAAATACAACACGGCCCGCTCAAGCCTGCGGGCGCCATGGAGGCCAAGGGCATAAAAACGCCCCAAAGTGCCTCAAAAAAGCCACACGAGCGCTTTTTTAGGGCAAAAAAGGCCTCGCTTGACTTCGGCATGCCGTTCGGGTTGACTGGAATCTGAAAAGATCAATGATTGATATTTTTAACAACAAAGGTGTTGCATCATGTCGGTACCCCCGCGTGCCGTTCAGCTTAACGAAGCGAACGCGTTCCTTAAGGAACATCCTGAGGTTCTGTACGTTGACCTTCTGATTGCGGATATGAATGGTGTGGTGCGCGGCAAGCGCATTGAACGCACCAGCCTCCACAAGGTTTACGAGAAAGGCATCAACCTGCCGGCCTCTTTATTTGCTCTGGATATCAATGGCTCGACGGTGGAAAGCACCGGCCTGGGCCTGGACATCGGTGATGCTGACCGAATCTGCTATCCAATCCCCGATACCCTGTGCAACGAGCCATGGCAGAAGCGCCCGACCGCGCAACTGTTGATGACCATGCACGAACTCGAAGGCGAGCCATTCTTCGCCGACCCGCGTGAAGTGCTGGCCAATGTCGTGCGCAAGTTCGACGAAATGGGCCTGACCATCTGCGCCGCGTTCGAACTGGAGTTCTACCTGATCGACCAGGAGAACGTGAACGGTCGTCCGCAACCACCTCGCTCGCCGGTTTCCGGCAAACGTCCGCACTCGACTCAGGTCTACCTGATCGACGACCTCGACGAATACGTCGACTGCCTCCAGGACATTCTGGAAGGTGCAAAAGAGCAAGGCATTCCGGCCGACGCCATCGTCAAGGAAAGTGCCCCGGCGCAGTTCGAAGTGAACCTGCACCACGTGGCCGACCCGATCAAGGCCTGCGACTACGCGGTCCTGCTCAAGCGCCTGATCAAGAACATCGCCTACGACCATGAAATGGACACTACCTTCATGGCCAAGCCTTACCCAGGCCAGGCGGGTAATGGTCTGCACGTCCACATCTCGATTCTCGACAAAGACGGCAAGAACATTTTTGCCAGCGAGGATCCCGAGCAGAACGCCGCACTGCGTCACGCGATCGGCGGTGTGCTCGAGACCCTACCGGCACAGATGGCTTTCCTCTGCCCGAACGTCAACTCCTACCGTCGTTTCGGCGCACAGTTCTACGTGCCGAACTCGCCGTGCTGGGGCCTGGATAACCGTACCGTTGCGATTCGCGTACCGACCGGTTCTTCCGACGCCGTGCGCATCGAGCATCGTGTAGCCGGCGCCGATGCCAATCCGTACCTGCTGATGGCTTCGGTCCTGGCAGGCGTGCACCACGGTCTGGTCAACAAGATCGAGCCTGGCGCCCCGGTGGAAGGCAACAGCTACGAGCAGAACGAGCAGAGCCTGCCGAACAACCTGCGTGATGCACTGCGCGAGCTGGACGACAGCGAAGTCATGGCCAAGTACATCGATCCGAAATACATCGATATCTTCGTGGCCTGTAAAGAGAGCGAGCTGGAGGAGTTCGAACACTCCATCTCCGACCTTGAGTACAACTGGTACCTGCATACCGTTTAAGTGGTTGCTGTAAAAAACAACGCCGCAGGCCTCACAGCCTGCGGCGTTTTTTTATGGCCGCCTGCGGCGGATCGCTAGCAGGCTAGCTCCCACAGTTGATCTCCAGTGAACATAAATTCTGTGTACACCGGAAATCCCTGTGGGAGCTAGCCTGTTAGCGATAGCGTCCTGGCAGACAACACACAACCCTGCTCGTACAATGCCCGCTGCCCCGCAGGAGACTCCAATGACACGCGTAGCCACCCCCCGCAAACCCCGCGCACGCAGCCAGGCCCGGATCGATTCGATACTCGATGCCGCCCGCACGCTGTTGGCCGCCGAGGGTGTGGCCAGTCTGTCGATCTACAGCGTCGCCGAGCGCGCGGAGATTCCGCCCTCCTCGGTCTACCACTTCTTCGCCAGCGTGCCGGCGTTGCTCGAAGCCTTGACCGCCGACGTCCATGCGGCCTTCCGCGCCTGCCTGCAAGCCCCCATCGATCACCTCGCCTTGAATGGCTGGCGCGATCTGTCGCGACTGGTGGAACAACGCATGCTCGACATCTATGCAGAGGACGCCGCCGCCCGCCAACTCATTCTGGCCCAGCACGGCCTGACCGAAGTCACCCAGGCTGACCGTCAGCACGACATCGAACTCGGCGACCTGATGCACAAGCTGTTCGACCATCACTTCGAGCTGCCGAGATTGCCGAGCGATGTCGATGTGTTCGCCCTGGCCATGGAGCTCGGCGACCGGGTGTATGCACGCTCGGTCCAACAGCACGGGCAGATTACGCCGCGCATGGCCGAGGAAGGGATGCGGGTGTTTGATGCTTATGTGGGGTTGTATTTGCCGCCCTATCTGCCCAAGCGCAGCGTTCCAGCCTGATTTCTTGATTGGACTTACCGACCTCTTCGCGAGCAGGCTCGCTCCCACATTTGAAATGCATTCCCCTGTGGGAGCGAGCCTGCTCGCGAAGGCCGCACCACTTACCCCAAGACAAGCACACATAAAAAAACCCCGAAGGGCTCAAACCCTTCGGGGGTTGTCGTTTGCGCATGCGGCTTACAACTTGGCGATCGACACCTCGGTGGACTTCACAAACGCGATTACTTCACTGCCAACCGCCAGTTCCAGCTCTTTCACCGAGCGCGTGGTGATCACCGAAGTGACAATGCCGGAAGCGGTCTGCACGTCGATTTCCGAGAGCACGTCGCCGAGGACGATTTCCTTGATGGAGCCTTTGAACTGGTTACGAACGTTGATGGCCTTGATAGTCATGATGTTGATTCCTGTCGTTGAGTAAGACTTGAGTTATTGAGCCCAGCGTAATTGCGTAGGCAAGGGTGAAACAGGTTCCGGTTCCGCCGGTTGGCCGGGCAGCGCCAGCACGCGATTGAGCACCTCGGTTTCCAGCGCCGCCAGCCGATGGGAGCCACGAACCCGAGGGCGCGGCAGTTCCACATGCAGGTCGAGGCCGACTTCTCCGTCTTCGATCAGGATCACCCGATCGGCAATCGCCACGGCTTCACTGACGTCATGGGTCACCAGCAACACCGTGAAGTCGTGCTGCTGCCAGAGCCGCTCGATCAGTTGCTGCATTTCAATTCGGGTCAGGGCATCCAGTGCGCCCAAGGGTTCGTCGAGCAACAGCAGGCGCGGCTGATGAATCAACGCACGGGCCAAAGCCACGCGTTGCTTCTGCCCACCAGACAGCGCGGCCGGCCACTCGTGGGCGCGATCGGCCAGGCCCACCGCTTCCAAAGCCTCAAGGGCTTGCGGCCGCCAGTTGCCCTTAAGGCCGAGACCAACGTTGTCGATGATCTTTTTCCAAGGCAGCAAACGCGCGTCCTGGAACATCAGCCGCGTGTCCTCCCCCGCGTTGCTCAATGGCGCGGCACCGGCGAGCAACTCACCGCCGGTTGGCTGATCGAGACCGGCGAGCAAGCGCAGCAAGGTACTTTTGCCGCAGCCGCTACGACCGACCACTGCGACAAACTGGCCCGCCGGAATGTGCAGGTCGATCTCGCGCAACACCTGCCGTGCACTGAAGGTTTTTTGCAACTTGCGCACCACCAGCGGAGTCCCGCGCAGCAGGCGTGGAGGTTGTTGGGCGGTCATACCGAACCTCCCTTGGCAACCTGATACGCCGGGTGCCAACGCAGCCACGCTCGTTCAAGTCCACGGGCGGCGAGGTCGGCCAGTTTGCCGAGCACCGCGTACAGCAGAATCGCCAGCACCACCACGTCAGTCTGCAAGAACTCCCGGGCATTCATCGCCAGATAGCCGATGCCGGAACTCGCGGAAATGGTTTCCGCCACGATCAACGTCAGCCACATGAAGCCCAGAGCGAAGCGCACGCCGATCAGAATCGAAGGCAGCGCCCCCGGCAGAATCACCTGCCAGAACAGGCTGAAACCGCTCAGGCCATAGCTGCGCGCCATCTCCACCAGCGCTGGGTCGACGTTGCGGATGCCGTGATAGGTGTTGAGGTAGATCGGGAACAACGTGCCCAGCGCCACCAGGAAAATCTTCGCCGACTCGTCGATGCCGAACCACAGGATCACCAGTGGAATCAGCGCCAGATGCGGCACGTTGCGAATCATTTGCACCGAACTGTCGAGCAAGCGCTCACCCCACTTCGACAGGCCGGTGATGAAGCCGAGTGTCAGGCCGATGCCACCACCGATGGTGAAGCCCAGCGCGGCGCGCCAACCACTGATCGCCAGGTGCGTCCAGATTTCGCCGCTGCGCACCAGGCTCACGCCGGCCTCGATGACGGCGATGGGGGCCGGCAGGATCCGTGTCGACAACCAACCCGCCGACACGCTCAGCTGCCACACCGCCAGCAACAACACCGGAAACGCCCAGGGCGCCAGGCTGTGGATGATTTTCTTCATGACCGTGCCTCAGCTCTGGGATGCGGCTTTGGGCAGAATGTCGTTGGCGACCATCTCGCCGAACGGGCTGACGTAGCCAGCACTTTTCGGCAGTTCTGGACGCTCGACATCGAGGTGCGGAAACAGCAACTCGGCCACCCGGTACGACTCCTCCAGGTGTGGATAACCGGAGAAGATGAAGGTATCGATGCCCAGGTCCGCGTACTCCTTCACGCGGGCGGCCACGGTTGGGCCATCGCCCACCAACGCCGTACCCGCACCGCCGCGCACCAGACCGACACCGGCCCACAGGTTAGGACTGACCTCCAGATTGTCGCGGTTGCCGCCGTGCAAGGCGGCCATGCGTTGCTGACCGACCGAATCGAAACGCGCCAGCGAAGCCTGGGCACGAGCGATGGTCTCGTTGTCGAGATGGGAAATCAGCCGATCCGCAGCTTGCCAGGCTTCATCGTTCGTTTCGCGTACGATCACATGCAGGCGAATGCCGAAGCGCACGGTACGTCCGAGCTTGGCGGCCTTGGCTCGGACCTGTTCGATTTTTTCCGCGACGGCGGCCGGTGGCTCGCCCCAGGTCAGGACCATTTCCACCTGTTCGGCGGCCAGGTCCTGCGCAGCTTCCGATGAACCGCCGAAGTACAGCGGCGGACGCGGCTGCTGGATCGGCGGATAGAGCAATTTCGCCCCCTTCACGCTGATGTGCTGGCCGTCGTAATCGACGGTTTCGCCTTCCAGCACACGGCGCCAGATTCGGGTGAATTCCACCGAGGCCTGATAGCGTTCTTCGTGGCTGAGGAACAGACCATCGCCGGCCAACTCTTCCGGATCACCCCCCGTCACCAGATTGAACAACGCACGACCACCGGACAGTCGATCCAGGGTTGCCGCCTGACGCGCCGCCACCGTCGGGGAAATGATCCCGGGGCGCAGGGCAACCAGGAACTTCAAGCGCTGGGTCACCGGAATCAGCGATGCCGCCACCAGCCAAGAGTCTTCGCAGGAGCGACCGGTAGGGATCAGTACCCCGCCAAAACCCAGGCGATCCGCTGCCTGTGCGACTTGTTGCAGATAACCGTGATCGACCGCGCGTGCGCCTTCGGCGGTGCCAAGGTAATGGCCGTCGCCGTGGGTAGGCAGGAACCAAAAAATATTGAGGCTCATGGAGTGGTCTCCTTGGGGAATCGATTTATTGGGCTTTGGTTGCCGAGCTTTGGGCAACGGCAACCGGCGGCGTCCAGATCACGTCTTTGATGCTCAACTGTTTGGGAATCAGCTTGAGCTGATAGAAGCTGTCGGCGATTTTCTGCTGTGCGGCGACCACTTCCGGGGTGAGGAACAGCGCGCCATAGCCCTGGCGTTTCACTGAGGTCAGGGTGATGTCCGCTGGCAGGCCGAGTAGCGGTGAAACCTGTTGGGTCACCTCTTGCGGGTTAGCCTTGGACCACTCGCCCACCGCGCGCACTTCTTCCACCAGGGTCTTGATCACCTCGGGATTGTTCTGCGCAAAAGGCTTGGTCACCAGGTAGAACTGATGGTTGTCGACGATGCCCTGGCCATCGCGCAGGGTGCGGGCTTGCAGCTGTTGTTCGGCGGCGGCCTGGTATGGGTCCCAGATGACCCAAGCGTCGACGCTGCCACGCTCGAACGCGGCGCGGGCATCGGCCGGCGGCAGGAATACGGTCTGGATGTCGGTGTATTTGAGGCCGGCGTCTTCCAGCGCGCGCACCAGCAGGTAGTGCACATTGGAGCCCTTGTTGAGCACGACTTTCTTGCCCTTGAGGTCCGCCACCGATTTGACCGGCGAATCCTTCGGCACCAGGATCGCCTCACTGTGCGGCGCTGGCGGTTCATAGGCGACGTAGAGCAAATCGGCGCCGGCCGCTTGAGCGAACACGGGCGGTGTTTCGCCGGTGACGCCGAAGTCGATGGAGCCGACGTTCAGGCCTTCGAGCAGTTGCGGGCCACCAGGAAATTCAGTCCATTGCACGTCCACGCCTTGGGCGGCGAGGCGTTTTTCCAGGGTGCCTTTGGCTTTGAGCAGCACCAGGGTGCCGTATTTCTGATAGCCGATTCTTAATGTCTCGGCCTGAGCTTGAGTAATGGCGCCGAAGGTGACAGCCGCAGCAAACAGAGCGACCAGACCACGACGCAAAATGACAGGGCGCATGGCGCTCTCCTTTTTGCAGTAGGGTTTTGGCTGCACCTGCTTGCCCGTTGGCGGGCGAGTAAGGCCAGTACTTCAATTTTTCGGTGAGGCTCAAATGCTCCAGCGAGCACTCAACAAACGATCATTCAACAGGTTAGGATCGAGCGGCTTGGGCCGTCGCGCCATGGCGCTGAAAAACAGCTCAAGTGATTCATTCAGGCGTTGTTCCAGCTCCGGCGCCAACTGCGCCAGGGCGCTGCCTTCGCCGTAGGCGATCTGGCTGTCGACGGCGAAAATCCCTTGCAGCATTTCCTGGGCCTTCAATGCCGACAGTACCGGCTTGAGCGCGTAATCCACCGCCAGCATGTGGGCGATGCTGCCGCCAGTGGCCATCGGCAGAACCACCTTGTGGCTCAAGGCGCGTTCGGGCAGCAGATCCAACACGACTTTCAGTGCCCCGGAAAACGATGCCTTGTAAACCGGTGTGGCGATCAGCAGGCCATCGGCGTTTTCAATCTGTTGCAGCAGGTCGATCACCTTGGGGCTGTCGAAGCGTGCGTGCAGCAAGTCCTCGGCCGGGAAGTCCCGCACCTGATAACTCACCACCTCCACGCCCTGCCCTTGCAACCAACGCTGGGAGCGATCCAGCAGCACCCCGGAACGAGAGCGCTGACTGGGACTGCCACCGAGTGAGACAACCAACATTCAGACGATTCCTTGCACGGTGTTGGCGATTCGCGACTTGCGATCTCGCTTCGATGGAGTGACCTTAACAGCTGATTTATATATCTATAAATCATATTTATTCATTTGGTTATTCGTTATAGAAATATACAAACCGGTTTCTTCCAGGCAAAAAAACAGGCCGTCGAAACGGCCCGAAATCCCCTGCTTTGTGGATTAACTATGACGTCTGTAGTGCCTGGACTATCGCCTTCGCGAGCAGGCTCGCTCCCACAGGGGTACGCGATCAACTGTGGGAGCGAGCCTGCTCGCGAAGGCTTTTCAGTCACACCACAAAAAAGACTGGCTCACCGGTTCGGCTGCGGCGTCAGGCGCAGGTAAGGCTTGACCGCCCGATAGCCCTTGGGAAAGCGCTGCTTGATTTCATTCTCATCCTTGAGCGACGGCACGATCACCACCTCATCACCATCCTGCCAGTTGGCTGGCGTGGCCACCTTGTAGTTATCGGTCAGTTGCAGCGAGTCGATCACCCGCAGGATTTCATTGAAGTTGCGGCCGGTGCTCGCCGGGTAGGTAATCGTCAACCGGACCTTTTTGTTCGGGTCGATCACGAACAGCGAACGCACGGTCAGAGTGTCGTTGGCATTGGGATGGATCAGGTCGTAGAGGTCCGAGACCTTGCGGTCGGCGTCATCCAGGATCGGAAAGTTGACCACCGTGTTCTGCGTCTCGTTGATGTCTTCAATCCATTTGTGATGCGACTCGACAGGGTCCACTGACAACGCGATGGCCTTGACGCCGCGCGCTGCGAACTCATCCTTGAGCCTGGCGGTGAAGCCCAGTTCCGTGGTGCACACCGGCGTGAAGTCCGCCGGATGGGAAAACAGCACGCCCCAACTATCGCCCAGCCACTGATGGAAACGGATAGTGCCGGCGCTGGAGTTCTGTTCGAAGTCGGGGGCGATATCGCCAAGTCTGAGACCCATGGTGCTGCTCCTTGTGAGTGCTTGATGGGTTCAACTGTGCCTGTGTTTTTTATCTATTAAAAAGAATAAATATCGATTTATTTAGATCATAAGGAAATATTAAATATCTGTTCACTGGACGTGCCCGCACAACCGGCCGAACATCGGCCCCAAGGTTCGAGAAGGCCTTGAGTTGCTGCAAAGAGGGAAATTCAAGGCGGGATTACGGGGGTGAACCCGTCTTGAAAATGTAAAAGCCCCGCCCGGCGCAATACCGGGCGGGGCTTTTTTTGTCTCGGTTACGCGAGCGCTATTACAACAGCGGGATCGAGTAGCTGACGACCAGGCGGTTTTCGTCCTGGGAACGAGTGTTCGGCAGATCGGTACGCCACGTGGCGTTTTTCCACATCAGGCCGAGGTTCTTCAGCGCGCCGGACTGAACGACGTAACCCACGGTCAGGTCGCGTTCCCACTCGGAAGCACCATTGGCCGCCTCGCCACCCTTGGCGTTAACGGTATCGATATTGTCGCCGTGCAGGTACACCAGACCCGCGGTCAGGCCGGGTACGCCGACCTTGGCGAAGTCATAGGAATAGCGTGCTAGCCAGGTACGCTCGCCGGCACGGCCGAACTTCTGGATTTGCGAGTCGGTGATGGTGTAGTTCGACGAACCGTCGCCCTGGTTCAGCCAAGGGAAGTCACTGCTGCCGTTGCTGACCTGATAACCGCCACCGAAGGTATGACCGGCAACGGAGTACAGGAACAAACCGCTGTACAGGTTGTTGTCGACCTTGCCCTTGCCGTTGACTGCACCGCTGTAGTTGCCAGTGGTGAAGTACAGTGGGTCGTGACCGTTGGCACCGTCGTCGGAGCTGTTGAAGTAACGCAAGTCCGACTTCAACACGCCCGGGCCGATGGCCCAGTTGTGCACCAGACCGAGGAAGTGTTGCTTGTAGAACTCTTCCAGGTTGCCGTAATAGTACTGGGCAGTCAGGTCCTTGGTGAGCTTGTAGTCACCGCCGGCATAAATGAATTTGTTGCTGTCGCGGCCTGTAGCGGATCGGCTGTTGGCGCCGGAGATAGACAGTTGCTCGTTGTTGCTCGAGTTACGACCTTTTACCTGCTCGATCTGACCGCCGATCAAGGTCAGGTCCTTGATGTCGTTCGAGCTGATCTGGCCACCCTGCCAGGTTTGCGGCAACAGACGACCGTCGTTGGTCACGATCACCGGCAGCTTTGGTTGCAAGGTACCCAGCTTCAGCTCGGTCTGGGAGATCTTGGCTTTGGCAGTCAAACCCAGGCTGGAGAAGTCATCAACCGCTTCGCCGTTGGACTTGCTCGGGAACACGGTGCCGCCGTACGAGTTGTTGCTCGCGCCGTTGGTGCCGCCACCGGAGTCCAGTTTGACGCCCAACAGGCCGATCGCATCGATGCCGAAGCCGACGGTGCCCTGGGTGTAACCCGAGATGAATCGCAGGTCGAAGCCTTGGCCCCATTCTTCGTTTTTGTTCGGGCCAGCGCCGTCACGGTAATCGGTGTTGATGTAGAAGTTACGCAGCCCCAATGTTGCCTTGCTGTCTTCGATAAAACCCGCGGCGCTTGCCTGCTGGGTCAAAACCCCAACGGCCACAGCCATGGCCAAGGTGGACCTGTTCATGTTTCGCTCCTCTCGTTTCTAATTCTGATGTGCCTGGTCCCGAATCGATTGCCCGGGATCCTGAATGCGTAAATTCGCGGCAAACCGTCTAGGCCGGTCATTTGGCGGGCCGCAGGATACATGGCCTTAAAGCCAAAAAGAACTTTTTGATGCTTTTTAATACCATTTAGGAATATGACTTCCCACGACAGATCCGAGGTATCAGCGGCGAGGCCGACTCCTGAACATGATCGATTGTCGAGGGACGAAATGGCTAAATCCGAGTTCAGAGATGAGTGTCGGACAGACGCACTTTAAGCGAGACGGACAAAAACCAAAAAGAATAATAAATAGTAACTAAAGATCATTATGGAATATAAAAAACGACTCAAAAAAAACCCCGTCAATAGACGAGGTTTTTTCACAGGCCTTGTTACAGGAGGCTGTAGGTGTAGTTGAAGATCAGACGGGTCTGATCAATATCGGGGCTGTTGGAGACTTCACTGCCACGGTAGACACCATTACGCAACGTCACGCCAAAACCTTTGAGGGCGCCTTGCTGGACGGTGTAGTCGATCCGCATATCGCGTTCCCACTCGGACGCATCCGGGCCAACGCCGCTCGTGGCTTTGATGTTGTCGCCGTGCAGGTAGGCGATCGAGGTTTTCAGGCCCGGTACACCCAGTGCCGCGAAGTCATAGGAGTACTGACCGAAGGTGGTGTTTTCACCAGCACGGATGAAGCTGTTGACCATTGCGTCAGTAAACGAGTAGAAGCTGGCACCGCCGTTTCCTTCCGGACGACCATTGCCATCAACAACGTTGCCCTGGTTCAGGAAAACAAAACCACCATCATCGTTGACCCGCTGATGGCCGAGCAGGAAGGCGTTGCCACCCAGGGTGTAGGTGAACATGGCGCTCCAGGTCTTGTTATCGACCTCGCCCGGATTCTTGGCGAAACCGTTGTTGTTGTTGAAGCGAAAGCCCGGATCACCGTTCTTGCCATCGGAGCTGCTGTCGAAGTAGCGGATATCAGTCTTGAAGGACTGGTTGGCATCAATCTGGAAGACGTGGATCAAGCCCAGGAAGTCCTGCTTGTAGTAGTCCTTCAGGTTCGAGTGGTAGTACTGCAGGGTCAGGTCCTTGGTGACCTTCCAGTCAGCACCACCGTAGTAGAACTTGTTGCTGTCCTCGGTACCGCCAGCCACGGCGAGGCCGGTGGAGTTCGAAGAAGCACGACCTGCCGAGTGTTCCAACTGACCGGCGTTAATGGTCACGTTGTCGATTTCCTTCGAGGTGATGGTGCCACCGTCAAAGGTCTGAGGCAGCAGACGACTGTCGTTCGCGACCAGGATCGGCAGGTTGGGTGCCAGAGCGCCACCCAGGTGGGCCTCGGTCTTCGAGAAGCGCGCCTTGACGTTGGCGGCTGCACGACTCCATTCGTGTACGGCCGAACCATCGGTGTCGCTTGGGAAAAAGGTGTTGGCATCCGGATGGTGCCCCTTGCCGCCGTCCAGGTGGATACCCAGCAGTGCCTGGGCGTCGATACCGAAGCCGACAGTGCCTTGGGTGAAACCGGACAGATAATCGAATTTCAGGCCTTCCGCGGACTCTTTCTGATCCGCACCGCCTTCACGGTTATCGTTGTTGTAATACATGGTTCGGGAACTGATGGACGCCTTGCTGTCTTCCAGGAAACCTGCGGCGCCTGCCTGCTGCGCCAAAACCCCTACGGCCACGGCCAAAGCCAAGGTGGACTTGTTCATTGTGTAGCTCCTCTCGATTCTAATTCTTGTATTCCTGGTCTCAAGTCGTCGCCCGAGATCCTAAGATTCGCGATTAGCGCCAGACCGTGACCCACAAGTCAATCGTAACCATGTGTGTCTACGACCATAGTCTAATCCCCAACTTTTTGGTCCCTGCCGGTTCATGAATTCGTCATGAACCTGAAAAGAATTACCCAGTTCTTTTCTAATACCGTTTAGGAATTTAGCTCCCCATTGCGCATTCACCCCAGAATAGAAGGTTCGGCTCATAAGCTAATTCCTAAACGGTATTTATTTTCTATTTTTTAGATCGATTAGTTTCTGACGCAATTCGGAAACATATCCTTTACCGAAAGGCAGCCCCATGACGACCAAACGCGCACTATCCGGACCATTTGTTACAGTTTGTGTATTGCTCGCATTTTCTTTCACCGCCCAGGCGACGAACCTCACCGTCGGTTATCAAACCGGAATCGACCCCAGCAAAGTCCCCCAGGCCGATGGCCTTTATGAAAAAACCATCGGCCAGCCCATCGACTGGCGGCGCTTCAACAGCGGCCCGGAAGTGGTCACGGCGATTGCCTCCGGCGATGTGCAAATCGGCAATCTCGGCTCCAGTCCGCTGGCCGCTGCCGCCTCGCGCAACCTGCCAATAGTCGCGTTCATCGTCTCGGCCCAGATAAACGCGGCCGAAGCGCTGGTGGTACGCAACGGCAGCGGCATTGAAAAACCGCAAGATCTGATCGGAAAGACCATCGCCACACCTTTCGTTTCAACCTCCCACTACAGCCTGCTTGGTGCGCTGAAGCACTGGGGCCTGGACAGTTCGAAAGTCAAAGTGGTGAACCTGCAGCCAGCAGAAATCGCGGCAGCCTGGAAGCGTGGAGACATTGACGGCGCGTTCGTCTGGTCGCCTGCCCTGGGGGAAATCCGCAAGAGTGGCAAGACCCTGACCGACGCTGCGCAAGTGGGCCAATGGGGCGCACCGACCTTTGAGGTATGGGTGGCGCGTAAGGATTACGCCGAAAAGCATCCGGAGGTCGTGGCGAAATTCGCCAGGGTCACCCTGGACTCATTCGCTGACTACGCCGCCCATAAAGACCAATGGACCGTTGATTCGGTGCCTGTCCAGAAAATCGCCAAACTGACTGGTGCCAACGCCGTCGATGTACCGGAGCTATTGGCCGGTTCCACCTTCCCGGATGCCAAGGCGCAACAAAGCACCGCGCTGCTGGATGGCGGCACGGCCAAGGCCATTGGTGAAACGGCGAAATTTTTGAAGGAGCAGGGGAAGGTGGAGACGGTGTTGCCGGATTATTCGCCGTATGTCAGCGCGAAGTTTGTCACTGAATAATTGCTGAAGGCTGCTGTGCAGCCATTGCGAGCAAGCTCGCTCCCACAGGGATACTCGGTCAATTGTGGGAGCGAGCTTGCTCGCGATGAAAGCGACGCGGTCAGAGGGCTTTTTCGAAGATCTTCGAATTACGCTGATAGTTGTACAGCGACGCCCGCGCCGACGGCAGACGGTCAACGCTGCTCGGCACAAAACCGCGCTCGCGGAACCAGTGCGCAGTGCGGGTGGTGAGCACGAACAAGGTTTTCAATCCCTGAGCCCGTGCGCGGTTTTCAATGCGTTCCAGTAGCTCATCACCGCGACCGCCATGGCGATATTCCGGATTCACCGCCAGGCATGCCAGCTCACCCGCGTCCGACTCAGCGATCTGATACAGCGCCGCACAGGCGATGATCATGCCTTCGCGCTCGACCACGCTGAACTGTTCGATCTCGCGCTCCAGCACCTCGCGGGAACGGCGCACCAGGATGCCCTGCTCTTCCAGCGGGCTGATCAAGTCCAGCAAACCACCGACGTCTTCAATGGCCGCTTCGCGTACGACTTCGAACTGCTCCTGGGCCACCAGCGTACCGCCACCGTCGCGGGTGAACAGCTCGGTCAGCAGTGCACCGTTTTCGGCGTAGCTGACGATATGGCTGCGAGCCACACCGCCACGGCAAGCTTCGGCCGCGGCATCGAGCAATTCAGCCTGATAGTTACTGCCCAACCGCTGCAGATGCGCCGGCACTTGCTGCGGACGCAGTTCACGCACCAGGCGCCCATGCTCGTCGATCAGGCCCAGGTCGGCGCCGAACAGCAGCAGTTTGTCCGCGCCCAGGTCGATGGCCGCACGCGTGGCGACGTCTTCGCAGGCGAGGTTGAAAATCTCCCCGGTCGGCGAATAGCCCAGCGGCGACAGCAACACGATGGAGCGCTCGTCCAGCAGACGGTTGATGCCCTTGCGGTCGACCCGGCGCACTTCGCCGGTATGGTGATAGTCGACGCCTTCAAGCACGCCGATCGGCCGTGCCGTCACCAGGTTGCCGCTGGCCACCCGCAGGCGTGAGCCCTGCATCGGTGAGGAAGCCATGTCCATCGACAGGCGAGCCTCAATGGCAATGCGCAACTGGCCAACCGCGTCGATCACGCACTCCAGGGTCGCCGCATCGGTGATGCGCATGCCGTGGTGGTAATGCGGGGTCAGGCCACGGGCCGCAAGGCGCGCTTCGATTTGCGGGCGAGAACCGTGAACCAGCACCAGCCGCACGCCCAGGCTGTGCAACAGCACCAGGTCGTGGACGATATTGCCGAAGTTGGGGTGTTCAACGCCGTCGCCGGGCAGCATGACGACAAAGGTGCAATCGCGGTGGGCGTTGATGTAAGGCGAAGCGTGACGAAGCCAATTGACGTATTCGGGCATGAACCTGGGCCTGTAATAAATAGCAGCCGAAAAAAGGGCGAAACTGAAAACGCACAGCGGGCTGATGGTTATCGTCGGAACAGGCTTGGCGACACGCGCGTTCTCCTCATGAATACGGGTTGGAACATCGGCAATTTAACTGCAAAACCCTGTAGGAGCGAGCTTGCTCGCGATGGATAGGAGGGCACCGCGTTTATCCAGGCTGCCCTCGTCATCGTTAACGTCCATCGCGAGCAGGCTCGCTCCTACACGGGGGTCAGGCAATAGTGTTCGATGAGTTGCCTTAATAGATGCACCGTAGGCTGCAAACGTGACATTTCGAGGTATTCCCCCGGTTGGTGGGCGCAGGCGATATCACCCGGGCCAAGCACCAGCGTTTCACAGCCAAGGCGCTGAAGATAAGGTGCTTCGGTGCCGAACGCCACTGCTTCGGCGCTGTGACCGGTGAGCTTTTCGGCAAGGCGCACCAACTCGGCGTCCTCGGCCTGCTCGAACGGCGGCACTTCAGGGAACAGCGGCGCGTAATCGATCTTGACCTGATGCCGCTCGGCAACCGGCTTGAGCTTCTGCAGGATCTCGGCGCGCAGGACCTTGGGGTCCATGCCGGGCAGCGGCCGCAAATCGAATTCCAGCGAACACTGACCGCAGATGCGGTTAGGGTTGTCGCCGCCATGGATGCAGCCGAAATTCATCGTCGGCATCGGCACGCCAAACTGCGGATTGCGGAATTCGCGCTGCCACAACAGGCGCAGGCCGCGCAGTTCACCGATGGCATCGTGCATGGCCTCCAGGGCGCTGTGGCCCAGGCGCGGGTCGGAGGAATGGCCGCTCTGCCCGAGAATGTCGATGCGCTCCATCATGATGCCTTTGTGCATGCGGATCGGCTTGAGCCCGGTCGGCTCGCCGATCACCGCGGCACGCCCCAGCGGTCGCCCCGCTTCGGCCAGCGCGCGGGCGCCGGACATCGAGCTTTCCTCGTCGCAAGTGGCGAGAATCAGCAAAGGCTGTTTGAACGGCTGATCGAGCAGCGGTTTGACCGCCTCGATGGCGAGGGCGAAAAAGCCCTTCATGTCGCAACTGCCCAGGCCAATCCAACGACCGTCGGCTTCAGTCAGCTTCAGCGGGTCGGTTTGCCACAGCGCGCCGTCGAACGGCACGGTGTCGCTGTGCCCGGCCAGCACCAGGCCGCCGGGGCCGGAGCCGAAACTGGCCAGCAGGTTGAACTTGCCGGGGCTGACCTGTTGGATCTCGCAGGTAAAACCCAGCTCACCGAGCCACGTTGCCAGCAGATCGATGACCGGGCGGTTGGTTTGATCGAGATTGGGCTGAGTGCAACTGACCGACGGTGCGGCGATCAACGCAGCGAATTGTTCTTTCATCGATGGCAATGGCATCGCTGACTCCCGGCACCCGAATTGAGGTCCATCATAGAACCAACCGATGACAGGAATAAACCGTCTCGGCGCGTACTAACCTTGAGTCCTGTACACTGCACGACCTTGGCAGCCACACATTCCCCCGGCTGCGCTCCCGATCCTGGATTTTCCGGCCATGCAGAAAGAAACCGAAATCAAACTCCGCGTCAGCCGCGAAACCCTCGCCGCCCTGCGCGAGCACCCGTTACTGAAGAAACGCAACAAAAGTGGCTGGGAACGCCGTGAGTTGATGAACCAGTACTTCGACACGCCCGAGCGCGACCTGGCCCAGGCCAAAGTCGCCCTGCGCCTGCGCAAGGATGGCGAAGAAGTGATTCAGACCCTCAAGACCCGCGGCCAAAGCGTTGCCGGTCTGTCCGTGCGTAACGAGTACGACTGGAACCTGCCCAAAGCCAAGCTCGACCTGAAGAAACTCGACGGCGAATGCTGGCCCGAGGAACTGGCCGAGCTGGACAAGAAGACCCTGAAGCCGATCTTCACCACCGACTTCGTCCGCGAACGCGCGGAAATCGCCTGGGGTCGCGGCAAGACCAAAGTGGTCATCGAAGCCGCGCTGGACCTGGGTCACGTCGTGGTCGGCAAGCAGAAAGAAGAAATCTGCGAGCTGGAACTGGAACTGCGCGAAGGCGAGCCGGCAGCCCTGCTGGAACTGGCCGCCGAGCTGGCCGAGAAACTGGCCCTGATGCCTTGCGACATCAGCAAGGCCGAGCGCGGTTATCGCCTGTACGACGCTCACAGTTATTCGTTGAGCCTGCCCGCGCCGCAGATCACCGCCGAAACGCCGCTGGACGACGCGTTCGTCGCGCTGAGCTGGCATTTGCTCGGCAGCAGCCAGCGTCTGGCCGAGCAGTATCGCTTCAACGGTCACTGGCGCCTGTTGCAGGACTGGGTCGAATGCCTCGCGGAAATGCGCGCGCTGATCAGCAGCCTGGGCCAGGCCGCACCACGTCAGTCGACCCACGATCTGCGTATCGCCCTCGATGCCTTGCTGGAAGACTGGCGTCCGCTGGTCCAGGCCGGCCTGGAAGATGAAGACGTGCGCAAAGCCGCGCCCGAGCAGTTCCTCGAAGAACTCGAAGACCCGCGCTGGGGCCTGTTCTCCCTGACTACCTCGCGCTGGCTGCTGGCCCGCACCTGGGCCGCCGACCGCAACACCCGTGGCAATCGCCAGGGCGCTGCGCAACTGGGCAGCTGGTTGCCGCGCCTGCTGGGCGAAGAAGCCACTTCGTTGCAACTGCAACGTTACCAGCAACAACCGGAAGACCTGGCCGAGCAACTGCCGCGCATCGAACGCATCCAGGTCTGGCTGCACCATGCGCGCAACGTGCTGGAGATCCCGGAAATGGATCGCCTGTACGGCGAGCTGAACAAACTGGCGCAACTGGCCAACGAATCGATCACCGACGAAGTCCTGGATGCGCGCAAGCAGCAGGCGATTGCGGTGTATCAGAACCGTGCCTGGAAAATGCTCTTGCGTCTGTAATACCGCCATCGCCGGCAGGCTGGCTCCTACAGGAAATCACCGAAATCCTGTAGGAGTGAGCCTGCTCGCGATGAGGCCGGCACAGTCACCACAAAGTTTCAGACCGGCAAACTGGTAGTCGACTTGATCTCCGACAACGCCACGATCGAATTCACCTCCTGAATCCCCGGCACCATCGACAGTTTCTCGAAGAAAAAGCGCTCATAAGCCTCGATGTCCGCCGTGACAATCCGCAGCAAGAAGTCCACCGCCCCCATCAGCACATAACACTCCAGCACCTCCGGAAAGCCGCGAATCGCCTCGGTGAATTCGGTGAAGTTCGAACGCCCGTGGGCATTGAGTTTCACCTCCGCGAAGATCTGCGTGTTCAGGCCGATTTTCTTGCGGTCGAGCAAGGTCACCTGCCCGCGAATGATGCCCTCCTCTTTCATCCGCTGAATCCGCCGCCAGCACGGCGATTGCGAGAGACCCACCCGCTCGGCGATCTGTGCGCTGGAAAGCGAAGCATCCTCTTGCAGCAAGGCGAGGATCTTGCGGTCGTAGCTGTCCAGTTCGCTTTGCATAAAAAAACCCTTAACCGAGTAACAACTGAATTGATTGATTCTTCATTTGTGCAATACAGCCAATCATAGAGAAGAAATACCCCGCACAGGATGTAAACATTTCTCCAATGATTTTGGAGCCTGACCATGCCGCATCTCGAAGCCGTGAACACCCCACCTGCCCGCGCCGATGTCTGGAACGTCGGCAACACCCATTGCCGGGTTCGCTATCAAATGCTGGCCGAGGCAGAACCGGATCTGCTGTGTCGCGCTCTCAATTTGTTCGCTTTGCAATTGCTCACGCCGGAACAAGTCAACGCGCACCGCCAGGACGACTGGCTGAGCATCGAGATCGTCATCGACGGTTTGAGCTGGCACCGCGCGCAAGTGATTGCGGAAAAACTTCGTAACCTGATCAGCGTCTGCTCGGTGGAGCTGCAAGAAGCTGATTCCCCATGGGCCGAAGCGGCTCAAGCGGCGGGCTGAAAAACTCCGAAACGGCTTCATCGGGTAGTGGCCCAGCGGTCAGCCGGGTCACGGCTATCCTTTGCGCACTGTCGTTCAAAAGGAGCCCGCATGTCCGTACAACTCGCCTTTCAGGACCGCTGGCTGGATCTCAATGACCTGCTGCGCGAACTGGTCGCTCAGGGCTTTATCAGTCAGGATTCGGCCGAACACGCGCTCAATGCCCGCCGCCGCAATGCTTCCCTTGGCCAGATGCATCCGCTGGAGTTCATTGCCAGCCAACAGCTGGACGATCTCAGCCGTCCCGGCAAACCGCTGGACCTCGAGAGCCTGACCCTGTGGCTGTCCCGGCAGGCCGGCCAGCCTTACCTGCGCATCGACCCGTTGAAAATCAATGTCGCGGCCGTGACCCCGCTGATGTCCTATGCCTTCGCCCAGCGCCACAAGATCCTCGCGGTAGCGATCGACCGCGATGCGGTCACCGTGGCCAGCGCCCAGCCTTATGTCAGTGGCTGGGAGGCTGACCTGACCCACGTGCTCAAATTACCGATCAAGCGTGTGGTGGCCAACCCGGTGGACATCCAGCGCTTCAGCGTCGAATTTTTCCGCCTGGCCAAATCGGTCACCGGGGCGAACAGCGCCGACCCGCAAGTCAGTACCCTCGGCAATTTCGAACAGTTGCTCAACCTCGGCGCCAGCGACCAGGAGCCGGACGCCAACGACGCACACATCGTCAATATCGTCGACTGGCTGTTCCAGTACGCGTTCCAGCAGCGCGCCAGCGACATCCACATCGAACCCCGGCGCGAGCAAGGCACGGTGCGCTTTCGCATCGACGGCGTGCTGCACAACGTCTATCAATTCCCGCCCCAGGTCACCATGGCCATCGTCAGTCGCCTGAAAACCCTTGGACGCATGAACGTCGCGGAGAAACGCAAACCCCAGGACGGCCGGGTCAAAACCAAGACCCCGGACGGCGGCGAAGTCGAACTGCGCTTGTCGACGCTGCCCACGGCCTTCGGCGAAAAAATGGTCATGCGGATTTTCGATCCGGAAGTATTGCTCAAGGACTTCGACCAGCTTGGTTTCTCCGCCGACGACCTGCGCCGCTGGCAAGACATGACCCGCCAGCCCCACGGCATCATCCTCGTCACCGGGCCGACGGGTTCGGGCAAGACCACCACCCTCTACACCACCCTGAAAAAACTGGCGACGCCCGAGGTCAACCTCTGCACCATCGAAGACCCGATTGAAATGGTCGAGCCGGCGTTCAACCAGATGCAGGTCCAGCACAACATCGATCTGACCTTCGCCGCCGGCGTACGCGCGCTGATGCGGCAAGACCCGGACATCATCATGATCGGCGAGATCCGCGACCTCGAAACCGCGGAGATGGCGATCCAGGCCGCGCTCACCGGGCACCTGGTGCTGTCGACCCTGCACACCAACGACGCCCCCAGCGCCATCAGCCGCCTGCTGGAACTCGGCGTGCCGCACTACCTGATCAAGGCCACGGTGCTCGGCGTCATGGCCCAGCGACTGGTGCGGACCCTGTGCCCGCACTGCAAGGCAACCCTGACGCTGGGCGAAGACGACTGGCAAACCCTGACCCGCCCCTGGCAAGCACCCTTGCCGACCAATGCCCAGCGAGCCACCGGTTGCGTGGAGTGCCGCGACACTGGTTATCGCGGCCGTGCCGGGGTCTACGAAATCATGCAACTGAGCGAAGGCATCAAGGCGCTGATCAGTCCCGACACCGATCTGCTGGCCGTGCGGCGCCAGGCATTCAAGGAAGGCATGCGCAGCCTGCGGTTGTCAGGAGCGCAAAAGGTCGCTGCCGGGCTGACGACCATCGAGGAGGTACTGCGAGTGACACCCCAGAGCGAACAGAACTGAGCCCGGCGGTACTTATCCAGCATCGGCACAGCTACACTCCAGCGATTGCAACTCAACAGATCCACACATCAACAAGGAATCGTTATGCAGATCGGTAGTGTGCTTTTGCTTTTTGTCGGCCTGGTGGTCGCCATTCTGTTCATGGGTTTCAAGGTGGTGCCCCAGGGCTTTGAATGGACCGTCGAGCGTTTCGGGCGCTACACCAACACGCTCAAGCCAGGGCTGAACGTCATCGTTCCGGTCATGGACCGCATCGGACGCAAGATGAATGTGATGGAAAGCGTGCTGGATATTCCGCCGCAGGAAGTCATCACCGCCGACAACGCCACGGTGCAAATCGACGCCGTGTGCTTCTTCCAGGTGGTCAACACGGCCCAGGCGGCCTACGAGGTCAACAACCTCGAACACGCCATCCGCAACCTGCTGCAAACCAACATCCGCACCGTGCTCGGCTCGATGGAACTCGACGCCATGCTCAGCCAGCGTGACGGCATCAACGAAAAACTGCTGCGCACTGTCGATGAAGCGACCGCACCGTGGGGCATCAAGATCACCCGGATCGAAATCAAGGACATCAGCCCACCCGCCGACCTGATGGCTGCGATGTCGGGGCAGATGAAAGCCGAACGGATCAAGCGCGCCCAAATCCTCGAAGCCGAAGGTCTGCGTGCCGCAGCGATCCTGACCGCCGAAGGCAAGAAGCAGGCGCAGATCCTCGAAGCCGAAGGCAGTCGCCAGGCCGCCTTCCTGGAGTCCGAAGCCCGCGAGCGGCAAGCCGCGGCAGAAGCACAGGCGACCAAAGTGGTGTCCGAAGCCATCGCCAGCGGCAACGTGCAGGCGGTCAACTACTTCGTGGCGCAGAAGTACATCGATGCGCTGGGCAAGCTGGCTTCGGCCAACAACAGCAAGGTGATCCTGATGCCGCTGGAGGCCAGTTCGATGATCGGCGCGGTGGGCGGCATTGGCGAAATCGTCAAGGCCACATTCGATAACAAGAAAGCCTGAGGCGCACCATGTGGGCATTTTTGCAGCACCTTTCGTTCTGGGACTGGTTGGCGTTGGGCACGGTGCTGTTGATTCTTGAAGTGTTCGGCGCCGGCGGCTACCTGTTGTGGATCGGCATGGCGGCAGCAGCCGTGGGTGTCTTGACCTTTCTCCTGCCGGGCCTGCCCTGGGAATGGCAGTTTCTGTTGTTCGGCCTGCTGTCGATCGCCACCGCGTTGTACTGGTGGCGGCGTCAGCGCACGGCGAGGCGTCCGAGCGAACAGCCGCACCTGAATCTGCGCGGCCAGGAACTGATCGGCAAAACCTTTCTGGTCCATGAAGCGATTGTCGACGGTCGCGGCAAGATCAAGGTGGCCGACGGTGTGTGGATGGCCCGCGGGCCGGATGCCGCCATTGGCAGCCGCGTACGGGTGGTCGGCCAGCAAGGCGCGATCCTGCTGGTCGAAGCGACGGATTAGGCGACCACGGAACTCGATTGGGGGTTGGCAATCCAACCGCGTAGTCAACCCAGTGGAGTCACCCTGTCATGCGTTTCAAACTTGCTGTCGCTACCGTCGCGCTGTTGTCCCTGCCTGTCGGTTCGGCGATGGCCGATACTTTTTGGCGTAACGTTCTTACCTCCGGTGCAACCACCGGTTCGAGCTATCTGACATCCAAGGATAACAAGCTGGTCGTCGCGGCTCAGGACGATGCCAGCAGCTTCGTTGCCAGTGATGGCAGTATCCGCGGTCCATACCTGGAAGCGGCCATGCAGAAAGTCCGCGCCGACAACCCGGGCCTGCAAGCCACGGACATGGAACTGGCGAATGCGATCCTGGCGAAGAATGCCGTGGCTTCGGAGTAAGCGTTGCGAATGAAAAATGCCGCTCACATGAGCGGCATTTTTTTGCCTTGCGAATACAAATCCCATGTTCACCGAGCCTCCCTGTAGGAGCGAGCCTGCTCGCGATTGCGGTGGATCAGTGAAATCTTCAGTGACTGTCACACCGCAATCGCGAGCAGGCTCGCTCCCACAGGAGTCATGAGTTGCCTGGGGTGTCAGCGGTAATCATCCACCGGCACACACGCACAAAACAGGTTCCGGTCCCCATACACGTTGTCCACCCGGTTCACCACCGGCCAGTATTTATGCGCCTTGGTGTGCGCGTCCGGCGTGACCGCTTGCACGATGCTGTACGGCCGCTCCCACACGCCAGTGATATCGGCCAACGTATGTGGCGCACCTTTCAACGGGTTTTCTTCAGCTGGCCAGTTACCGTTCTGCACCTCGTTGATTTCCGCGCGGATGCTTAGCATCGCCCCGATAAAACGGTCCAGTTCCGCCTTCGATTCGCTTTCGGTCGGTTCGACCATCAGCGTCCCCGGCACCGGAAACGACATGGTCGGGGCATGGAAGCCGTAGTCCATCAGGCGCTTGGCCACATCCTCTTCGGTGATGCCGGTCAACGCCTTGAGCGGTCGCAGGTCGAGGATGCATTCGTGGGCCACCCGCTCGTTGCGCCCGGTGTAGAGCACAGGGAAGGCACCGGACAAATGCCGCGCCAGGTAATTCGCGGCCAGGATAGCCACTTCACTGGCGTCCGCCAGTTGCGGCCCCATCATCGCGATGTACATCCAGCTGATCGGCAGAATGCTTGCGCTTCCCCAGGGCGCTGCGCTGACGGCGCCATTTTGCGGGTGCGGCCCGTCGATCGGCACCACCGGATGGTTGGCCACGAATGGCGCCAGATGTGCCCGAACACCAATCGGCCCCATGCCCGGCCCACCGCCACCATGGGGAATGCAGAAGGTCTTGTGCAGGTTCATGTGCGAGACATCGGCGCCAATATCGGCTGGCCGCGCCAACCCGACCTGAGCATTGAGGTTGGCGCCATCCATGTACACCTGACCGCCATGCCGGTGGATCACTTCACAGATTTCGCTGATGCCTTCCTCATACACCCCATGGGTCGAAGGATAGGTCGCCATCAGGCAGGCGAGTTTGTCTGCCGCCTGCGCGGCTTTTTCCTTGAGATCATCCAGGTCGACATTGCCCGCCTCGTCGCACTCGACGATCACCACGCGCATCCCGGCCATTTGCGCCGACGCGGGATTGGTGCCATGAGCCGACGAAGGAATCAGGCAGATATCGCGGCCACCCTGTTGACGGCTCTCATGGTATTTGCGGATCGCCAGCAGCCCGGCGTATTCGCCCTGGGCACCGGAATTGGGCTGCATGCAGATCGCGTCGAAACCGGTGATCGCGCACAACCAGCGCTCCAGCTCTTCGATCATCAGCCCATAACCGGCGGCCTGCTCCTTGGGCACGAACGGGTGCAGGTTGGCGAACTGCGGCCAGGTAATCGGGATCATCTCGCTGGTGGCGTTGAGCTTCATGGTGCAGGAGCCCAGCGGAATCATCGATTGATTGAGCGCCAGGTCCTTGTTTTCCAGTTGCTTGAGGTAGCGCAGCATCTCGGTTTCGCTGTGATGGGCGCTGAACACGGGATGGCGCAGATAAGGCGAAGTTCGCGCCAACCTTTCGGGAATTCCACCAGGCAGGACCTCGGCATCCAGGTCATCGATGCTCAGCCCGTGATCGGCCCCCAGGAACACATCGAACAGCTTCGCCACGGTGCCTTCGTCGCAAGTCTCGTCGAGGCTCAGGCCCAGTTGGCCGCGCCCGAGAATGCGCAGGTTGATCTGCGCGGCCCGGGCACTGTCGATGATCGCGGTCTGAGCTCCGCCGACTTCCAGGGTCAGGGTGTCGAAGAAGTGCCGGTTGACCCGCGTGATACCGTTGCGCTCAAGCCCGGCGGCCAGGATGCAGGTCAGCCGGTGAACCCGCTGGGCGATCCGCTTGAGCCCTTCGGGGCCGTGGTAGACCGCATAGAAACTGGCGATATTGGCCAGCAGCACCTGGGCCGTGCAGATGTTGGAGTTGGCCTTCTCCCGGCGGATGTGTTGCTCGCGGGTTTGCAGGGCCATGCGCAGGGCGGTGTTGCCCCGCGCATCTTTCGAAACACCGATGATCCTCCCGGGAATCGCTCGCTTGTATTCATCGCGGCTGGCAAAAAATGCCGCGTGAGGCCCGCCGTAGCCCATGGGCACGCCAAATCGCTGGGACGAGCCGAACACCACATCGGCACCCAGTTCACCCGGTGGGGTCAGCAACAACAGGCTCAGCAAATCCGTGGCGACACAGGCCAGGGCCTGTTGCGCATGCAGGTGATCGATCAGCGGCCGCAGGTCGTGGATTTCACCGTGAGTGTCGGGGTATTGCAGCAACGCGCCGAACACCTGGTGCTGCTTCAAGTTATCCACAGCGTCGACGATCAGGTCGAAACCGAAACCCTCAGCGCGGGTCTGCACCACGGAAATGGTTTGCGGGTGGCAGTTTTCGTCGACAAAGAACAGGTTGCTTTTGGACTTGGCGACCCGCTTGGCCAGGGCCATGGCTTCCGCCGCGGCGGTGGCTTCATCGAGCAGCGAGGCATTGGCCAGCTCCAGGCCGGTCAGGTCGATGGTCAGTTGCTGGAAGTTCAGCAGCGCCTCTAGGCGCCCTTGGGCGATCTCTGGCTGATAAGGAGTGTACGCGGTGTACCAGCCGGGATTTTCCAGCACATTACGCACAATGACGGCCGGTGTGAGGGTGCCGTGGTAGCCCATGCCGATCAGGCTGGTCCAGACCTGGTTCTGCTCGGCATAACCGCGCAGCCTGGCCAGCGCGGCCTCTTCATCGAGTGCCGGGGGCAGGTCCAGCGCCCGGTTGAGGCGGATGCCCGGCGGCACCGTCTGCTCGATCAATTCGACCCGACTGCCCAGGCCGAGGCTGTCGAGCATCGCCTGTTGCTCGGCGGCATCGGGCCCAAGGTGGCGGCGCAGAAAGGCATTGGGGTCGCGTAACTGGCTCAGGGACGGCAATTGGGACATGACGGGCTCTCTCTTGACTGGCGCTCAGCGTCGATGCAACACGGTCAAACCAGCATAGCAGCCAGTACCGGACGCGAATCCTGTAGGAGCGAGCCTGCTCGCGATGAACCTAAGAACACCGCGCGGTGTCAGGCTTCCAGCGCCATCGTTGACGACCATCGCGAGCAGGCGCGCTCCTACAGGTAAGGATTTGTCAGGCAAAAAAAA